>CAZEXJ010000034.1:0-8305 GCA_964516585.1 uncultured Alistipes sp.
GCAATCGATTTCTCGACTGCCTTGCGATGTCGGGGAGACTGGATTCGAACCAGCGACCTCCAACTCCCGAAGCTGGCGCGCTAACCGGACTGCGCTACATCCCGCACAAACATTTAAAACCTACGGCTGTTTACCGCTTGCAATTGCCTCGTAACAGGCCGTCTTCGAAGCAGTTGTGAGAGCCGTATTGTCGGGATAACAGGATTCGAACCTGTGACCCCCTGCTCCCAAAGCAGGTGCGCTAACCGGACTGCGCTACATCCCGTAGGTCCCACGGCCGCAGCTGCAACCGATGGGGAATCCTCGCGAATTCGAGGTGCAAATATACGATGTTTTTTTGAAACTGCAAAGTTTTTCGCGTTTTTTCCCGTAGGAGCTTTAAATATCCGGCCGGCGGAGAGACTCTCCGGCGGACTCGCACATGCCATATCGCAGCTTGTCGGGCGAGGTCTCCGACATGGCCGGCGGATAGCGGCGACAGGTGACGATTTTTTTGCGGATAATGTAATGTTTGCATTTAATTGTCTATCTTTGATAGCAGATTACGAATTTAAATTTCAATATTATGAAACGACTGCTTTTGCCGATACTCTTGCTCTGCACGGCATTACCTTCCGTAGCGGCAGCCAAGCCCGCCGAATCGGACGACAAACAGTACACCTATCGCAGTGTCGAGGGCGATCCGTTGCAATCGCGCATCTATACGCTCGACAACGGCCTGAAAGTCTATATGACCGTCTATCGCGAGAAACCGCGCATTCAGACCTATATCGCAGTGAAGGTCGGCGCCAAGAACGACCCGTTGGAGACCACCGGCATGGCGCACTATTTCGAGCACCTTATGTTCAAGGGTTCCGAGCAGTTCGGCACCTCCGACTATTCCGCCGAGAAACCTCTGCTCGACCGCATCGAGCAGCTCTTCGAGGAGTATCGCCGCACCGAGGACGAGACTGCGCGGCGCGAAATATATCACCGTATCGACAGCATATCCAATATCGCCTCGAAGATAGCCATACCCAACGAGTACGACAAACTGATGGCGGCAATCGGCGCATCGGGTTCCAACGCGTGGACATCGTTCGACGAGACGGTCTACACGGAGGATATACCCTCGAATCAGGTCGAGAACTGGGCTAAGATACAGTCGGATCGTTTCAAACATGCCGTCGTTCGCGGTTTTCACACCGAGTTGGAGACTATCTACGAGGAGTACAACATGTCGCTCACCGATGACGGCACCAAGGTATTCTACAAGATGTTGGAGATGCTGTACCCCAACCACCCCTACGGCATGCACACTGTGCTCGGCAAGCCGGAGCACCTGAAAAATCCGTCGATCACCACCGTCGTCGACTACTATCGCACCTACTATGTGCCCAACAACATGGCCATTTGTCTGTCGGGCGATTTCGATCCCGACGAGATGATCCGCACGATCGATCGTTACTTCGGCGACATGAAGCCGGCCGAAGATATTCCCGCACTCAACATCCGGAGCGAGGAGCCTATCCTCTCGCCGCGCGAACAGACCGTCTACGGCAACGATGCCGAGTTTCTTGCCATTGCATGGCCTTTCGCAGGAGCGTCGTCTGTCGAGGATTCCGATATCGCATCGCTCGTATCGTCGATTCTCAACAACGGCAAATGCGGTTTGATCGACGTCGACATCACGCAGAAACAGAAGATGCTCGATGCCGAGGCTTATGTCGAGATGTTCACCGATTACAGCACCATGTGTTTGGCCGGATATCCCAAGGAGGGGCAGACGCTCGACGAGGTGCGCAGCCTGTTATTGGCCGAGGTCGACAAACTGCGTCGCGGAGAGTTCGACGAATCGCTGATAGAGGCCACGGTAGCCAACTACAAACGTGCCTATATGAGCTACTGCGAAAGCAACAGCATGCGCGCCATGCTATTCAAGAATTCATTTATCAACGGCATCGACTGGCAGACGCAGGTCGAG
Source organism: uncultured Alistipes sp. (assembly GCA_964516585.1). Taxonomy (GTDB): domain Bacteria; phylum Bacteroidota; class Bacteroidia; order Bacteroidales; family Rikenellaceae; genus Alistipes. The sequence continues at coordinate 1,964 of CAZEXJ010000034.1, forward strand.
CAGCTCGACCGCATAGCCAAGATAACCAAAGATGACATCGTATCGTGGGTGAACGACAATATGTCGGCCGGGGGTTATGCCGTTATCTACAAGTTGCAGGGCGAGGACACTGCGCAGAAGAAGATCGACAAGCCGCAGATAACGCCTATCGATACCAATCGCGATGCCGCTTCGCAGTTCCTTGTCGACATACAGTCGGCCGAGGTCGAGCCGCTCGAACCTCAGTTCGTCGATTTCGATCGCGACATGTCCGTATCGTCGCTCGGCAAGGGCGTGCAGTTGCTCTACAAGCGCAACGAGATCAACGATCTGTTTCAGGTATTCTACCGCGTCGATCTGGGTACGCACTACGATCCCTTCATCGAGCCTGCCACGGAGTATATGCGCCTGCTCGGCACCGGCGACAAGTCGTTGGCCGAGATCCAGAGCCGGCTCTACAACATGGCATGTTCGATCTCGGTAGGCGCTTCGGCCAACTCTATGTACCTCTACATCGGCGGTTTGCAGGAGCATATGGACGAGGCGTTGGCCTTGGCCGAGGAGTATATCCGCGATCTCAAAGGCGACGACAGTGTCTTGGCCGAATATAAGCAGGATCTGTTCAAGTCGCGCGCCAATGCCAAGCTCAACCAAAACGCCAACTTCTACGCGCTGACCAATTACGCCATGTACGGCGCCGAGGCTGTACGCAAGATGACTCTTGGCGACGAGCAGATCGCGGCCATGAACTCTGACGATCTCGTCGGGCGTATCAAACACATGTTCGACTACGAACACGAGATCACCTATTACGGTCCCGCCTCGCAGCAGCAGGTCGAGGCGCTTATTGCGAAGCATCACCGTATGCCCGCCGAGCCTGTCGCCGTGAAACCGTTGGAAGTGCGCTACGCATACGCCCTCACGCCCGCCAACCGCATCATCGTGGCGCCATACGATGCCAAGCAGATCTATTATCGTCAATACTCCAACCGCGGCGAGCGGTTCTCTGCGGATAACGATGCCGTCATAGGACTCTATAACGAGTATTTCTCGGGCAACATGAACGCCATAGTCTTTCAGGAGATGCGCGAGGCGCGCAGCCTTGCCTATTCGGCTGATGCATATATGGCCGAGGGACGTTACGCCGACGATCCCTACTACTATATGGCGTTCATCGCCACACAGAACGACAAGATGCCGCAGGCCGTCGAGGCCTTCGACCGGATCATCAACGACATGCCCGTATCGCAGGCTGCGTTCGATCTTGCCAAACAGTCGCTGTTGCAGCAGTTGCAGGCCTCTCGCACCACCGGCATGGGAGTCATCAACAAGTATATCGACAACCGCCGCAAGGGGCTTTCCGCCGATCGCAACAAGGCGCTTTACAAGGCTCTGCCCGATCTCACGATCGACGACATCATAGCCTACCAAAAGGCGCATGTAGCAGGCAGCAGCTACACCTACATTATCCTCGGCGATCCCGACGATATCGACATGGATTTCCTGCGCACCATTGCCGAAGTGGAGCTGGTAACCACCTCCGACATCTTCGGCTATTGATTGCCTGCGTGTCATTCTGAGGAGCAACGCAGTTGCGACGTGAGAATCTCATTTACACATTCATGCAAGAGATTCTTCGCTTCGCTCAGAATGACAATACGGGCGGGTTATCGGCCACGCACATCGTCCCCAACCAGATTCTTCGCTTCGCTCAGAATGACATAGTGGGGACAGGCGCGCTCCTCGGAATGACAGTGGTGGGGCGTTGCACTATGTCACTCCGAGGGAGGGTGCAGCCCGACCGTGGGAGTCTCAATACACGATTTTAGCGTCCTGTTTCGGTGAGGTGGGATTCGATGCGCTCTAACGGGGCATCTTTGAGTATGACGCGTTTGTTGCGGTCGAGCAGGTAGAGCGAGGGTATGGCTTTGAGGTCGTAGACCAAGTCGCGCGTGAGCAGTTGTCCGGCGTCGCAGCCGTCGATCCAGCTGGCGGGGACGGCCGCCTTATCCCACGCGGCGGTCTTGCCCTCGACGCATACGGAGAGCAGAGCGAGGCGCCCCGACTCTATCATGGCGTTTACGGCCGGCGATGCGGCGAGCTGCTCTTTCATGTGGCGGCACTCCTCGCACTCGGGGTCGTTGAAGTAGAGCACGATGTATTCGGCATCGATCTCAGAGAGGCGTTTGCGGCTGCCGTCGCGGCAGGTGAATGCAAAGTCCTCGGCCACGCTGCCCGGGCGGTTTTTGAGTGCTATTTCCAACAGGTGGCGCGGGCGCATCTTGTCGATCTCCGCTATGCGGGGATTGCCGACCTGCGCACGCAGCACGAGTATGTGCAGCTCGTCGTTGTGCATCGGGGAGTTGGGTTCGTAGAGATACTTGTCGGTGAGCGATACGAAATGATAGAACATCGGCTCGGCGGCCAACGTGCGGTTGACGAGGGTGTCGACGGCGGCTTGCGGCTTGGGCGAGTAGGGTAGTATGCTGATGAAATCGACAAATGCCTGCTCGGTGATCTCGGGACGAGAGATGAGCGTGGTGTCGGCGAAGTCGAAGTGATCCCAGTAGTGCAGCGTGAGGTATTCGGCGCGCTGCTCGGGCGTTGTGAGCGTGGCGGGTATGTCGGGCAGGCGGAACGCCTGTGCGGCCGGCTGCTGCGGCTGTGCGCAAACACTCGTCGCAGCGCAAACACTCGTCGCAGCGCAAGCACTCGTCGCAGCGCACGCGCTTGCGGCGAAGCATGCGGTCGTTGCAGCACAAACGGTTGCGGCAAAGCAAACAAAGCCGAGTAGGCCTGCGGCAAAGGTATGGTGCATAGTTTTCATGTTTCGTATGGCTTTTCGATGAAAAACTCCGAGCGTCACACGGTCGGAGTTTTTCGTTTGTTCGTTTGTTCGTGCGGTGAGGGACGATTTAGAGAGTAAACTCTTCCTTTTTGAGTATGACCGGTTTCTGCTCCACCACCACATGTTGATACAGGTCGGCCAAAGAGTTGAATATGGCATGGTGAAGGTGTCCGTTGTGCTCGAAGTGGAATGCCACCTTGTATCCTGTCCACTGCAAGTCGTACTCCTTGCGCAGACGCAATTCGAACTGTCCATCCGTGCCAATTACTACGGCGCCGATACGGTTCAGGTTGCCGCCGCGCTCGAATGCGACGAACTCATCGGGTTGTATATCGACATATTCATTTGTGCCGTCGGTGTGGTGGCATTGAATCTTACCCTTGATCGATTCGTTGGCGACGCGGAAAGTCTTTTTGTAGAAGACTATCTGCTCCTCGTTTGAGGAGATGACTATGTCGCCTGCGCTGGCTACGCAGTCTGTCCTTACTTTGAACGGCAGCGTCTTGCGCTCGCCCGCTTGGTTGGGGTCCTCGGGCGAGTTGTCTACGTTCAAGGCCGTGTCTGTGCCGAACGCACGTTCCGCCTCACGATCGGCATTGACGGTGTAGATGAAGCGACCGGGAACCGAGGGATCGGCTTTCAGTTTGTCGTTGTTCAGTTTGTAGCCGGCCAAACGAGTCTCGTCGATCTCCAACATGGGCGCATCGATATATATTTCGAACTCACGTCCGAAGGGGCTGACCGTCTCAGTGGGGGCTTGGGTGGGATCGTCAAGGGAGCCGCTGCCGCCCGTGCTGGTGGTAGCGTCGTTATCGCTGTCGGGACCCTCGAAGCTTGTCACGTCGAATGATATGTCGACCGTCTTTCCCGGCTCGTAGCTAAATGTGAGCGGCGTAACTACCTCAGGCACTTCGTTGTCCTGCGTAATGCCATTGTGGTAATCATAGCGGCCGGCAGGTTCTTCGCCTTGCCACTCTTTGCCGTCATAGCGTACGCGTGCGCCGAAGCGGAAGGGTGTGTAGTTGACCACCTCGAATATAAAGCTGCGGTATATTCGTCCGCCGTAGAGTCCGTCGGCACCTCTGTCGTCGTAGGGAGCCACTGTCGATACCGCGGGCTGCCAGTTGAGGTTTGAAGATATACGCACCGGCTCGGCGCTGCGGGGGCAGTTGGTATACAAATACATCTTGTATTTGCCGAACTCTTCGTGTGTCTCAGGCCGATCATATTCTATCGGCTTGAACATCATCATGCGGCCGCCGGCATCGTTTTGCTTCTCCTGCCAAGCTTGTGCCATTTCGTTGTATCGCTGGAAGATGACATCAGGCTCGGTTACCTCGCCCGTCAAGGCGTTGTAATTGGTCAGATTTTTCGAGTAGAACAAAAACTCGTCTTTCTGTGTGGCATCGATCAGTGTGATTTCATCGAAATCCTGAATACCGTCGCCTGTACGTTCTCGCAGCCACATCTCCAATGTCACATCGGCGCCCGTCTTCTGCGGCACGCGGAGGTAGTAGATATATTCGTCGAGCGCACTCCATCCCCAGTCCTCTTCAGCCTGCGTGTCTGTGGCGCCTGCTGCGCGGTAACGCTTCGTGTTGCGCAGCATTATGGCGTTGCGGGTATCGGAGAAGGTGTAGCTTCGGCGCATTGTAGCAAAGTGTTTCGCCTCCAAGTAGAGCCATTTCTGGCCTACGGTCTCGGGATCCTGTCCCAATATGCTCTCGAAATAGATGCGCTGCTTGCCGGGTTGCTCGACAGTGTATACATATTTGTATTGGGCTTTGTTAAGCTCGTCGGGGTAGTCGCCGCTGCAACTCTCCGCCCACTCGGGGTCGCTCTTGGTTATCACGGGCAGCGGGAATCCCGCCTCGCTGCGGACATCCAAGTCGGATACGGTGATGTAGACCTTCATCGGGAACAGCTCCTCGGGGCAGTCGTCGGGTATGGTGAACATAAGCGACACGTGGGGTCGGTCGTTCAGATCCACATCGTCGAATTTGCCGAATATGGCCGTGCTGACCCACGAGGGGGTGAACTCCTGCTCCTTGACAAGCACCACCTTGATCTTGCGCTGCAACAGGCCGAGCTTGACGAGTATGGTGCCCTCCAACTTGTTGTTGTCGCCCATGGCGCGCGGCGTGACGACGATAGTGCCGTCGCCGACCTTATGATCTGCTTCGTTGACTTTGAAATCTCCGCCGAGCGACGATGCCGCAACATCGTTGTCGATCCAGCTGACCTCGGGCTTGTCGGCCACCGGGTCTATATCGCTTTTTTTGCTCGTTACGGAGTAGTGGAACGTGTACGATTTAAACGCCTCCAATTCGGCTGCGTCGATCACGCGGAAGGTCTCGTCGACTCTGAGTATATATTTGTTGTTCTCCACCTCGTTCACGTCGTCGGAGATCGATATCCACACGTTGTTGGTTGCCGGCGCCGTCAATGCCTGCTCGAAGGTGGGCTGTCCGTAGGAGAGGGCGCCTTCGATCGTGAGGTTGTAGCGGAAGTTGCGGCGTATGGGTAAGTAGTTGCCGTCGCGGTCGATGAGCATCACGCGGTAATAGAGGTCGTCGGCCGCGGTTTGACCATTGGCATGTCCGCGGAGGATGACGCTTACCGGGTCGTCGGAGGTGTTCCTCTGCTCGAATATATACTGGCTGGTGGAGGTCGTCACGGCCGTGATGTCACTCTGCTTGTCGTTGCGCAGAGGTATTGTCACGAAGTCGCTGGCGTACCAGTCGTCTGTGGTGAAGTTGAAACCCTTTGTGGGGTGGTAGGGGCACACGGTGCCGAATGCGACGATGTTGTACACTGCCATACCCGTCACCTCGAAAGCGCCGTTTCCCGTCAAATTGAGAGCCTCGTTATTGTCTATGGTCGGATTGGCGACACGTATAAGCGCGTGGTTGCGCAGCAGCGTTATAGGGTGGTATTTCGTCTCGCCGTTTTCCGCTTCGTATGCCAACGTCTCTTTCAACTGTACGTCGATAGGCTTTATCTTACCTGCGTTTTCGCCCTCGGTGTATTTTTTGTTGTTATCGCACTGGAAGTGTCCCCAGTAGATCATGTGGCCGGCCGAGCCTTCCATCATGACCATGACCTCGCCCTCCGACTTGTTGATGAACGACTGCTCGTTGAAGTTGCTCAGGTTCTGATTGGCCACGAAATGTATACGCCGGGTGTGCGTGGGCACTTTTGTGGTGAATGTTCCCGACCACTCATCTTTCATTGTGAGTTCGGTGGTGGCGGTTGTTATGAACAGTCCGTAGTCATCGAAGCAGAACAGGGTGATGTTCTGCACGCCGCCGCCGTCGGGGTCGACGGCACGGGTGGCGAGGCTCTGCTCGTCGATCTGCGAGACCTTGGCGTCTAACGTAAGCTCCACATAACCGTCGTCGACAGGCGCAGGCGCGGGGGCGGGAGCCTCCAAATCGGCGTCCTTCTGGCATGAAACAGCCGCTGCCGCCATGGCGAGCACGACTGCTGCCGTATATATCGTTCGCTTTATCATA
>CAZEXJ010000035.1:0-2897 GCA_964516585.1 uncultured Alistipes sp.
AATGTATGCAAGCACACATTGCTCTCGCCTGCTGAACGTATTTCCCATTCGGGCGAGCAAGTGCGCGGCAGTAGAATGCCGCTTTTCACGGAAAACCTCCGAAGCACCACGACCATATTTTTCGTCAAAAGGCGTCAGTTACAAGCCGCACGTGAAAAATCCGCAGATGGGCTGTACTTGGCGTACTGCCCATTTGCCGATTCGAACGAGGCGAAGTAAATGACGCCTTTTCACGAAAAAAATTACAGGTCGTTATTAAGCTGACGTATATCTATGTCGTGCTGCGACGAGCCGAGAAGATGTTCGGCGAAGTAATCGGCCATTTTCCAGAAGAAGTATTCGTTCATGGCGCCGAAGCCGTGATGCTGACCGGGCAGAATGAGCATATCGAAACGCTTGTTGGCCTTGATAAGCGCATTGACCACGCGGATAGTGTTGCCGGGGTGCACATTGTCGTCCATGTCGCCGTGAACGAGCAGCAGATGTCCTTTAAGGCGCGATGCCAGCTCGGGGTTGGTAGAGATCTTGTAGACGAACGTGGTATCGCCCTGCTCCGACACCTCCTCCTTTATGCCGTGATGCTTCTCGCTCCACCAGCGGTTATAGATGCGGTTGTCGTGGTTGCCGGCACACGATACGGCGACCTTGAAGAAGTCGGGGTACATGAGTATGGCGGCCGTCGACATGAAGCCTCCGCCCGAGTGGCCGTGGATGCCGACGCGGTTGATGTCGATGAACGGGTAGCGTGCGGCAAGCTGCTGTGCGGCCACCACCTTGTCTTTGAGTCCGTAGTCGCGAAGATTGCCGTAACCGTAGTTGTGGTACCACTTCGAGCGGTCGGGATGACCGCCGCGGTTGCCCACAGTGATGACGACGAAGCCTATCTGCGCCAAGCGGTCGATGCGGTTCATGCCGATGCTCCACGACTCGTTGACAGCCTCGGTCTGCGGACCGGGATATACATATTCTATTATGGGGTATTTCTTCGCCGGATCGAAATCGAAAGGCTTGTACATCACGCCGTAGAGGTCGGTCACGCCGTCGGCGGCCTTGACCGTGAAGCGCTCGGGGAACCGGTAGCCCATATCCGTGAGGGGTGTCAGGTCGACCTCTTCGAGCTGCATCACGCGACGGCCGTCGGTCGTGTAGAGTTCCGATACGGGCGCCGTATCGACACGCGAATAGGTCGTGGTGAAGTAGCGTCCGTCATCCGAAACGGAGAATGCGCCATTGTAGTCGGCAGGGTCTATCCGGCGCAGGCCGCTGCCGTCGTAGTTGACGCGGAAGAGATGGTTGTAGTAGGGATTTTCCGCCTTGTCATAACCTGTGGCAATGAAGTAAATCACCTTGCTTGCGTCGTCGATGCGCACGATGTCGCTCACATGCCAGTCGCCCGAGGTTATGGCATGACGCAGGCTGCCGTCGGCCGAATAGAGATAGAGGTGCGCCCAGCCTGTACGCTCCGACCACTGCACTATATCGGCTCCGCCATTGACAAGCACCGGCTCGCGCGACTCGATAGAGGTGTTCATTTGCTCGTGTACGATTTGGCTGCACTCGGCCGAGGACACATCGACGGCACAGAGATCGATGCGTTTCATGTCGCGGCTCTGACGCTGGATATAAAACCTGTCGTTGTCGCCCGACCAAATCTTTCGCACGGGTTTGTCGTAAGTGTCGCGGTGGAGCGGTGTACGCTCGCAAATATATACGGTCTGATCCTTGTAGGCATCGACCGCTATCTCGCGGCGCGACAAATCCTGCATGTCGAAGAGTTCGAGGTGCGCCACGGGGCTCTCCTCTCCCGGCATCTGATACTTGTAGCTCTGCAACTTAGGGCGCGGCTCCGACAACACGTCGATAACCCACAGATTGTCGATCTTCGATACGTCGTTGCGCACCACAGCGAAGCGGCGGGAATCGGGCGACCAGTATAGATCGACGGCATAACGCTCGGCCGTATCGATCTGCGTCACGCTGTCTTCATACCAGCTGTACGAGTAGTCGGCCGTGCCGTCGACAGTGAGGCGATGCTCCACGACGGTCGAGTCTTTGGGATTGCGGCGCAGCTTCTCGACATCCTCACCCGACATGTACCAGAGGTTGTAGTTGCGCTCGTAGACGGCCTTGCTGCCATCGGGAGAGAGATTGACCCAATCGGGGTATTGCTTTTCGCGCTCCTCCAACTCGGAGAGCTGCTGCGTCTGCATGTCCCAGCTGAAGTGGAAGGTCTTTTTCCGTTTGCTGCCATCGGTCTTCGGCGTGCCGTCCTCGTTCTCGTCGGGCTCTTCGATCGAAGTGGCGATGTCGAACAGCATGCAGCGGTCGTCGCGAAGCTCCATGTTGGCTATGGGCAGATGCCCGGCATCGAACGGATCGCCCGTTATCTCCGTTATGCGGGCGGCAAGCGAGGCCATGTCCCACAACTCGTCGCGCGTGCCTTTCGAGGGATCGACTACATAGTATTTCGTCCCCTCGGGCGTGCGCCACCAATACCAGAATTTCGATGATGAACGGAACCACTGCGGAGCCACACGCGTCTGCGGCACCATGCGGTAGAGTTTGTTGGGCGAGAAACGCTCGGCAAGGTCGTAATTAGGCACCACAGCCGAGGGTTGTTCCGCCATGACACTCACGGCTGAACAAAGCGCCGCGGCAATCGATATGATACAAAGTCTCTTCATAATGTAAATCTTGTTTCGTTCTTCAAAGATACGAATAAGTGAGGGCAATGCCAAATTTATTTGAGCATTGCCGAGCGGAAGTATCTTCGGCGCAGCCAAAGTACGAATAAGTGAGGGCAATGCCAAATTTATTTGAGCATTGCCGAACGGAAGTATCTTCGGCGCAGCCAAAGTACGAATAAGTGAGGGCAATGCCAAATTTATTTGAGCATT
>CAZEXJ010000036.1:0-11742 GCA_964516585.1 uncultured Alistipes sp.
AGCGCAGCTTCGACCGTGGGAGTCTCTATCCAAGACAAGACAGTGGAGTAATCGTCCCCAAATGAGATTCTCACGTCGGCCTGCGGCCTCCTCAGAATGACAAGGAGGGGCGTTGCACTCTGTCATTGCGAGCCGAGTGTAACGAGGCGTGGCAATCTCTTAATTTGTCATGCCGAGCGCAGAGACTCCCACGGTTGGGCATGCCCGAGATGTGCACTTTGCATACTAAGTCTGTCACTCCGAGGAGCGTTTGAAAAACGCGACGTGGGAGTCTCTATCCACACAGAACAGAGGAAATAATCATCCCCAACCAGAGATTCTCACGTCGCGTTCACAGAACGCTCCTCAGAATGACACATCGGCGGAAATGAGATTTCCACGTCGCAAATAGTTGTCCCTCAGAATGGCAGACCGGAGGAGATAGCGTTCCAAATACCAAATTTTTTCGGAAAAGAGATTGCCACGCCTCGCTTCGCTCGGCTCGCAATGACAGCGAGCAGCGCCACATGTTGTCACTCCGAGGAGCGTTTGAAAAACGCGACGTGGGAGTCTCAATTGAGAGTTTCAATGCCAAAGTCAAGACTTTCAGAAATCAGTTCCGCTGCGTTAGCGACATCCCATTCTTCATATTTTAAACCCATTTTCGCATAGATATTTTATCGTCCCACCGGATTTTGCAGTCGTGCCCGTATACTCAATATCTACATTCCATATTTGTATTAACCCAACTTTATTTAACATAATATACATATTACGACAAATGTAATATAATGGGGTAGACGGCTTTCGGTGAATTGATTATACGGGATACATCATTTGATAATACAGGCTCCTGACTATTTCTGGCGTCTCCATAACGTAAGATAACGGAAGATGCGGGAACAAGTAAAATGCTCTGAATCGGCAAACGAGGAATACTCTGAGAGCGAGTCGGCGAATACCCGTTTCCCGGATCGCGCAGTTACAGTCGTCTGTTATCGATTTTTATAGCATTCGCAGGTTTGATCGGTGTAGAATATGACTATACGCTCGATCTCTTTGGAGCTGTACGATGTTTGCCGAGGCTGTTCTGCCGAGTCGGCGGTTTGTGAATAATCCGCAGCACGCTCCATATTATTATAGGTGTTCGCGGTTAGCGAATCGAACAATGTGTTTTCTGTCGCAGCAGGCTTTGGCGTTTGCGTTTCGGCCGGCGCCGCGGTCGGCTTATCGTCACGGTACATCTGCCCGGAGTCGAGCAATAACCAATCGGGGTTTATGCGCGGGAAGCGGCGCAATAGTTTTACGACGAAATCGTAACTCGGCTTGTTGCGGTTGCGCAAAATATGAGAGATGCCCGATGGCTGTATTTCGAGTATCTCGGCGAGTTTGGTTGCAGTTAAATGCTCGCTTTCGAGTATTTGATTCAATTTCGAGGTCATTTCCGATAATTTTTACAAATATAATCAATATATTTTTGTAAACAAAATAATTTTACAATTGTGATAACGATTGAAGTGTTAACAATGTTTACAAATGTAATAACCGTATTTATGGTTAAATCCGGCGAAAATCTGCACATTGTAATTAGGTTTAAATATACGATATTAAAACGCTGGTTATATTCGAAATACATGTCATAATACCCGTAAATCGCGCTACCGGGACGATATATACGCAAAGCCTTAATATTAACAATCATTGCGCTTTATATATTACTCGTAACTGTGGTGATTATCAATGATGAATATTTAAAAGTTTAGTTAATTGATTTACTGGTTTCGGTATATTCTGGGCGACTATATAGGCTACTACCCTACCCGGTATCATTGTAACTGTTAACATTTGTCGACAGATTTGTTGAATTACAAATGTATAATATGAACATGTGTCAAACAAATATTTCTGTTACATATGTAAATAACAAGGCGGGAATATTTTACATTTTGGATAATGCGGAAAATTACCGATGTAAAATATTTTCTGAATCGCTTGTCGAATATATTATGTTAAAAAACAATAAGGCAGATAGCGTTGATATCTGCTATCTGCCTATAAATTAATGGTATATTTTGTCTGATTGCCCTATTGCCTTGCGATCGAGTCTGCGATTTCCGTAAACTCTTCGGGAGTTAAAATCAGTTTATTTTTGTGAAAATCGACATCGTTTTCGTTGTTCATGGGGATCAAGTGTATGTGCGCATGAGGAACTTCGAGTCCTAAAACCACCATTGCAACCTTTTTGCACTCTATTTTACTCTTGATTTTTGCTGCTACCTGTTTTGCGAAAACGATCATCTCCTGCAATTCCGCATCTTCGAGGTCGAAGATGTAGTCTACTTCGCGTTTGGGGACGACGAGCGTGTGTCCTTTGGTCAGCGGGTTGATGTCGAGAAAGGCGAAATATCGCTCGTTCTCGTCGATTTTATAGCACGGAATCTCTCCGGCTATGATGCGTGAAAAAATCGTTGCCATTTGTGTGTCGTTTAATCGTTATTGTCGAATTTTGGTTTAAGTATCTCCGAGTACAATACGGCATCGCGAAGATTGAACTCCTCCGACAGTCCATTTGCGCCATCGTTGCCGCGACCGATCGGGGCTGTGACATCGCCGACATTCTCCTCTGCCGTTTTGTCGATGCTGCCGATCGGGCTATTTCGGTGCGGGAGCCTATCGTCGCTGGCGGCCGATGTCGTCGAACGATTGTCGATACGGGACTTCGCTTTGTTGTGCTTTTTGCGATTATGCCCATGTGTCTGCCTGTTGTTCGGGTTGTTGTCCGCAGCGGCACTTCGATTCCCGCCTTGGCCGCTCAGCTGTCTTAATAGCGGTTCCAACGCGTTGCCGTTATCGCTCGCCGCCGCCGCCGCGTCATCGGGCGTGTCCTCCGGCATTGCCGCCTGCTGTTGTTTTTTTGCAGCTTTGATGTTGGGCACGAGCATTGCCAGCGCAACGAACACTATGAGTATTATCAGATCCATAATTGTTGATTAGGCGTTTCGTTTCACACTCTCGATACCTTTTATCTTGCGAATATTGTCGAGTATGGCATTGAGATCCTCGGTGTTTTTAACATATATCCCGATCGTCCCCTCGAATATTCCGTCGTGACTCTGGATACTTATGGTTCGCATATTTATGCTGAAATCGGCGGTAATCATCTTGGCTAAATCGAGTATGATTCCCGAGCGGTCGATGCCGTGCAGTTCGACCGTCGTGAGATACGATACGGCCTTCTGCTGCGACCATTTGATCTCATCCTTGACGATATTCTTGCCGAATTGCGCGGCGAGTTTCGTCAACGTCTCGCAGTTGGATTTGTGTACTATGATGCGGCTTTGCCCCGGATCGCGATACCCTACAACCGTATCGCCCGGAATGGGATTGCAGCACTTCGCAATAACGAATTCCGGCTCCTGCTGCGCCCCGTCTGTCTGCGTCGTCTCGGAGGTCTCCTCCTCGATGCTGGGATCGGAGCCGCTGCCGGGAATAAACAGTTTCCAGAATTTGAGAATCTTTTTCGAGGCGTTCTCCTTCAACAACTTATCGAGGTTGTCGAGCGATATGATGCCCGCTCCGATCTTGCTGTACAGCTCGTCCTTGTTGCGGCATTCGTAGGCCGGCATGATTTTTCTCAACACGCGTCCGTTGAGCATGACATTGCTGCGTTCGAGTTGCCGGGTAAGTATCTGCTTGCCGCGTTCGATGTTGTTCTGCTGCTCGCGTTTGAGGAAATTCTTTATCGACGACCGCGCTTTGCTCGTCGTTACCACTTCGAGCCATTCGGCTTTCGGATGTGCGGTCTCGGCCGTGATGATCTCTATCTGATCGCCGCTGTTGATGCGTGCCGTTACAGGTTCTATCTTATGGTTGATTTTAGCGCCTATCGCGCGGTTGCCGATGTTGGTGTGGATCTCGTATGCGAAGTCCAACGCAGTTGCGCCATTGGGCAGTCTCAAAGCCTTTCCCTTGGGTGTAAACACAACTATTTCATGCGTGTACAGCGATAACTTAAAGTTATCAAGGAAGTCGATCGCATCCTCCGTCGGGCCGTTCAGTGCATTGCGTATCTTTTTCAACCACTTGTCCAATTCGTCCTCGTCCTGCGATATGGTAGCATGCTTGTATTTCCAGTGGGCGGCGAATCCGCGTTCGGCGATGTCGTCCATGCGCTGCGTGCGTATCTGCACCTCGACCCATATTCCGTCGGGACCCATTACCGTCGAGTGCAGCGCTTCGTAACCGTTCTCCTTGGGTATGCTGATCCAGTCGCGCAGACGAGTCATATTCGGCGTGTATATGTCTGTGATCGACGAATATATCTGCCAACACTGCGTCTTCTCCGACGGGAACGGCAGCGCCTGAAACACGATGCGTATGGCGAAGATGTCGTAGACCTCTTCGAACGATATCTGCTTGCGCTGCATCTTCTGCCATATCGAGTAGACGCTTTTTATGCGCGCCGAGATCTCGTATTTGATGTGGTCGCGGTCGAGCACCTCCACTATCGGTGCCGTAAACTTTTCGATGTAGGCCTGACGCTCCGGTTCCGTGTCGTTTATTTTGCGTGCTATCTCCTCATACTCCTTCGGGAAGCGATACTTCATGCAAAGGTCTTCCAACTCGGTTTTTATGGCGTATAATCCCAATCGATAAGCGAGCGGTACGAACAGGTATATCGTCTCGCTGGTGATCTTTATCTGCTTGTTGAGCGGCATGGCTCCCAACGTTCGCATGTTGTGGAGCCTGTCGGCTAACTTTATGATTATCACGCGCACGTCGTCCGACAGCGTGAGCAGTATCTTGCGGAAGTTGGCCGCTTGCAGCGAGGCTTCGGTGTTGAACACGCCGGCCATCTTCGTCAGACCGTCGACCATCGACGCAATTTTGGGCGAGAACGACTGCTCGATGTCCTCGACGGTGTAGTCGGTATCCTCCACCACGTCGTGCAGCAGTGCCGCCACGACCGATTTCACTCCGAGTCCGATTTCGTTCACTACGATCATTGCCACAGCTATGGGGTGCAGTATGTACGGCTCGCCTGAGCGTCGCCGTACACCTTTATGCGCCTCTTTGGCCAGAAAAAAAGCCCGTCGGATAAAGTCCCAATCACCTTCGTTCTTGCAGATCTTCGCCCGTTTGCATGATTCGACCAGTTCGTCCCATCGCTGACCAATCAATAATTCGTCTTCGGCAGTGTAATTCATAGTAAACTACCCTATTGCGTTGTTGATAATATGCTTGTTACTCCTTCTTGCCGGCCTTCATCGCCTCGCGAACCTTTGCCTCCACCTCTTCGGCAAGCGCCTGATCGTTCTTCAACGCCTCCTTAACCGAGTCGCGTCCCTGACCGATCTTCCTATCGCCGTATGAGAACCACGATCCCGACTTCTTGATGACACCATAATCTACGCCAAGGTCGATAATCTCTCCTATTTTCGATATGCCCTCGCCGAACATGATGTCGAACTCGGCACGCTTGAACGGAGGCGCCACCTTGTTCTTCACGACTTTCACCTTTGTGCGCGTACCGAGCTGCTCCTCGCCGTCCTTGATGACGGCGGTGCGGCGGATGTCTATGCGCACGCTCGCGTAGAACTTCAATGCGTTGCCGCCGGTCGTGGTCTCGGGATTGCCGTACACCACGCCTATCTTGTCGCGCAGCTGGTTGATGAAGATGCAGACGGTCTTGGTTTTCGATATGCTTGCCGTCAACTTGCGCAGCGCCTGCGACATGAGTCGTGCCTGCAAGCCCATCTTCGAATCGCCCATGTCGCCCTCGATCTCGGCCTTGGGCGTAAGCGCCGCCACCGAGTCGATGACGATGATGTCTATCGCGCTCGAACGTATCAGCGAGTCGGCTATTTCGAGCGCCTGCTCGCCGTTGTCGGGCTGCGAGATGAGCAGGTTGTCGACATCGACGCCCAACTTCTGCGCATAATAGCTGTCGAACGCATGCTCGGCGTCGATGAATGCCGCTATGCCTCCCGCCTTTTGCGCCTCGGCTATGGCGTGTATCGCAAGCGTGGTCTTACCCGACGATTCGGGTCCGTAGATCTCTATGACGCGGCCTTTGGGATAACCTCCCACGCCGAGCGCCATGTCGAGCGTTATTGATCCGGTCGGTATGACGGGAATGTCGCCTACGGCCTGACTCGACATGCGCATGATCGAACCCTTGCCGAAGTCCTTTTCTATCTTGTCCATTACGGCAGACAGCACTTTGAGCTTGTCTGCATTCACCTGTTGTTTATCTGCCATGATTATCTCTTGTTTTATTTGTTCTCGTATGCCTTGATTATCTGTTGATAGTGATTCTTGGTATCCACCTTGTCGAATATCTTCTCGATGCGCCCTTCCGCATCGATGACGAATGTGGTTCGCGCCACACCCATATATTTGCGGCCGTACATCGATTTCTCGACCCACACCCCGAAGGCCTCGCACACGCTGCGATCGGTGTCGGCAAGCAGTGTGAAGTTCAATTCGTGCTTGTCGCAGAAGTTGCGGTGCGACTTCTCGCTGTCGGGACTTACCCCTATGATGCGGAACCCCATTCCGGCCAACTGCTCCTTGCCGTCGCGCAGGCTCTTTGCTTCGAGCGTGCAGCCCGAGGTGTTGTCTTTCGGGTAGAAGTAGAGTATCGTGCGTCCGCCTTTGATGTCGTCCAAAGTCAGTTTTTGTCCATCCTGTGTCGTCGATGCGAAATACGGAGCAGGCTCTCCCACTTGTAATTTTGCCATAATGTTTCCGATGTGTAATATTCCCTCAAATTTAATGATTTTTTTGCGAACGCAGGCAATTCGCCCCCTTTTTATCCGCTATACAACCATATTTTTTATCAAATAGCTCGCTTTTCGACAGCCATTCTTGCCGGGCGCGCCTGCTGCTACTGCCACATCGCCTCCATTTTTACCTGTGCCAGAAACTCCTCCTCGGTGTCGTTCAGACGGTGCCGGCATGCCGGACAGCGTATGGCGTAGTCGGTTTCGACGTGTATGCGGCCACGTCTCTCGCAGCTTCTTACGGTTGCCATGTCTGCGGCGTTGTAATGCTTTGTTAGCGTGCCGCAATGTTTGCACTGGATTGAATAGATGATTCCCATAATTGCGATCGTTTTTGTTTTATGATGCAAAGTAACCGCAATCGAATGACAACTTATGACACAGTTGCAATTTTCGAGAAAAATATTTTTACAGCCTTTTCCGTCAGATATTGCCGTAGGTGGCAATATACTCTCTTATATACTCTTTCAGGGGTTCTGATTCGATGATGCGTATGTCGTTCAACAGTCCCACTACGAACCGGCCTGCGCCTTTGAGGTCGGCTATGTCGGTCGACAGCCTCCAACGGTTGTCGCCGCACTCTGTCACGTCGCGCTCGGCCAACGGAAACTCCTCGATCAACAGGTTGTGCGCCATGACTCCCATTTCGAGTACGATGTGATAACGGCGGCTGCCGCTTATGCGGAATGCGTCGGTGTAACCCTCGCTATGCTCGTCGGAGTGCTGCCACTCGTCGTCGAGCAGCTCTGCGCGGCCTATGCGTGCCGTGCTGAACAGTTTGTTTTTGCAGTCCGATATGTCGAAGCACCACACCTGCACGTAGTTGGTGGTAAAGGCGAACGGCTCTACCGTGCGGTCGCCCGTCGACCCCGTATGCGATGAGCGGTAATCGTGCAGTATGACACGCCTGTGCTCCTCGATAGCCTCTATCAATGCGTGTATATTGGCAGCATTGCCGCCCTTGACTATCGTATCGGCTAACGAACGATTGTCGTATACCGAATAGAGCTTGCGTTTGAGATTCTGTTTTAACAGATTGCCTTCGTCGATATTCTCTATGGCGCGTTTGAGTATCACAGCCTCCTCCTCGGTGAAGTGCACCAACTGCGAGATGTCCTTGAAGTGCGGCGACTCCTTGTCGATGCGAATGTGGTCGCCGCTCTTTTTGATCACGAATCCCGCTTCGCGGAACGTGTCGATATATCTGTATATCGTTCGCCGCGACATATCCAATCGCTCGGCCAATTCATCCACCGTAAGAGTGGTATTTGCCGTCAGCATCTTCATAAGACGCAGCAGTCTCTCTATTTTCGGTTGATCCATATCTATATGTGTGGTGCGATGTCGAAAGTCTCCTGTACAATGCGGTCGAGCTGCCTGCCTATCTCTTCGAACTCGCAGTTGAGATCGAGCGTGCGTATGCCTATGCGGTTGCCGTCCATCGTGAAACTTGCGTCGGGTGCGATCTGTTCGTCGGTTTTGGCATAGAGCAGCAAGCCCGATACGTCGCCAGTATGCTGCCTGTCGCGGTTTTTTACATAGGCGTATATCTGATAAAGATTGTCTGAGTGAATTTTCCGCTTCCCGAAACGCTCGGTCATCGTGTGCGAATAATATTTCGTATCTATTATCAGCGTCTTACGTCCGTGCATCAGCGTTATATCCGTGATCATCTCCGGCAGCATCCACATTTTCGTATCGTTGCAGCCCTCCGATATGTGCCACTCCACCTTGCTCGCCGCGGCTTGCAGTCCGGGATAATGATGTTTGTAATATTCTCGCACGAATCTCTCATACAGTCCGCATAGGCATTCGTCCGAGAACGATGCCATGCGATAGCGCCCGTCAACGGTGGTTTGCAGCATGCCCGATATGACGAAATAGCATATATTCAGCAACATTGTGTATGTGCGGTTACTTCTGTCGGTTTTCAGCCTGCTCCATGCAATGCAGGCGGGATCGACGGTCGATACCGTTGCGAGATATGCCGTCGTTCGCTTCAAATCTTTGCGCCGTTCGGGTTTTACGGCATCTGATGACAGCAGTATCATGGCTGTCGTTTTCAATATGCGGTTGTAGATGTTGTCCTCCGACAGATCGTCATATTGGCAGCCGAGCAGATTCTTGTGCTGTAATTTTAAGCGAATCGTTCGGGTCATATCTATTTTGCCTTTCAGTGCAGTCGCAGTCTCTTGCCGGGCAACGTATTGTCGGTAGAGTCCCTGCTTGATCTGCTGCGATATGCCTCTGTTGAGTATCGCGGCGAACATATCCTCTATTCGGTCGAATTTCTCCGCAGCTATCTCTTCGTAGTTGTTCTGTCGGAGCGTCCGAAAGGCATAAGCCAACATGTAGTAGATGTTGCGTATGGGTATGCCGTGGTAATCAGTCATTCAATGCGCCGATTAGTGCTGTTTGCCATTTGTCGACTTTCTGTTTGTCGTCGAACCAATACTCCCTCAATGTCGGGATAATGTCGTAACGTATTGTCTGATTCAGTCGAGAGTCTATGTCGCCGCCTGCGCTCAGATTGCAGAAGTAACTGTGCCCTATCATGAATCCGCTGCCGAGAGAGTCGTCGTCCGCTATCTCGCGATTTAGGCTTTTAACGGTCTCGACTATGCGGCTCAGTTTATCATTGCCGATCGCGGCAAGGTAGTTTTTGAAACTTTCGCTTTCGAATGCCGGCTGCATATCGAAAAATGCGAAGCGACGGCGCAGAGCATAGTCGATAATCGCTATACTGCGGTCGGCCGTATTCATCATGCCGATGATATATAGGTTCTCAGGTACATAAAACTGCTCGCCGTTATAAGCTAATGCCGTTTTCGTGCCGCGGTACTCTCTCTCGATCAGCATAAGCAGCTCGCCGAATATCTTGCCCATATTGCCGCGGTTGATCTCGTCTATTATGAAGAAATATGCGTTGTCGGGATCATTGGCAGCTCGGGTGCAGAATTGGTAGAATATGCCTTTGCGCAGCTCGAATCCGCTCTCCGTCGGTCTGTATCCCATTATGAGATCTTCGTAAGAATAGTTCTGATGGAACTGAACAGTCGCTATGCGCCGTTCGTCCATGCATGTCATCATTGTGTATGCTATACGTCTGGCAGCGTATGTCTTGCCTACTCCCGGCGCCCCTTGCAATATAAGGTTCCGCTTGTGTTCGAGCAGCTCCTGCAATGTATTCAAGTCGTCCGCCGACATATATACCTCGTTGAGGAACTTCGCATTGTCGTATGGTTCGGCGATCTCTGCCGGCTTGTGCAACGGATTGGCCTCTCTGATCATATCCATTATACAGTCATACTCTTTTTCGCCGAGTTTGAACAAACTGCCGTTCGGGTTTACCATAACTTCCATTCGGCTTAATTCGGGGATATCTTTCAGCATGGCGAGGTCTACCGGATCAGCCAGCGACTCGGTCTTTCGGAAATACATGTTTTGGTTGTCTGTCGGTTCCGATATCTCGGCAAGCGCTACGATGCGCTTTACGGGGGTCGATTCATAACATATTATGCGATCGCCCGGCCGTACATCGAGAAAGTTCTGATATATGCGACGTTTGTGCCCGTTGTCGTTGTACAGGGTGTAACTCTGTTCGTCGCCGACTGCCATTGACGAGAATTGAAATATCTTTGGATTGGCGTTCAACCACCAGTAATTGTGCGGCTCGACGGCCGATGTGCCGGCCGTTTCGTGATGTGATATGGCCGGCGATTTGTCGGCAGCAGTGAGTTTGTGCCCCTCTTTTTGACTGATGAAGTATCCGAAATCGACGGTCAGTGTCCTTAGCTCGTTATCCGGGTAATACCGATTTATGCCGTTGAGCATTGTTCGCAACTCCTCCTCGGCGAGAAGCAGCGCGCGAATCGAGTCGTAGAACTTGTACGCTCGCGAAAGCGACTCTCTTTGATGCGGCGCATAGTCACTTTTCAGGTACTCGGCGACGGCCTTGTATATGCTGCGTTTATATATGTAGTATTTGTCGGGATATTTCAACCACAAATATGTGCTTGTGGCATTGATCCTTTGATAATCATGTTTCCAAGTTCCCGTATTATATTTGGCTCTGATCTTTTCCGATGCCTCCATAAATTCCGTTGCACGCCGATCGAGCGCTTGGCTCTCGTCGTATAACCGTCTGAACATATCGCGAACGGCCTCGGAATCGACCCGGGCAAATTCCATTATCATCCGTCTCGGAAAGAATAGCTTGGCGGTTAAGAGGTTCTCGCATTTGGCAGTGGCCTGTTCGAACATCTTTCCGAAGTCTTCGGCTTCGATGTCCCAGTTGTTTTGAAAACATTCCACCGCCTCCCATTTGAATTTTTCGAGTTCCCAGTTTTCGGCGAAAGACTCTTTGTAGGCTTTCAATGCGGACTCAAAGGCGGTATGGTCTATTGCAGTCATGGTTGCAGCTGTATTTTCGAGTGTCCTAATACGTAGCCAAAGTTACGAATAAGCGAGGGCAATGCCAAATTTATTTGGACATTGCCGGGCGGGAGTATCTTCGGCATAGCCCAAAGTTACGAATAAAATCGCATATATCCGCACGATCGGCCGAAAACTGCGGTTCACCCTCAAAACCCGGCGGAGGCGGGAGCAAAGAGATTGCCACGCCTCGCTGCGCTCGGCTCGCAATGACAACCTGCAACACCTCTCCTTGTCACTCCGAGGGAGAAGCGACGCGTCGGCCGTGGGAGAAAACAAATGTCGACCACAAAGCGACGGCTTGCGCCGTTATACAATTCTGACCCCACACCACACCCCTCCCTCGGGAGGGGACTTGGGTCGCTTCGCTCCGGATGGGCATGGGACGGTTATCGCGTATTCCGAATATCGCTTTGAACGCTCTGTTTGTCATTCTGAGGAGCGTTCGAAAGAACGCGACGTGAGAATCTCGACACCGACTAAACAAATGACTCTCCACGGGATTTTGCAGGAGAGTCCCGAAAAGTGCTCTTCGGCCGCAGAC
>CAZEXJ010000037.1:0-9591 GCA_964516585.1 uncultured Alistipes sp.
ATTGGGTTACGATGTCGATAAATACACTGGATTTGACAAAGATACCCAATCTAAGATAGTCCACAGTTTAAGCAAAGGCCATCCGGTATTTATCGGAGCATTGGAATCCAACTATGAAGGCCATGCATGGGTAATTGACGGTTGTAAATATCACTGGGAATCTAACAATTATTTCAACCACTGTAATTTCGGTTGGGAAAACGGCAGCAGCAACGGGTGGTATTACTGCGGCCTATTCAATATCACTACCGGTTGCGAATCTTTGGATAGCGGCAATTCGCCTGATCCCATAGTAGTAGGGGCATACATCTCACCAGAATATATATATTATTTCATGGAAAATCGAGATGGAGATAGTTTTAACTATACATGGTGTTTCAGAACATTGATAATAAATTAAACGCTGATGAAATCAAAAATTATATATATAATATATCTGTGCTGTTGTATAACGGCATTGGGTGCGTGTATAAAACCGACGAGTCGATTGCGCTATTTTAAATCACCGGGGTACATGTTTGTATATATTAATATTGAATCAATAGTTGCTGCTCCTGCAAATATTTTAAACCAAAGAGCAAACGCATTATTGTATGTCGATGGCATATATTATACAGGTGCAGAGGCATATGTTTCACACAACGATCAAAAATATTACGATCTGTGCGTCAAGTATGGAGATTTAAAACCGGGTGGATACATCATTCGCAGAGAATATGATGGGTTTGAAGGGTCGGGAGCCAAGGCTATTGCCGAAGCCATAGACGAGATACATATAACAAGCTCTGAGAATTGGGACTCGGCACATGCGGCAGGAGCATCGCTCGACGATATTTTCATGGTGGAGTACGACTCCTACATGCCCTATATACGCAACAATTACACCGGCGAGCCACGGTCGCATTTCTGTAAGGCGCTTACCGAGATACAGCCCGGAGATATGTATTTGTCTAACGATATAACATTCAATACGGAGAGTCGACCTACCGCAGCGCAGCAGCACACGCTCACCGTCACATTTGTTTTGGATACGGGAGAGACGATAGAGCATAACTTCGATGTGGATTTCTCGTCGGAAAGTGTTTCTGTATAAAGGGTAGGCAGTTATATGTTGCTTTGCACAAAAACTGTTTCAGCTCGCAATGGCAAGGTGGGGCGTTGCACCCAGTCATTCTGAGGAGGCCGCTTGCGGCCGACGTGAGAATCTCTGCACCCGAGAATGCAACAATAATAGTCGTCCCCAACCAGATTCTTCGCTTCGCTCAGAATGACAGGACAGAGGGAATAATCGCCCCCAACCAGATTCTCACGTCGGCCGCAAGCGGCCTCCTCAGAATGACACTACGATAACGAGAGATTCTCACGTCGCGCTTCGCGCTCCTCAGAATGACAAACAGAGCGTGCAAGGCACGCTTGTCGGAACGACAGACCGGGCGTGCAGGCCGAGTAGCATCATATATTTTTAATGGCGAAGTGCGGTTGGCACGGCTATTGCTCTGAGGTTGCGTATAAACCAAAATTTATCCTTGAATGAAAAAGTTTCTGCTTTCAATCGGTATTCTTGCGGTGGCGGCGTCGATAGTAGGCTGTTCATCGAAAAACAAGTGGTCGCGTGACGAACGTCGCCAGATGCGTGAGGAGTTGAGAAACTATCGCGACATGATCTATGTACAGAACCTCAACGATGAGGAGTTCGATGTATTTTCGGATGACGTGACCGACGCCATAGAGATCGATTATCCTGTATATACCACTTTTATCGAGATGCCCGGTGCGGGCGACACGGTGGAGGTGTATGTGGTGTCGACGATTGTCAACCAGCTCGATGCCGATGCGCACAACATGCGTAACATATACCCTTATCCCTACCTTGTGGCGCAAGGCGTATTGCCCGACGGTTTGAACCGCGATGCGCAGCATGCATTCTACAAGTGTTTCGCCGACAAGGTCGACAACTATTATCCGTCGACGCAGAGCTTTTTGCAGGCTATAATGGCCGATACGACCGAATATTCGCAGATGTCGCGTTTCCAGCAGCAGTGCGCTGCCGATCTGTTCGACTGGACTGTGGTGATCGACCAGACGGTGATAACCGAGGAGTGATAAAACACAATATAAAAGTTCAACTCCCTGCACTTTTTCCCGCCTCGGCATAGTCCTAACAAGTTCGGCTATGCGCTCGGCTAATCGAAAAAAGGTTTCTGTATATTGACAACGTGCGGCCTCACCGGTGAGGCCGCACGTTGTCATTTGCCGGACTATTGACGGTTGGTCGAACTGTTTAAGAAATCCTTGTTGACGATGACCTTTACGGCCTGCCGCCGAACGCGGAACTCGAACGGACTCACGCCTAACCACTCGCCGTCGACTTCGAGAGGGATCTCGGGCGACGACTCGATGCGTATCTTCGAGCCTTGCGCGTGCATCACGTGTCCGATGGAGTAGATCGTACCGTTGAACAGTCGTCGCAGGCGGAACAGCAGGTGCCACCAGTGCAGCGGTTTGATCATCGTGATGTCTAACAAACCGTCGTCGGCCACGGCCGCCGGCAGCTGCTGCATACCTCCGCCGTTGTACTTTCCGATACCTATGGCGATGCTGAACAGCAGGTTGTTGTATATGAGCCGGTCGTCGACCCACACCTTTACGCCTGTCGATTTGTAGGAGAAGAAGGCGCGCACCATGCTCCACAGATAGATGCCGCGGCCTGTCTGCCCCTTTGTTCTCAGGTGCTGATATATGTGGTTGACCGAGGCGTCGAAGCCTATGCCGGCCACATTGGCCATGTAGCGCATTTGGCGGAAATGCGACTCCTCGTAGTCGACTTCGGCGACATCCTGCAAGAACGTATATCCCTCCTTTATGGCGCGTATGGCCTCCGAGTAGTGTTTGGGTATGCCATACATGCGGATCCAGTCGTTGCCCGTACCGACAGCTATCACGGCTATGGTTACGTCGGCCGGGGAGGCCTGCGTTTGTATGAACAGTCCGTTCACCACCTCGTGCATCGTGCCGTCGCCGCCCACCACGATAATGTGGCGATAGCCCATGTTGACGGCTTCGACCGTAAGCTCGGTGGCGTGGCACTTATGCTCGGTGAAGACCGGTTCGCAGACAATGTCGTTGTCGCGCAGAAGTTTGGATATCTGCGGCCAATCGATTAATCCGCAACCTGAACCGGCAACGGGATTGACGATGACGAACCATTTCGTATCGCCGTTGCCGGTGTGCAGGGGTGTCGTATCTACTGTCGTATTCATCTATTTCAACGGTGCGTGACGCAATGTGTGCAGCAGGAAGTCGTAGAATCTCTCGACAGAGGCGATATCCACCTTTTCGTCGGGCGAGTGGGGATAGCAGATCGTAGGACCGAACGAGATCATATCCATGCCGGGATACTTCGCGCCGATTATGCCGCACTCCAAGCCTGCGTGAATAGCCGTTACCGAGGGCTTGCGGCCGAACAATGCCTCGTATGATTCGATCATAGTGTGGAGTATGGGCGATGACATGTCGGGGTTCCAGCCGCTGTAAGCGCCCTCCATGCGCACCTCTGCGCCAGCTAATTCGAATACCGACGATATGCCGCCCGCCAACTCGGCCTTCTGCGTGTCGACCGAACTGCGCAGCAGGCACTGTATGCGGATCGTCGAGCCGTCGGATACGACGCGCGCCAGATTCGACGAGGTCTGCACCAAGCCCTGCATCGATGTCGACATGTAGATAACCCCGTTGGGGCAGCCGCAGACGGCGCGTATGAGTTTGTATGTCGTTTCATGGGGAATGATCGCTGCGGGGCACTCCGTTTTTTCTGCCGTGATAGAGATAGAGTCTTCGACGGCGGCGAACTCCTTGCGAACGACAGTTTCGAATGTGCGCACGTTGGCTTCGAATAATGCCTTGTCGCTCTCGCGTATGACCACTACGGCCGTCGCCTCGCGCGGAATGGCATTGCGCAGGCCTCCGCCGTCGACCGATGCCACCTCCAAACCGCAGGCGAGCGACTCCTGTCGCAGCAGGCGGAACAGCAATTTGTTGGCATTGGCGCGCTGGCATACGATCTGTATGCCCGAGTGACCGCCCTTGCAGCCCTTGACCGTCAGACGATATGCGGCGAACGCAGGCTCGATGGCCTGCTCGGCGTATTTGAACTCTATGTTGGCGTCCAATCCGCCGGCGCAACCCACGTAAAGCTCGCCCTCGGTCTCCGAGTCGAGGTTGAGCAGTATTTCGCCTTTGAGCAATCCGGGTTTCAGCCCGAATGCGCCGTCCATGCCCGTCTCCTCGGTGGCGGTGAACAGAGCCTCGATCGGACCGTGCTCCAATTCTTCGTCCTCCAATACGGCCAATGCCGCAGCCACGCCGATGCCGTTGTCGGCTCCGAGTGTCGTGCCGTTGGCCGTCACCCACTCGCCGTCGATATAGGCCTCGATAGGATCTTTCTCGAAGTCGAACACCTTGTCGTTGTTTTTCTGAGGCACCATGTCGAGGTGCGCCTGCATGATGATGCCCTTGCGGTTCTCCATGCCTTTGGTGGCCGGTTTGTATATATATACATTGTGAGCCTCGTCCTCCTTGTGTTCGAGCCTGCGGGCGGCTGCAAAGTCGAGAATATAGCGGCGAATCTTCTCTTCATGGTGCGACGGGCGCGGTATGCCGGCTATTTCGGCAAAGTGTTTCCAGACTAATGCCGGAGACAACGCTTTCAAATTCTTGTCCATAACTGATGTTTTATAAGGTTAATAATCTATTGTTTATCGTGTTTCAGGCTATCTTCTATACGATCTCTGCGCTCGAAGGCGTCGACGATGTGCTTGACGAGCGGGTGGCGCACTATGTCGCGTTTGTCGAACTCGACAGAGGCTATGCCCTCAATGTCGGCAAGTGTCGTCATGGCGCGCGTAAGGCCGCTGTCGGAGCGGCGGGGCAGGTCGATCTGCGTCACGTCGCCCGTCACGATGAACTTGGCATTGCGCCCCATGCGCGTAAGGAACATCTTGATCTGCGATAGGGTAGTGTTCTGCGCCTCGTCGAGTATGACGAAGGCGTTGTCGAGCGTGCGGCCTCGCATATAGGCCAGCGGCGCGATCTGCACCGTCCCCTCCTCTATGTACTTCTGCAACTTTGCCGCCGGGATCATGTCGTTCAGAGCGTCGTACAAGGGTTGCAGGTAGGGGTCGAGCTTCTCTTTCATATCGCCGGGCAGAAAGCCTAATTTCTCACCCGCCTCGACTGCGGGGCGCGTCAGGATGATGCGTCGCACCTGCTTGTCTTTCAATGCTCTGACGGCCAATGCTATGGCCGTATATGTCTTGCCCGAACCTGCCGGACCCACGGCGAATATCAAATCGTTGTCGGCATACGATTCGACCAATCGCTTCTGATTGACAGTGCGTGCGTGTATGGCCACGCCGTTGTTGCCGTAGACAATGACATCCTTGTCGGCAACCGGGACGTCGTCTGCGCGCTCCTTGATGCCTGCCGAGAACGACTGCGATATCACCTCGGGCGATATGTGCCCGTATTTGGTGTAGTAGGCGATGAGCGCCGTCATCTTCTGCTCGAATCGCTCGACATCCTCTTTCGATCCGAGCGCCTTTATGCTGTCGCCGCGCGCGATGATTTTCAGCCGCGGGTTCAGTGCGGCTATCTGTTCGAGGTAGACTCCATGTGCGCCGTAGAGATCGCGCGTCGATACCCCTTCAACCAATATCTCTCTTGTTATAGATTCTTCCATTTCGTCAAAACAATATACCGACAGTCAGTGATACTCTGTAAGAGTCGGAATTAAACTCGCAACCCTCGAAATAGTTGAGCGTGCGTTGCAGCGAACGCTTGTAACGCGCTTCGATGAGCAGCCTCCGTCCGAGCGTTACACCCGCGCCGACAATGAAATTCCATGTCGGCTGCACCGCTCCGAACTCCATGGCGCTGCCCTTGTCATCGACATACCGCGAACGGTCCATTGCCGCGATCGAGATTCCGACATTGAGCCGCAAACGATCCCATGCGCGATACGACATCATCACAGGCACCTCTATCGAACGCGATTTTACCTTATGCCGCACATCTCCGTTGTCGGCCATGATATTGCCGAACATGTAGTCGATCTCTCCGTGCAGAGCGAAGTAGCGGCCTATCAGAAGCGACATGCCCATATAACCGCCGAACCACAGATGCGGCGAGAGCGTTACCTCCGAGCCGATGCCCTGCGGTTCGATTCCCGTATATGCCGGCCCTATGCCTATGCCCCACTCGGTGGAGAGCAGAGGGCGGGTCTCCCGCTCGTAAAAAGCGGCGTAATTCTGGGCTTCGACCGTGAATACGGCTGCCGCCGACAGCAGTATGAGCAGGAGTTTACGCACGACGTTCGAGTTTGAATGTTATCCATAATATGTATAGCAGGCACGGCGCCATAAACAGCACTCCGTAGTTTACCGCACCTCCCGCCGCACGGATTATCGCACTGACGATAGGGCTTGATACGGCGCCTGCCGAGATGAACATTATCAACAGCCCCGATACGGCGTTCGCCCGTGCCGGTTCGACAGCCTTGGTGGCCACGGCATAGAGCGAGGCGAATACGCACGAGAAGGTGAAGCCGATAAGTCCGGTGGCGGCGAATATCGCCCACTCCTGACGGCAGAGGAACAGCGCGAGCGTCAGTGCGAGTGCGGCTAACATGTTCCAACGCAGGTACGATAGCTCCGAGTAACGCGCCAATACCATTGCACCGACTATCGTGCCGACTATGCGGCAGCCGTAGAAGCCTGTCGAGGTGAGGATCGAGCTGTCGTTGTCGATAAGCATCGACGACAGCGTACCCACTGCCACGTCGCAAGCTATAATGGCTCCAATGCCTATGGCGCACATGGCTACGCGGCTGTTGCCGAGCAGACGGAAGCAGTCGGCCATACTGACCGCGCGCGTGCCGCCTGCGGCGGCATCTTGCAGGGGCGAGCGCCACATGGCGGCTGCACCCACGACGGTTAGTGCGGCATATATGATGAATATCATCGACCAGTCGGCGCCTAACAGCAGCACTAACGGCCCGACGAGCATGATCGATATGTTGCGGCATATCTGTCCTATGGTCAGGTAACTCGTCATCTTCGCATCGGGGACGATCATCGCCAACATGGGGTTGACGGCAACCTGTACGGCAGTATTGCCCATGCCCACAAGTGCAAATCCTATGAAGTAGTACATCAGATCGCAACCCTTGCCCGCGGCGAACGGTATCGACAGTCCCGCCACGGTCAGCGCATATCCGATCAGAGCGACGAACTTGCGGCCGCGGCGGTTGGCGATCGAGGCCAACGGCGTCGACAGCAGCAGCAGCCACAGAAACACCATCGACGGCAGGAAGCTCACTATGGACGCATGTTCGGCATATTGTTCGGATATTTTACCCGTGATAGGGGCTATTATGTCGCAAAAACCCATGATAAAGAACCCCATAAGGGCGGGATACAACGTGGATTTCTTGACGGCGGGTACACTCATATTGTAAAAATAACCTTGTTATAACTTCCAAAGTTATAATTTTTTCCCAAAACAACCGACAGGGAGCATCAATTATTTGATAAAACTTTCTCAATTCGCCGAATTGCCTTATCTTTGCACCGCCCTCGCAATCGGGGGCCGATACGGATGCGATATCCGGGTCGATGCAAATTGTTAAATATTGAAACCGTTATGAGTTTAGTAGCTATTGTCGGCCGCCCCAACGTGGGTAAGAGTACGTTGTTCAACCGTCTGTTAGGCAGACGTCAGGCCATTGTCGACGAAACCGCCGGTACCACGCGCGACCGTCATTACGGCCGTACCGACTGGAACGGCAAGGAGTTTTCGGTGATCGATACGGGCGGTTATACTGTAAATTCGGACGATATATTCGAAGATGATATTCGCCGGCAGGTATTGTTGGCAATCGACGAGGCCGACCTCATCCTTTTTTTGGTCGAGGTGCGCACCGGCGTAACCGATCTCGACATGATGATGGCCGACATACTTCGCCGCTCGGGCAAGAAAGTGCTGCTTGTCTGCAACAAGGTCGATACATACGATCTTATCTACCAGTCGCAAGAGTTCTACTCTTTGGGATTGGGCGAACCGCTGTGCATCAGTTCTATGTCGGGCAGCGGCACGGGCGATATGATGGATGCCATAATGGCGGCTCTGCCCGAAAACACCACTGCCGAATACGATGACGATCTGCCGCACATAGCCATAGTCGGCCGCCCGAACGTCGGCAAGTCGTCGATGACCAACGCCCTGCTGGGGCGCGAACGCAACATCGTCACGTCGGTGGCCGGCACCACGCGCGACTCGATAAACACGCGATACAACATGTTCGGCATGGATTTCTATTTGGTCGACACGGCCGGCATGCGCAAGAAGGGCAAGGTGACCGAAGATCTCGAATTTTATTCGGTCATGCGTTCGATACGCGCCATAGAGAATTCCGATGTCTGCATACTTATGCTCGATGCCGAGCAGGGCATAGAGTCGCAGGATATGAACATACATAACCTCATCGTGCGAAACCGCAAGGGCTGTGTGATCGTGGTCAACAAGTGGGATCTGGTCGAGAAGGGCAACAATACGATGAAGGAGTGGCGCGAATTTTTGCAGAAGAAACTCGCTCCGTTCGACGATATTCCGATCATCTTCACCTCGGTAATAAACAAGCAGCGAATACTCGACGTGTTGCAGACGGCGATCAGGGTCTGCCAGTCGCGCAGCCGCCGCATCTCGACTTCGGAGCTGAACGATTACCTGCTGCCGCTGATCGAAGCCTATCCGCCGGCTGCGACCAAGGGCAAATATATCAAGATAAAATATGTGACGCAGCTGCCTACGCCTACGCCGCAGTTCGCATTCTTCGTCAATCTGCCGCAGTACATCAAGGAGTCGTACCGCCGTTTCCTCGAAAACAAGATACGCGAGCGGTGGGATTTCTCCGGCGTCCCGATGCAGATCTATTTCCGACAGAAATAAAAAGTTTGTGGTGCTTGGGTTGTTTTCCGTGAAAAATAACCATTTGCTTCCGCGCGCTCGTTCGACCGAATAGGTAGTACGCCGAGTACAACCTATCCGGTCTCACATCGTTTGCGTTCATTCCATGCACTTTTTCTCGCCGCGGCAAAGTCGAAGTAAACTTCGCTTTGCTCGCCCGGCTTAACGAAAAAGTTGTATAATACCGCTTTTGACGAAAAAGGTGGTCGTGGTGCTTTGGAAGTGCTTAGGCGACTATTCCCACCGATATGTCATTCTGAGGAGGCCGCTTGCGGCCGACGTGAGAATCTCATTTTGGGAAGACTATTTCCATTGCCCTGTGTAGATAGAGACTCCCACGTCGCGTTTTTCAAACGCTCCTCGGAGTGACATAGTGGAGGTGTCATTCTGAGGAGCAACGCAGTTGCGACGTGAGAATCTCTATTGCGAACGATTATTTACGCGGTACGATTTCTTCCTGTTGATCTCGATGAATGCCGCGTCCCAGCCCGCATTGAAAAAGAAGTCGCGGTACTCCGAAACGTCGGCTTCTCTGACATATACGAAGTGTTGCGGCAGCGGAGTATAATA
>CAZEXJ010000038.1:0-2210 GCA_964516585.1 uncultured Alistipes sp.
TACCACAGTCCATCGCGCGCTTCGTCGGTGGTTTCGCAGCCCCAGGCTCTCTTGAGTTCGGGTTTGCCGGTATTAAAGACGGTCTGTATCGAGCGCTGGCGTATGGTTACGACCGAACCGGTCGTGCGGCTGGCCTCGTCGGCGCTTTGGTCGGCGTCGCACAAGATGTGCATCAGGCGGTTGGGCTGGTTGACGAACTCTTTCCACAGATCGTCGCGCTTGTCGCCCGTGATGGGGTTGGCCGTGTAGTAGAATTCGTCGACGAAGATCGTCACGTATATTCGGTAGCGCGTCCAAACGGACTCGTGATCGGGGAACTTGTTCTGCCAGGCTTCGTCTGTTTCGGGTCTGAAATCGCTGTCGTTGTCAATACGGCCGTCCGCCTTGTCTTTGGTGAATTTGGCTTTTTGCTCCTTGATGTATTTCGAGAAATCGAGTATGTCCATCACCTCGTCGGGGTCGTACGGCGCGTGGCCCTTCTCATAGTTGCCCGCCCCGTTGCGTTCGTTGATCCTGAAGTGAACCCACCGGTAATCCAAACCGGCGGGCACCTCGATTCCGCCGATGACGTGGGGTTTGCCCTCACGGCCGAAGGGGGTTTTCACATACCACAGCAGGGTCTTGACGTTGGTTATTTGGGCCTCGTCGAAAGCGACTACCGTGCTGCCGTAGTGGGCGTCGAAGGTGAAGATCGACTCTTTGGCAACATATACGTGGCCCGTAGCGCCCGATTCATTCTCCTCGGTCTTCTTTTCGACCTCGATCTGAATGCTGTCCACGCCCTTGATCGTAATCGTATAGGTGTAGGAGGTATTGCGCAGCACGTTGTAGTCGTCGATGCTCTCGGCGAAGTCACCCAAATGGATGTAGTATACGACGTCAGCACTCAACTGCTGGTTATTGCCCTCGTTCGAGACGTTCAGCGCCATGATCACCTCGCCCTTGATGACAAGATAGGTACCCTCCTCGGGGGCATATTTCCATATACCGCCCTGCTCATCGGTGGTGTAGGCACCATACTCATCCTTCAGACGGGCGTCGCGCAAATGGTAGGTTCTTTTTTCCGAGGGGACTTCCGGATCATTGAGGATCTGCTTTTTGGGAGCGTGCCTGTTTTCGAGCATATAGAACGAAAAGCCGTGTTCGTCGCTCTGCGTGCTGACGGATTGGCCATTGTTGTCGAGGTATGTGAATGTGGCGGATTTGCGCGTCTCGAATTTGGTCTCGCGCGTATCGAACGATTCACTCTCGGCATCGACCGAATTCGGCAGGATGAATGCGGTTCGGGGCAGATTGACCACCTGCCACGACAGCGGCACGAACGAGTCGACCTTGTGGGTCGTTGTAACCGTGCCGGTACCTGTGCCGCCGTCGAATTCGCCCCCCGTGGCGGGGCGCGAGGTGCTGTCCTCATACCCCTTGGCAACCCGGACCTTGACCTCGATCTTGGCGTCGAGGCGCGAGAGCATCACTTTGAAATTCTGTTGGCCGCCGGAGGTTATCGTGCCGCCTGCGATGGTTATCTCGGAGGCCGAACCCGTCATGGGGAAGAATCCGTTTCGCTCGGTAATTGTCTGGTTGAGCGTAGCCGCCAAGGACTCCAAATCGGCGAGTGTCTGCACAAAGCGGAGCTTTTCGGGCGAAATGTTCATCATGTCGGCATTGATGTTCGTGAGGATGTAGAGCGAACCGCCGGTTACCTGGGGCGCATAGATGCGCACCATGCCCTTGAATTCGGTGACCGAGGGGTCACCCAACTTGCTCAACACGCACCAGCAGTCCGCTTTCGAATCCAGCAGTTGGGACTCCGATTCCATACGGTTTGCGGCGTCGAAGTAGCGGCCGTAAACGCGCTCGCCCATGTCGTTGAAGATGAAGACAAAGAAGTTCGACACGCGTCTCTCGGCAACCTCGTCCAAGGTTGCGCGGGTCGTGATTTTGATTTCGTCGAACGAGTTGTCGCCCAATTCGAGCGTCACCCAGGAGTCGCTGCCGTCCCCGTCGGCCGGCGGCAGGGGCTCCACCTCCGGGTCGGCGGTACACCCGGCCCAAGCGGCGCAGGCCAGCAACAGGAACAAGTATATGAATCGGTTCATCATAGCCATCTTGTTTTAATTAAATTCAACAGCTCCCTCTTTTTTATCCCACGAGCTGGCCTCGAACAGGAATTCGCCGCTGTCGGGGTTGTACGACACTTCGACAAGGATGCG
>CAZEXJ010000039.1:0-9799 GCA_964516585.1 uncultured Alistipes sp.
GCAGAGAATGCCGCTTTTCGGGGAAGAGGTCTATGCCTCCAATGCGAAGCGCTTGTAAGCTACGACAGTAGCCTCTTTATCGGCTTTCTGGATGAACTCGCGGACAGACTCTTTCTCGCCTACGACAGTCTGATTGAGCAGTGTGTTCTCCTCGAAGAACTTGCGGAGCTTGCCCTCGGCGATCTTCTCCAAGATAGACTCGGGTTTGTTGGCGTTCTTCGGATCCTGCTTCATCTGCTCGATAGCGATACTCTTCTCGTGAGCCACGGTCTCGGCCGGGCAGTCGTCGATGTCGATCGAGATGGGCGCCATGGCGGTAGCCTGCATGGCTACGGTGTGTGCGACCTCCTCTGAAACGGGTTTGTTGAAGCCGATAACCGTACCGAGCTTCTTGTTGAAGTGTACGTAGGCATGGCAGAACGGAGCCTCGATGCGGGCATAGTATGCCAACTCCACCTTCTCGCCCGTCTGACCCGATTTCTCGGTAACCATCTCCTCGACGGTGCGACCCTCGGCGTTCTTCACTGCAAGCAGTGCTTCGCGGTCGGCAGCATCGTTGGCAACGGCGATCTCCAAAATAGCATTGGCCGATGCGCCGAACTCTACGTTCTGAGCCACGAAGTCGGTCTCGCATGCTAAACAGAGAATATAGGCCTTCTCGCCGACGATCTTCGTTACGACAACACCCTCAGAGGCGTTGCGGTCGGCGCGCTTGCTAACGACGAGCTTACCCTTCTCGCGTATAATATCCTGAGCACGATCGTAATCGCCCTCTGCTTCGATCAGCGCCTTCTTGCAATCCATCATGCCGGCACCGGTCATCTTGCGGAGCTTCATTACATCAGCTGCTTTGATTTCCATAATTATGTTCCTTTCTTTTATCGGTTAATAAAACTGCCCGACAAGAGGGGTGCGTGTATTTCCCCCCCCTCTTGTCGCGCTTGTCTTTACTCGGCTGCCTCTGCGTTCTCGGTTGCAGCGACAACCTCGGCTACTGCCTCCTCCTCGGCATCTACGGCCGCCTTAACAGCCTTCTTGATGCGGGGCTTGCTCTCCTTCTTGGGAGCGGCCTCGGCAGCGGCCTCAGCCTCCTGAGCCTCTTTCTCCTTTTCGAGCTTACGCTCCTCGGTGCCCTCTGCGATAGCGGCGCAAGCTACGTCGAGAATAGTGGCGATCGACTTTGCAGCATCGTCATTTGCCGGAATAACGTAATCGATGTCGGTTGGATCACAACAAGTATCTACCATGGCAAATACGGGGATGCTCAAACGCTTGGCCTCCTTGACGGCGTTCTGCTCCTTCTGTACGTCTACTACGAACAGAGCGGCGGGAAGGCGCGTAAGATCGGCGATAGAACCGAGGTTCTTTTCGAGTTTGGCACGCTGGCGGGCGATTTGGAGTTTCTCTCGCTTTGAGAAGTTATCGAATGTACCGTCGTTGGTCATCTTGTCGATGGTGGCCATTTTCTTGACGGCTTTACGTATGGTGGGGAAGTTTGTAAGCATACCGCCTGCCCAACGTTCAGTGACGTAAGGCATGCCGACGGCAGCAACCTTTTCGGCAACAATCTCCTTGGCCTGCTTCTTGGTGGCTACGAACAACACGCGGCGACCGCTCTTGGCGATCTGCTTCAATGCTGCGGCAGCCTCGTCCAATTTGAGGACGGTTTTGTGAAGGTCGATGATATGGATACCGTTCTTCTCCATGAAGATATACGGTGCCATTTTGGGGTTCCACTTGCGCTTCAAGTGACCGAAGTGAACGCCTGCCTCCAACAATGTATTAAAATCTGTACGTGACATTTTAATCTTTCGTATTAAATTATTAATTCTCTTTATATCAACTCGCGAGTAGTAACCCTGTTAATCCCGCGGGTTTTCCGCGATCGGGCAATCGTCGGGTAATACGCCGTATGTAAAAATAGAGTGCAGTCCCGAAGATTTTCAACCCTGATCGTGCTTTGCCGAAATTTCGAGGTCGGTAAGGATTAACGCTTACTGAACTGGAACTTGCGACGTGCTCCGGGCTGACCGGGCTTCTTACGCTCAACCTCGCGCGGGTCACGAGTCAGGAATCCGTTCTTCTTCAATACAGAACGGAACTCTGCATCGATCTGGCACAGTGCTCGTGCGATACCCATGCGTGCGGCCTCGGCCTGACCCTTGATACCGCCGCCATCGAGGTTGATAGCAACGTCATAATTCTCCAATGTGTTGGTAACCAGCAAAGGCTGCTTTACCTCGTACTGAAGAATATTGAGAGGGAAATAGGCTTCCAGCTCCTTGTGGTTGATTGTAATCTGACCCTTACCCGGCTTCACGAATACGCGAGCCACAGCTGCCTTACGGCGACCTACGGTGTTTACAACTTCCATAATTCTTACTTAATCTCGTTTAACTTAATCTCTTTGGGGTTCTGTGCTGCATGGGGGTGTTCCGCGCCTGCATAGACCTTCAAATTCTTGAAAATAGCATCGCCGAGGCGAGTTTTGGGCAGCATGCCGCGAACTGCGTTCTCTACGACGAATGTAGGTTTCTTCGACAGGAAATCTGCCGGTGTAGCAAAACGCTGACCGCCGGGGAATCCGGTGTAGCGCGTGTAGACCTTGTCGGTCAGTTTGTCGCCCGTAAGCTTCACCTTGTCGGCGTTGATTACGATGACAAAGTCACCGCAATTCGCATGAGGAGTGTAGCTGGGCTTGTTCTTGCCTCGGAGGATCTTAGCCACCTGCGACGCAAGACGTCCCAATACCTCGTTCGTAGCATCGATGACAAACCACTCTTTCTGAGCGGTTTCCGCATTGACCGAGATAGTTTTGTAACTCAATGAATCCACTTTTCTCTTACGTTTAGTTAATACTTAGTTTATTGTAATCCAATCCTCGCACAAAGCGAGTGCGCAAAGATACGAAAAATATTTCGGATATAGATACCTGTGTCAGAAAAAAAAGACGCATTTTTAGCAGCCGGCGCCGTTGAACGGGGCATATTTTCGTCGCCGCAGAGGCAAACGCCCGCTCCCGCCGCAATGTATTAAACAAAAAAGCCCGGCCGCTGCAAACGCAGGCCGGATATTCGAAACGGGGATGTCCGCGATACGGGCGGGAGTCTATTTACGGATCACCTGCAAAAAGCGGTGGAGACGGGAATGAAGAGATTGCCACGCCTCGTTACACTCGGCTCGCAATGACGTAGTACAACGCCACACAGTATCGGGAGGACAAGGCGGAGCGACAACAGGGTTACACTCGGCTCGCAATGACATAGTACAACGCCACACAGTGTCACTCCAAGGAGCGTTCGAAGAACGCGACGTGGGAGTCTCTATTTTTCCCGTCTCCACCGCTTTTTGCAGGTGATCTCTATTTACAGACACTCCTCGGGGATCGATACTATGGAGGCATAATCGGACTGCAACTGCCGTTTCAGATCGTCGAGCGAATCGAACCGGCGTTCGTCGCGTATCTTGTCGAGCAGATGCACCGTCAATCGACGTCCGTACAGATCTCCGTCGAAACCGATTATGTGGGTCTCCAACAGCATACGTCCTCCGCCGACCGAGGGGCGCACACCCAAATTCGACATGGCGCGATATGACAATCCGTCGATCTCCACCCTCGAACGATACACTCCGCGGTCGGCTTCGAGCGTATCGTCGATCTCCATATTGGCCGTCGGGAATCCCATTTGATGCCCCAACCTGCGGCCATGCACCACTTCGGACTCTATCACTATATCCATAAGCAAATCTTCATTACAAACTTCGAGTCATACGCTACTCGGTCATCTGTCCCGTCAGGCGCTTCACCACGCTGTACTCGGAGAAAAACTCCCGAGCGAAGACACGTATCACCGTATATGACGGGATTGCCAGCAACATGCCCCATACGCCGGCCAGCGAGCCTGCGATGAGTATCACGAGAAACACCTCCAACGGATGCGCCTGCACGCGTTTGGAGTATATGGAGGGTTGAATGACGAAGTCGTCGATCACTTTGATGCAAACCAGCGAGAAAATTATTATCATGACCGTTCCGCCCACGCCGTAATTTGCGATGGGCGTGACGACACCGACGCACACCGATGCCAACCCTCCGATAAAGGGCCCGGCATAGGGTATGACATTCATGACGCCCATAATCAGACCGATGAACAGGGCATCGTCCAAGCGCAGCCCCCACAGCGCCATGACGGTTGAAATGACCACCATAAGTATTATACTCTCGAAGAGCAAACCGCCGAAGTAGCGCGACAGCAGATGAGTTATCGAGTCGAGCGCGTGGATGACATTGTCTTTGTAGCGTTCGGGGAAGAACAGCGTTACCAACGAGTAGAACAGGCCGTCCTCCTTCATGAAGAAGAAGGTGATGAACGATATGGAAAAGACCGATATGAAAGCCTCGACAATACTGTGTGCCACGCTGGAAAAGGTGCGCAGGAAGCCTGTATTTATGTGTTCGGCGATGAAATCTTTCAACGACAGATCGATCTCCGAGTCGGGCAGGGCGAAAAACTCCTGCAACTGATATTGCAGCCGGTCGATCGGCACCTTCACCGATTTTATCACCTCGTCGAGATCGAGCGTGGACAGTTGTTCGATTTTGCCGAAGACCAAAGGCAGGAACAGCGAGCACAAGCCTCCTATGACGATCCATATCAGCACAAGAGTCAAAAATGCCGCCAACGTACGCGGCATGCGGCGTCCGCGCACGCTCACATGCGACAGGCGCAGCACCAAGGGGCGTCCTATTATCGCCAATACGGCCGATATGAGTATATAGGATACGACACGTGCAAAATACCATACCACAAACAATGCGGCGACTATGGCGAGCAGAGTCACCATAAGACGTAATATTTTGCGTGGAGTTACATGCATAAGTTCCAAATAAAAATCCGTGAATCGGCAACACTGTCGGCCGCATCCGATCGATTCGATCTACGTTATCGAAAATCGTGCCCGGACAATGGCCTGCCGCACATTGCCCACCCGGCGGCTACGCCTCTCTGTCGCTGCACGGCTTTGCAGCTCCCGTTCCGATCAGTCCGCGGCCGCAGCGCTCTTCAAACGTGCGATCGGTGTCTGCGAGCCGATGACAGGATCGCCTATCTCGACAAACAGCTCGGTATCTTTGGGCAGAAGAATATCCACTCTCGAACCGAACTTGATGAATCCGAGCACATCGTTCTGCTTGGCAACCGAACCGACTTTCATATACGACACTATGCGGCGCGCTATCAGTCCGGCCACCTGTCTGAGCAGCACGGCGCGGCCGCTGGCAAGTCGGATGACGGTGGTCGTGCGCTCGTTCTCGGTCGATGACTTGGGGTGCCATGCCACAAGGAAACGGCCGTGATGATGCTTGGTGTACTCCACCTTGCCTCCCACGGGCAGCCAGTTCATGTGTATGTTGGTGATCGACATGAATATCGACACCTGCAACATGTCCTCGTCCAAATATTCGTTTTCGTGTACCAACTCCGTAACCACCACACGGCCGTCGCACGGCGAGAATACCAACTCCTCGTCGTGAATCTTCACGCGCCGCGGCTCGCGGAAAAATGCGGCTATGAAGAACCAGAACAAAAGCAGAAATATGGTTCCGAACCAGATAAATCCCGTATGGGTATCTATGCAATAGTAGACGAAAAACCAACAAGCCAAGCATATCAGGCCTGTAACGCCGATGATCTTGTATCCCTCTTTGTTTATCTTCATTTCACAGCAGTTTTAGTCAGTAACTACAATTGTTTACAGCAGCACGATAGCCAGATATACGAAGACTATCGGCGACGATATGAGCAGGGCGTCGAATCGATCGAGCACGCCTCCGTGCCCGGGCAGTATGCTGCCCGAATCCTTAACCTCCGACGAGCGTTTGAACATCGACTCCACTAAATCGCCCAACACGCCGGCGACAGAGGCTGTGGCGGCAGCTCCGAGCCATAACGCATAGCTGCCTCCGGTGAAATATGCGCCCAACGCACCTACGGCCAACGCCCCTATGACGCCGCCGAAGAATCCTTCCCACGACTTCTTGGGCGATATGCGCTCGCACATGCGATGACGGCCGATCGACATGCCCACCAAATAGGCGAATACATCGTTAGCCCACGT
This sequence comes from uncultured Alistipes sp., assembly GCA_964516585.1. GTDB lineage: Bacteria > Bacteroidota > Bacteroidia > Bacteroidales > Rikenellaceae > Alistipes. Next base: position 6,118 of record CAZEXJ010000039.1, read on the forward strand.
AATGAACAGATACATCAGAAATACCAACGGCCGCCACTCCCCGCCGTTGAGCATAAGCGGTATGAACAGCAGCGCCGACATGGGAAACGCCACATAGAGCACGCCTGCGAGCGTGACCGAGATATTTTCCATCGGCGTACTGCTGCGAGCGAACAACTCTCCGATGAATATCATCGGCACGAGTACCATTATATATAATGTGCACGCCACAATCGCCGCCGTATGATTAACGGCGAAACCGTCGCCCCAGTGCAGAAACAGCAGAAAGTTCAACACGAAGAACACCGTACCGCCGACAATGCCGGCAAACTTCTGAGGCCTTATGCCGCGCGCATTGGCCAAACGGTAAAATTCCCGCAGGCCGCCGATGACAATCAGCAGCAGCAATACTCCGAAGCTGTATTTGTTCCACAAAGCGGCCAACAGTACTGCACACAGCAGAACCGCTCCGCTCAATGCCCTCGTTATCAGATTACGACTTTTCTCTCCCATAATTCAGTGCGATATTATGTTGCTATTCGTTACTCTTGCCGGTATCGATCACCTCTGCAACCGAATCGTCGTCAGTCGACTCTTTGACCGAGGCATTCTCCAACTCCTCCTTGGCCGTCTGTTGACTGCTTTTGCCCAATATGCTCTCCATATCCTCGGCGAATATGGTCTCCTTTTCGATCAACATGTCGGCTAAACGCTCGATATTGTCGCGCTCGCGCAATATGATGCCCTTGGCCAATTCGCTTGCCTCGTCGATCAGGCGGCGCACCTCGCGATCGATAGTCTGTGCCGTGGACTCACTGAAAGGCTTGGTGAACATATCGCGCTGCCCCGTCGAATCGTAATAACTGATCTGTCCGACCTCGGGACTCATGCCGTAATAGGCCACCATAGAGTAGGCTATCTTGCTCGTGCGTTCGAGGTCGTTCACCGCACCCGTGCTTACGACGTTCATCAGAGTCTGCTCCGACAGACGTCCGCCCAGCAGACCCGCCATTTTGTGCATGAAGTGTTCGACGTTCATATTGACACGCTCCTCGGGCAGATACCACGTGGCGCCCAACGACCGCCCGCGCGGAATGATAGTCACCTTCAACACCGGATCGCAATGCCGCAACCGCCACATGACGGTGGCGTGACCAGCCTCATGTATTGCCGTCGAACGACGCTCGGACGGTGACATGGGCATGTTGCGACGCTCCAAACCTCCGACTATGCGGTCTATGGCATTGAGGAAATCGGCCTGCGTGATGCAGCTCTTGTCGTGACGCGCCGCTATCAGCGCCGCCTCGTTGCACACGTTGGCAATATCGGCTCCGGCGAACCCGGGCGTCTGCTTGGCGAGGAACGAGCGGTCGAGATCGTCGGCGAGTTTGAGATTGCGCAGATGCACGTTGAAGATCTCCTCACGCTCCTTCACATCGGGCAGTCCCACCTCGATTTGACGATCGAAACGACCGGCGCGCATCAATGCCTTGTCGAGAATATCGACACGGTTTGTGGCGGCCAATACTATGACACCGGCATTGGTCTGGAAACCGTCCATTTCCGTAAGCAGCTGGTTAAGCGTATTTTCGCGCTCGTCGTTACCCGAGAATCCGGCATTCTTGCCGCGGGCGCGGCCTATGGCATCGATCTCGTCGATGAAGACGATGCACGGAGCCTTCTGCTTGGCCTGCTCGAACAGGTCTCTGACGCGCGAAGCGCCTACACCGACGAACATCTCCACAAAGTCGGAACCCGATATTGAGAGGAACGGTACATCCGCCTCTCCCGCCACGGCCTTGGCAAGCAGCGACTTACCCGTTCCCGGAGGACCTACGAGCAGCGCGCCCTTGGGGATTTTGGCTCCCAATGCCTTGTATTTGTCCGACTTTTTCAGGAAGTCGACTATCTCCATTATCTCCACTTTGGCCTCTTCCAATCCGGCTACGTCCTTGAACGTCACGCGCTGCTTCTTCTCCTTGTCGAAGACTTGCGCGCGCGCCTTGCCCACATTCATTATACCGCCGCCGGCACCGCCTCCCGCACCGCGGGTCATGCTGCGCATGAAGAGCAGCCACACGCCGATGATGAATATCCAAGGCAGTATATCGAACAGATAATCGACCCAGCCCTTGGTCGTGCGCTCGTATTTTATCGCCACGGGGGCTGCCGAGATGCCGTTCTCGGCGGCAACGTTCTCGGCGGCAGTGATCTTGTCCTCGAAGTTCTTCACATCGCCGCCCGTATTGAACTGCATCTGCGCACCCGTACCGGGCATGCCCTTGAAACGTTCGTCGGTCGACAAAGCCTCGATTCCGTTCTGCGTCAGATAAACGCTGGCCTGATCGCGATCCAACACCCTGATACGCTCCACATAGCCGCGTTCGACAAGCTCGGTGGCCATGTTCCAGTCGCCGTCGACAGGACGGCTCTCTCCGTCGCTGAACAGCGAGTATCCCAATATGATGATGGCTATCGCCGCCCAGAACCACATGAAATTGAAACGCGGCCGCATCATCGGATTATTGCTGACTTTATTTGCCATAAATTACTATTTCTACATTATTTCTATGAGGCATGCCCTGCCCTGCGACGACTGTCACTCCTCGCCGCCGTAATGCGTTATGGGAGCGTCGCCCCACAACTCTTCGAGTTTATAATAGTTGCGTAACTCTGTCTGGAATATATGCACGATGACATCGGTATAGTCCATCGCTATCCAAAACGCATTCTGCTGACCTTCGATGCGCCAAGGCTGCTCGCCAAGCCGCTCGGCCACCTTCTCCTCGATGCCGGCTGCTATGGCCGCTACCTGCGTGGTCGAATCGGCGTTGCAGACAACGAAATGCGAGCATATCGCACCGTCGAACCCTGTAAGATCCAGCGATACTATGCCCCGCCCCTTCTTGTCGTCGATTGCCTCCACTATGGTCTCGATCAATTCTTTCATCATGTCGTTATTTCTGTTCCACACACGGGACTTCCCGCTACTTGTCGTTATATCTTCGCAAAGGTAATAATATTTCACAACATAACCGCCCAATAGTCGAAAAAAACCTCTTTGTACGACAATACGGAACATTTTACGCACCGGCATCGCGTCTGCAAAAAACGGGCAAAATGGCGGCCGCCGGCCATATATCGCACGACAGCAGAATCACTCCGCTATTGTCGCGCCAAGGAGCAGCGCAGTTGCGACGTCTGTCATTCTGAGCAGGCCGCAGGCCGACGTGAGAAAAAACAAACGTCGACCACAAAGCGACGGCTTGCGCCGTTTTACAATTTTGACCCCACCCCACACCCCTCCCTCGGGAGGGGCTGTTGTCGCTTCGCTCCGGGTGGAGCGTGGGAGGGTTGTCGGGGATCCCGAAGTGTGCGCTTTGCACGCCCGGGTTTTCATTCTGAGGAGGCCGCAGGCCGACGTGAGAATCTGGTTGGGGACGATTATTTCCGTTGTCATATTGTGTATTGAGACTCCCACGTCGCGTGCAAGCACGCTCCTCGGAGTGACATGGTGGGGCGTTGCACTCTGTCATTGCGAGCCGAGGGAACCGAGGCGTGGCAATCTCATGTGTGTAAATGAGATTCCCACGTCGCGCTCCGCGCTCCTCGGAATGACATGTCGGTGGGAATAGCATCCCAAGCGCCACGACCCCATTTTTCGTCAAAAGCGGTATTATACAACGCAAACGAAGATCCGCCG
>CAZEXJ010000040.1:0-9485 GCA_964516585.1 uncultured Alistipes sp.
GACCAAGCACCACAACCTACTTTTTCGTCAAAAGGCATTAGTTACAAGCCGCACGTGAAAAGGACGCAGATGGGCTGTACTTGGCGTACTGCCCATTTGCGGACTTGAACGAGGCGAAGCAAATGATGCCTTTTCACGAAAAAGTAGTGCGAAAAAATTTTCAAGCCTCCCCCTTCGACCCAAACGGCTCTCCCGGAGCCTGCTGCTGCGGAATATTGATCTTGCCCAAGCTGCTCTCGTAACGGATGATGTTATCCTGCAAAGAGAGCAACAAACGCTTGGCATGCTCGGGGGTGAGTATCACGCGGCTCTTGACCTTGGCCTTGGGTATGCCGGGAAGCACGGTTGCGAAATCGAGAATAAACTCCGAAGTGGAGTGCGCTATGATCACAAGGTTGCAATAGTTGCCCTGAGCTGTTGCCTCGTCGAGTTCTATATCGAGTCCGATTTTTTTGATCTCTGCCATAAATCTGAAAAAAATAGAGTAATACCAAACGACGATGGAGATATTCGCCCGACAGCATCGTTCGGTTTATCGTATAAAAGTAGGCATTTTCTGTTAAGAATCCAAATTTTTTGCCGGTTATTATCGTCTTTGCAGCGTCATAGAGCACAAAGGAGGCGCTTCGGCTCTTTAAAGGAGAATAAGGGACGATACCGCGGAGGCATATATTTCTTGAAACCGATGTCGATTATCCGAGAAAAAGATTGTATCTTTGCTGTCGCTATTTCTCCCTTGCGCAGAGCATTCGCCGACAGGGTTCGCCCGACTGCGGAACAGGAGACAAGAGGGCGGAATTTTACGATTTATGTTTCTTGACGCATTGCAAATACTGCTCAGCGGCATGTGTGTCGGTCTGGCCTCGTCGGTTACGGTGGGACCCGTGGCCGTGCTGTGCATACAGCGCACACTCAGCAAGGGGCGCATGTCGGGCATGATGTCGGGATTGGGCATTGCCTGCGCCGACACGCTCATGGCCATACTGTCGTTTACGGTATACTCTATTCTGAAATCGCAGATCGACCGTTACGACACGACGATACAGATATGCGGCGGCATATTCGTGATCATCGTGGGATTCTTCATATTTTTCAAGAACCCTGTGCCGCAGATACGCAAGAACCGCGCCGGCAAGACCAATCTGTGGCAGGACTTCGGCTCGATGTTCGGCTTCACGTTAGCCAACTTCGTGGTGGTAATTCCCTATATTTTAGCCTTCTTCACGATGTTCAACATCGACCTCAGTCCGCAGCCGGCGACAGTTACAGCCGAAGGGAATACCGCAGCGGAGGCGGTGTCGGGAATCGACTCTCAGGCCGAATCATACGCCATAAACCCCAAGGAGGAGTCGTACTACGAACTGCAAGAGGGGCAGACGGCCGCTGCCGCGGCGACAGCCAACGACGGCACGGCAGTCATAAACGACGACCACGCCCTACCGCGCATCACGCGCGACGTTATGGTCATCACGGGATTCCTCTGCGGCGCGATTCTGTGGTGGTTCTTCCTCACGTTCATCATCAATATGTTCCGTCGCGGCTTCCGGCCGCGCCACATGCTTACGATCAACCATGTAGCAGGCATAATCATCGGTATATTGGGACTCTACACGCTTATTTCGGTTTTAATAAGGCACTGATATGTCAAACATCGATAAAAAGATAATAATAGCTATCGACGGATTTTCGTCGTGCGGCAAGAGCACATTCGCCAAAGCCATTGCCGCCCGGTTAGGCTATATTTTCATCGACACCGGCGCGATGTATCGTGCCGTAACGCTCTACGCATTGGAGCACGGAGCCATACGCTCGGGCATTGTCGACGAGGAGAAGGTGACGGCGCTGCTCGACCGCATATCGATCGACTTCCGCTTCAACCCCTCGCGCGGCGCCAGCGACATCTATGTCGACGGCACTCTGGTCGAGGGCAAGATACGCACCATAGAGATCAGCAACTGCGTCAGTGCGGTAAGCTCGATAGCCGAGGTGCGGCGCAAGCTCGTGGCGATACAGCAGTCCATGGGACGCTCGAAGGGCGTAGTGATGGACGGTCGCGACATCGGCACGGTGGTCTTCCCCGATGCCGAGTTGAAGATATTCATGACGGCCGATCCGAAGGTCAGAGCCGAACGCCGCTACGAGGAGTTGCAGGCCAAGGGCGACAAGGTATCGTTCGACGAGGTGTACGACAACGTCATCAAGCGCGACAATGCCGACATGACACGCGCCATATCGCCCCTCAGACAGGCCGACGATGCCATAGTGCTCGACAACTCGCACATGACCGTCGAGGAGCAGATGGCTTGGTTTATGGATAGATTCGCCGAGGCGGCGGCGAAATAAAGAGACCCTGAGAGATGAATATCGTTATCGACGGCGACTCGGGGTTCTGCTTCGGTGTGGTGCGCGCCATAGAGGAGGCCGAAGCGGCATTGCAGCGCTGCGGCGGCGAGGTGTATTCGCTCGGCGACATAGTGCATAACCGGGTCGAGGTACAGCGATTGGAGCGAATAGGACTGCACAGCGTATCGATCGGCGACATGCCTCGGCTAAGCGGCAAAACGCTGCTCATACGCGCCCACGGCGAACCGCCCTCGACATACGCCGAGGCGGAGCGGTTGGGCATAACCGCGATCGATGCCACATGCCCTGTGGTGGCGCGCCTGCAACGACGCGTAAAGGCGGCATACGACAAGATGTGCGCAGTAGAAGGCAGCGTGGTGCTTTTAGGCAAGCGCGGGCATGCCGAAGTGGTCGGTCTGACGGGACAGGTCGGCGACCGCGTTACGGTCATCGAATCGGAGGACGACCTCGATGCGCTCGACTTCTCGCACCCGATATACTTCCTGTCGCAGACCACGCAGAGCATCGAACTGTTCAACCGCTTGGGCGAGCAGATACGTTTGCGGGCAGCAGAGCCGTCGGAGGTCGTCATCGACGACACCATTTGCCGTCAGGTGGCCAACCGCGAGTCGCATTTGGAGCAGTTCGCCCGCAGCGTCGATGTGGTGATATTCGTCTGCGGACGCAAATCGAGCAACGGCCGCGTGTTGTTCGAGGCGTGCCGCAGAGCCAATCCCCGCTCCTATAACATAGAGGAGGGCGCGGAACTGCTGCGGGAGTGGTTCGACGGAGCCGAATCGGCGGGCATTTGCGGCGCGACGTCGACCCCCGGCTGGCTGATGCAGCACGTCAAAGAGGACTTGCAGCGGCTCGTCCGCTTTTAACGGCTGCCGCGTACACACAGGATCTGCGGCCGTCGGCACAGATACATTTTATCGAATTTTATCGGACACATAACAATTGACAATATGAAATACTTCGTAAGAGCTTTAAAATATTTCGCATGGCTGTGCGTTTTATATGTAGTCATAGTATGGCTGATGTATTGGAGCGGTTCGTTGAACGGAAGTCCGTGGACGATGATGCTGACCGTGTTGCAAACGCAGCGCGGCATGCTCATGATAGCGGCATTTGTCCTGCTCGCAGCGGCATATCCGCTGTTCGGGTTCATGCGCAAACACATTGCCGGCGACACAGCCCGCAACCGCGAGCAGATCGTAAATGCGTTTCGGGCACAGGGTTTCCGCCTGATAGACGAGCGCGACGGCGAGATGACATTCCGCGGCGACGGATTTTTCAAGCGTATGTCATTGCTGTTCGAGGATACGATCGTCGTGCGCAACACCGCCGCAGGATTGGAGATCGACGGCATACGCCGAGCCGTGGCACGCATAGCCTACCGACTCGAAGGTTACATATTTAACAGCAAGTACGATGAAGAATAGACTTTCAACCATATTGCGCACCCGAATGCAGGCCGCGGCGGCGGCAATCGCGGCGGCAGCCATACTCGCCCCGTCGGACGGAGCATGCCAGCAGCCGGCGGACAGCGATTTCGCATTGGGACGCAATGCCGAGGTATTGATCAACATGATGCGCGAGCTGTCGACACAGTATGTCGACAAGATCGATGCCGACCGCCTGATAGAATACTCGGCCGAGGGCATGATGTCGGCGCTCGACCCCTACACGGAGTATCTGCCCGAGCAGAAGATGTCCAATTTCGAGGTGATGACCACCGGCAAATACGGCGGCGTGGGTTCGCTCATACGCAAGAAGGGCGACTATGTCATCTTCGCACAGCCCTACGAAGGCTCTCCGGCCGACCGTGCGGGCATACGCATAGGCGACAAGATACTGGCAATCGATGGGCAAGATGCCAAGGGCTTCGCTCCCGACGACGTCAGTTCGCGCCTCAAGGGCGATGCCAACACCGACGTGACTGTGGTCGTCGAGCACTTGCTCGACGGCAGACGCGACACGCTCACCCTGCGTCGCGAGCGCATAGTCATACCGAGCGTACCCTACTCGGGCTACGTAGCCGAGGGTGTGGGTTACATCCAGCACAGCGACTTCACCGAGGGGTGCTACGACCATATACGCGACGCGTTAGAGCGTCTGAAACGCGAAGGCGACTTGCAGGCGCTCATTCTCGACTACCGTTCCAACGGCGGAGGCATCATGCAGGAGGCGGTCAAAATAGCATCGCTGTTCCTGCCCAAAGGCACCGAGATCGTCTCGACCATGGGGCGCGATTCGCTGTCGCGACAAACCTACCGCACGGCCAACGATCCCATAGCGGCCGACATACCCGTCGCGGTGCTGATCAACGGATCGACGGCCTCGGCCTCGGAGATTCTCGCCGGAGCGTTGCAGGACAAGGACCGCGCCGTCATCATCGGCCAGCGCAGCTACGGCAAGGGTCTCGTACAGGCCACCCGTTATTTAGGCTATAACTCCTATCTGAAACTCACCACGGCCAAATACTACATACCCTCGGGACGCTGCATACAGGCAGTGAACTACTCCGAGCGCGATGCCGCCGGGAATGCGGGCATAGTGCCCGACTCGCTCATACGCGAATACCGCACCGACGCAGGACGCAAGGTCTACGACGGCGGCGGAATAACGCCCGACATCAAGATAGAACCCAACTACGTAAGCCGCTTCGCACTGACGCTCTACGCCATGGGCTACATGGAGGATTGGGCGGACGAATACATGCGCCGCAATGCCGGCCGGAGTATCGACGTGCGCACGTTCTCGATCGACGATGCCGACTACGACGATTTCAAATCGTTCATCGAGCAGAAAGAGGTGCCCTACGAATCGGAGACGCGGCGCGCCTTGGCCGCACTGAGGAAGGCCGCCAAAGCCGACCTCTACGACAGCACGCTCGAAGAGCACATTGCCGCCATGGAGGCGATAGTCAAAGATGACAAACAATCGAATTTGGAGACATACCGCCGCGAGATAGTCGATGCGATAAATTCCGAAATAATACTGCGCTACGCCTACCAGCGCGGCGTGATAGAGCACTCGCTCGTCGACGACGAAGTCGTAGGCAAAGCCATCGAGGTGCTAAGCGACAGGCAGGAGCTGCAACGCATACTCGCCGAGCAGGATCTGCCCAAACATTGATAACCCGCAACGGATATGCGCCGCTTTTTCAGCAAGTTTGCCCTGTCGCAAAAGATCTTCACCACAAGACGACGCACCGCGGTCATCGTCATAGGGTTGGTGTTGGCGGCGTTGTCGGTCTTCTACACGCTTATGGTCACCTCCGAGCTGCACCGCAACGAGGAGCGCACCATAGAGGAGCTGCGCGCCGCCGAACGCAACGGCGTCGAGCTGTGGGCCGACATACTGCGTTCGAGCAACAACATCTACGGCGAATTGGTGTATAACTCCGATCTGTTTGCCAATTTGGTGCGCCACACCAGCGTGCCGTTCGTCATCACCGACGAATACCTCAACATCGTCGTCTCCAATCTGCCGGCAAACATCACCTCCGATCAGGACTCGCTGCGCCGCACCATAGAGCGCATGGCCGACAGCAACAAGCCCATAATCGTCCGCTACAACTTCTCAAACCGCTACTACACGATCTACTACGGCCACTCGCGGTTCATGGAATACATAACCGAATCGCCCATCGATTCGCTCATATACTTCCCCTACGTACAGCTGCTCATCATACTCATATTCGCTATTTTCACCTACATAGCCTTCTCCTCGACCAAGCAGAACGAACAGAACCGCGTGTGGGTGGGACTGGCCAAGGAGACGGCGCACCAGTTGGGCACGCCCACCTCGTCGCTGTTGGGCTGGGTTGAGTATCTGCGCAGCCAGCCCGTCGATCAAATGGCCGTCGACGAGATGGGCAAGGACCTCGCACACCTGATGAAGATCGTCGACCGCTTCTCCAAGATCGGATCGGAGACCATGCTCACCGCCTCCAACATCAACGAAGTCGTGGGCGACACGGTGATGTATTTCCGCAAACGCATACCGCGCAACGTGACCCTCACATACAACGGTCTCGCAATCGCCCCCATACGCGCCCAAATCAATGCCGCTCTGTTCGAGTGGGTCATCGAAAACCTGCTTAAAAACGCCCTCGACGCATTGCAGGGACACGGCAGTATCGACGTGTTCATCGGCGAGAACGACCGCTGCGTATATGTCGATGTGCGCGACACGGGCAAGGGCATTCCCAAGAGCAACTGGAACAAGATATTCGCACCCGGATTCACCACCAAGACGCGCGGCTGGGGACTCGGTCTGTCGCTGTCGCGGCGCATAGTCGAGGAGTATCACAGCGGCAAAATAGCCGTTGTCAAGTCGGAACCGGGCAAGGGCACAACCATACGGATAACACTCAAACGCCTGCAAGACAATGAATAGCGAACCTATCGACATGACTGTTCAGATCGCCGGCAGCGAGGCGGAGAGTGTCATTCAGGCCTGCGACATATTCGGCAGCGAGGCGGAGCTGCTCTCGGGCGAGGCATTGCCCGCGGCCGGAGACCCCCTCTGGCGGCAGGCACAGCCTGAGGAGGTGTTCGGCGACCGGTGCGTGGCCGCAGTCGACACGGCGCATATCCCCGACGGCCGCACCCGGCTGACCGACAGCGCGATGTTTCAGACCTCGACGATAGTGCTGCTCGCCGCCTACATGACGATGCTGCTCCGCTCGTCAGACCGCATGCACGCAATCGTCGGCGCAATATTCCACAACGGGGGCACCGACGCGTCGATTATCGAGGAGTACCGTGGCGCCAACACAACGCGTTTCATGGGCGGCATAATGCTCTTCGGCACGCTTCTCGCCGCCGTGATCATGGTCAAGGCGGCCGATCTTATGATCGATGCCGAGGCTGCGGCCGCAATTCCGACGGCCATACGCTCTACGGCGCCGCTGCTCGCCGCGGCCGCCACAGCGGCTGTCATCCTCTGGCAGATCATGCTGCACAAAACCGCAGCGTGGGTGTGCCGCGATGCCGACATCGAGCATCTCGGCGATATATCCCACCTCTTTTTCGCAGCCGGAGCGCTGCTGCTGTTCCCTCTGTCGGCACTGATGCTTCTCAGTACCGGCGACATATTGTCCGTATGGGTCATAATATCCGTTATGGGCATGGCTTTTGTCTGCATACTATACCTTAAAGAGACATTTATGTTCTTTATGGGTAAAAAAATTTCTATTTTGTATTGGTTTTTGTACCTTTGCAGCGTCATAGCGTTGCCCATGAGTCTGATATACCTCATCGCAACCGATCTGCAATAGGAGACAGGCTATCGACGACCGTCGGCAACGGCCGATCGTAGGAGAATGTTTAATTTAAAACGGAGTTGTAAGTTGAAAGTAAATCGCATACTGGTTTCGCAGCCCAAGCCTGCCATATTGGAGAAGTCGCCGTTTTACGACTTCTCGCAAAGACACGAATTGAAGATCGATTACAAGCCCCTGATAAGCGTTGTCGGCGTATCGTTGAAAGAGTTTCGTGCGCAGCGGGTGGAGATACTCGATCATACGGCTGTGATATTCTCGTCGAGAACGACCGTCGACAGTTTCTTCCACATCTGCGAGGAGGCGCGCATCACCGTTCCCGAGACAATGAAGTATATTTGCAACACGGAGGCCGTGGCACTCTACCTGCAAAAATATATCGTCTATCGCAAGCGCAAGATATCGTTTGCCGACGGCACGTTCACCTCGCTGCTCGAATTGATCGTCAAGCACAAGGACGAACGGTTCCTGCTGGCACTGAGCGAGCCGCACAAGCCCGAGCTGCCCGAGACGCTCGCCAAACTCAAACTCGCGTTCGATCCGGTGGTCTTCGCACGCACCGTCGCCGCCGACATGAGCGAGTTGAAACCCTCCGACTACGACATCATCGCCGTCTACTCCCCCTCCGACGTCAAGGCTCTGACCGATAACTTCAACGCCGATGACCTGCCGCCGATAGCCACTTTCGGCGACGCCACTCTGCGCGCGGCGACCTCGGCCGGCCTGCATGTCAAGGCCAGCGCCCCCTCGCCGGTCGCACCGTCGATGGTCAAGGCTCTCGACATCTATTGTCAGAGTGTCGCCAGCGGAGCCGATCTTACCGATGTCGAGCACAAGGAGGATGCCGAGCGTGAGGAGTTTATCCGCGCACAGCAGTCGAAGTTGGCCAAGAAGAGCCGCACCCGCCACACCTCCGCCCCGAAAAAGTAACCGATAAGGGCGGCCGGACGTATGCGCCTGCCGCCCGGATTCAACCCCGACAAACGAAGATGCCAAACCGCACTCTGCCGCATAACGAGCGATTGCGTTCGCTCTCAGCCGTGCGCCGCCTGTTCACCGACGGCGAGTCGGGATTCGTCTATCCGTTCCGCTATGTCGTCCTCGTACAGCAGTCGGCCGAGACATCCGTCGGCGTGATCTTCTCGGTACCCAAACGCATGCACAAACGCGCCGTCAGACGCAATCTGCTGCGCCGACGCACCAAAGAGGCCTACCGTCTCAACAAACAGCCGCTGCACGATGCCGCCGCAGGACATACGGTCAGTCTGGCGCTTGTCTACTCATCGAAACAGGCACACGAATACAAAACAATAGAAAATGCCGTCACAAAGATTCTTTCGGAAGTTGTGGCAAGGCTGTAAACGCGTGGCGGCGTGGCCGTTGATCGTGTTGGTAAGATTCTATCAGCTCTGCATATCGCCGCTCAAACCGCCCTCGTGCCGCTTCACACCCACCTGCTCGCAATACGCTTTGGAGGCTCTGCGCAAATACGGTCCAATAAAGGGCACATGGCTCTCCCTGCGGCGCCTGCTTCGCTGCCACCCTTGGGGAGGCAGCGGCTACGACCCCGTCCCGTAGGCCGCCGACGGTGCACCGAAATCGTTGAAAGTCATGCGTATGCCCTCCGATGTGCCGTATGCATCGTAATTCACCTCTATGCAGCGGAACGAATTTTCGAGCGAAGGGAACGCCCGTCCCGAGCGATGACATCACTATCGCTAAAACCGGAAGCAATCGTTTCATAGACAGCTTTTGACGAAAAATGGGGTAGTGGCGCTTAGGCGACTATTTCCTCTGACATGTCATTCTGAGCGGAGTGTAACGAAGCGAAGAATCTGGTTGGGGACGA
>CAZEXJ010000041.1:0-4697 GCA_964516585.1 uncultured Alistipes sp.
ACTATATTTTTCGTCAAAAGGCATTAGTTACAAGCCGCACGTGAAAAGGACGCAGATGGGCTGTACTTGACGTACTGCCCATTTGCGGACTTGAACGAGGCGCAGGAAATGATGCCTTTTCACGAAAAATTTTTGCGGGGATAAATTTTTATATGTATATTTGCGATCCGTATCAACCTCTTATAATGGGTGCCAGATCGGAAAGGGGTCGGAAAATGCAGCGAAAGCAGCATGGAAAAGATGCCCGGGATTACGGACAAAGGGTCAGTATGGTAGAGAGGGCACAGCGATAATGTTGAGCGGTTAATTTTAACATTTTGTTGCAACATGAACAAAGATGCATTGATCAAGCTCGTCAACGAGCAGATGTGGTCGAAGAGCGACGCTGACGTACCGTCGTTCAAAGCTGGTGACACGATCACCGTAACTTACCGTATTGTCGAGGGTAACAAGGAGCGTTTGCAGAGTTTCCGCGGCGTGGTTATCCAGATCAAGGGCAGCGGCAAGACCAAGATGTTCACGATCCGCAAGATCTCGAACGGCGTGGGCGTAGAGCGTATATTCCCGCTTTACTCGCCTCACATCGATTCGATTGAGGTGAACAAGTACGGTGTAGTTCGTCGCGCACGTATCTACTACCTGCGCAACCTGACCGGCAAGAAGGCTCGCATCAAGGAGAAGCGCGGCGCGAAGTAGGCGCAGCTTTTCGGAGCGATCTCGGCCGAATCCCAATGGGGTTCGGCCTGTTTTTTTGTGCGTACCGAAGAAAAAATTTGCTTTTGTCCCCGCTTATTCGTACATTGGCTCACCGAACGACAACCGCATTTGGCGTGGGAATTGTCGGACGCAAAGATGACGGCATGTTGCCTCACATTGACAATACAAAATACCGGAGATGAACAACAAGTATCAATTACCCAAGGACGGCGGGCTGATAGCGGAGGCTGCACCGCGCGACATAATTCACCGCTACGAGAAGATTCGCACACAGGTATTCGAGAGCGAGTATCAGGGTGTGCAGTATGTGGCCGACACGATATGCCGCCTGATAAGGGCGCACGACAGCGGCACGATCGTGGGTGATATATACGATGAACAGGCAACATTCGTGCTGGGTCTGACGACGGGTCGCACGCCGATAGGATTGTATCGCGAGTTGGTGAGACGTCATCGCGCAGGAGCTGTGAGCTTCGCCAACGTGGAGGTGTACTCGCTCGACGAGTTCTACCCTATCGGCGGCGACGAACAGCAGAGCCGCAACTACCGTATACACGAGGAGTTTCTGAATCACATCGATATACTGCCGGAAAACATACACATGCCCGACGGTACCACGCCTATCGACCGCATATCGGAGTATTGCGCGGCATTGGATCAGGCCATAAGCAAGATCGATCTGATGATAATCGGCATGGGCGAGCAAGGGCAGATAGGGTTCAACGAACAGGGATCGTATGCCAAGTCGCACACGCGATTGGTGGAGCTGTCGCACAACTCGCGCAAGGCGCAGTCGTCGCTCTTCTTCGGCTTGGAGAACACGCCTAAGATGGCCATAACGATGGGGTTGGGAACGGTGATGCGCGCCGACCGCATAATACTCATGGCGTGGGGCGAAGAGAAGGCCGACGTCGTGCAGCGCGTGGTGGAGGGGACGATAACCGACATGGTGCCGGCCTCGCACCTGCAAGAGCATCCCAACATAGAGGTGGTCATAGATGAGAATGCCGCCCGGCTGCTCACGCGCGAACAGACGCCATGGCTTGTCGGGCCGTGCGAATGGACACCGAAATTTATACGCAAGGCTGTGGTGTGGCTGTGCGGCGTGGTAGGCAAGCCGATACTCAAACTCACCTACAAGGACTACATAGAGAACTCGTTAGGGCAGCTGTTGGAGTGTACGGGATTAGCCTATGACAGGATCAACATCGACGTGTTCAACGACCTGCAACACACCATAACGGGTTGGCCGGGAGGCAAGCCCGATGCCGACGACTCGACGCGCCCGGCGCCCTCGACGCCCTATCCCAAGCGCGTGGTGATATTCTCTCCCCACCCCGACGACGATGTGATATCGATGGGCGGCACGTTCATAAGGCTCGTGGAGCAGGGGCACGACGTGCATGTGGCCTACGAGACATCGGGCAATGTGGCCGTGCATGACGATGTGGTGTTGCAGAACGTCGACACGGCGCGCGAGATAGGCATGGGCGACACGGTGGCGCAGGTGAGGGATCTGATATCGCAGAAGCGGCGCGGCGAACCCGAGCCGCGCGGGCTGCTCGACATAAAGGGTGCCATACGCCGTGCCGAGGCTCGCGCTGCGGTGAGGTCGTTCGGGCTTGATCCCGACACCAATGCGCACTTCCTGAACCTGCCCTTCTACGAGACGGGCGGCATAAAGAAGGGGCAGCTGTCGCGCATCGACATCGACATAATAGTCGACCTGCTGCGCAAGATAAAACCCCACCAGATATATGCGGCCGGCGATCTGGCCGATCCGCACGGCACGCACCGCACGTGCATGGAGGCTCTGTTGGCGGCCATAGAGGTGGTGCGCGGCGAGGAGTGGTGGTCGCAGTGTCATCTGTGGCTCTATCGCGGCGCATGGTTGGAGTGGGATTTGGGCATGGTCGACATGGCCGTACCTCTCTCGCCCGACGAGATGCTGAAAAAACGTCACGCCATATATCGTCACCTGTCGCAGAAGGACATAGTGCCGTTCCCCGGCAGCGATACGCGCGAGTTCTGGCAGCGCGCCGAGGAGCGCACGCAGACCACGGCGCGGATGTACGACAAGTTGGGCATGGCGGAGTATCAGGCCATAGAGGTATTTGTGAGGATGTTTTAACAACACGAAAATATGAGAGTTATAATAGAATCGTCGGCCGAGCAGGTGGCTCGCTGGTCGGCACGTTACATAGTTGAACAGATAAACGCCAAGGCGCGTTACACATCGTCGCCGTTCGTGCTGGGGCTGCCCACAGGCTCGACGCCGCTGGCCACATACCGCGAGTTGATACGGCTCCACCGCGCAGGCGAGGTGTCGTTCGCCAATGTAGTGACTTTCAACATGGACGAATATGTCGGATTGGGCGATGGACACCCGGCGAGCTACCGCACATTCATGTGGGACAACTTCTTTTGCGAGGTGGACATACGCCCCGAAAACGTACATATTCCCAACGGCAATGCCGGCGACTTGGAGCACGAGTGCGCCGAATATGAGCGGAGGATAACTGAGAGCGGCGGCATCGACCTGTTCATGGGGGGCGTCGGCGAGGACGGACACATAGCTTTCAACGAGCCTTTCTCGTCGCTATCGTCGCGCACACGCATAAAGACCCTCACACGCGACACGCGAATGGTCAACTCACGGTTCTTCGGCGGCGATGAGACAAAGGTTCCGCACACGGCAATTACCGTGGGGGTGGGCACGGTGCTGTCGGCAAAGAGGGTGATGATATTGGCCACGGGAGCGAAAAAGGCGCGCGCCGTGCAACATGCCGTCGAAGGCAGCTACAACCACCAGTGGACGGTGTCGGCACTGCAAACTCATCCGTGCGGCATCATCGTATGCGACGACGAGGCGGCCGGAGAGCTTCGCGTCTCGACATACCGCTACTTCAAAGCAATCGAAGCCCAGACGGGCGGGCAGATGTAGGAAGCGGGCGGAGTTGCATAAGGTAATGGTGCAAAAACCGGCGTTGCGGGATCCCGCAACGCCGGTTTTGTGAGGTCTGAAGCGGACTCGAACCGCTGTACAAGGTTTTGCAGACCTTTGCCTAGCCACTCGGCCATCAGACCAAATCGAGCAATACGAAGTTTATCCTTTAAGACAACGCAGGTCGCAACATGGACAAAACCCGTATCGGATTGCAAATATAGGTATAATTCCGCAATTTGCAAAATTTCGGTGCATCTTTTCCTTAAATTTCTATCCGGCAGCGGCTACGACAGGGAGAATGTCACGCCGGGAAGTGTGCTTTGCTCGCCCGGTTTGTCACGCCGAGGAAGAAGCGAAGCTTCGACCGCGGGAGTCTCGACGCTCGACAATGGGAATAATCGACCTCAAATGAGATTGCCACGCCTCGCTGTGCTCGGCTCGCAATGACATAGTGCAACGCACCGCAATGTCACTCCGAGGAGCGTTTGAAAAACGCGACGTGGGAGTCTCGACGCTCGACATGACGGTGGGAATAGTCGCACACAATAGAGATTCTCACGTCGCGGTTTACAACCGCTCCTCAGAATGACATGACGGTGGGAATAGTCGCACACAATAGAGATTCTCACGTCGGCCGCAAGCGGCCTCCTCAGAATGACGGATCACCTGCAAAAAGCGGTGGGAACAGGAATGAAGAGATTGCCACGCCTCGCTGTGCTCGGCTCGCAATGACAGGGCACAACGCCCCGCAATGTCACTCCGAGGAGCGTGCTTGCACGCGACGTGGGAGTCTCGACGCTCGACATGACGGTGGGAATAGTCGCACACAATAGAGATTCTCACGTCGCGGTTTACAACCGCTCCTCAGAATGACTCCTCCGCAATGTCACGTCGTGGAGGCAGGCAATGAAATTGGCGCGGACGGAGTGTACCGGTGTACGTTCCGTTCGCGCCAATTATTAAAAAACGTCGATGACGCCTTTCGTCAGAAAGGAATTACTCAGCGACAACCTCAGCCTCGGCAGCAACCTCG
>CAZEXJ010000042.1:0-1875 GCA_964516585.1 uncultured Alistipes sp.
CTCAACCTCTCGGTCAACTACGCCATCAAGGAGGGGTTGCGTGTGCGCAACCTCTACAAACAGACCCCCGTCGAGGTGGAGTTCGTCAACAGCAACGAACGCGACCAATTCCGCTTCGACCTTACGCCACTGCGGGGCGGAAAGGCCGAATTGTCGGGATTCCGCTATTTCGACCCTGCGGCACGCGAAGTCGTCGAGGTCAGCCAGACGATCGAAGCATCGTACGGCGACACGGTCGCCACGCCCATCGGGCAGATCATCGTGCGGCCGACCTGCTACATGGATGACAGTTATGCCGGACGCAAGGTGGGAGTGGCGAAGACCTCCATCGCCCGCACGGTCGACAGTTTCCGCAAGGCCGTCAAGAGTTCCGTGGTCAACAAACAGTCCTCGATCGTCACTCTGTCTATGAACGACGCAGTGCCGCAGCGGGCCGAAGACGTGCTCAACACATTGATCTCCCTGTACAACGAAGACGCCGTTACGGACAGGCAGACCGTCACTCGCACCACCGCCGAATTTATCACCGACCGGCTGGCCGTCATTGGCGAAGAGCTGGGGCACGTCGATGACGACATCGAGAAGTTCAAGCAGCGCAACGGAATGTACGACCTGGCCTCCGAAGCCACGCGGTCGATCACCGAAGGGTCGAAATTCAAGGTGGCGAGCATCGAAATCGAAAACAACGTGCAGATGGCCCGCTACATCCGCGACTATCTTTTGGACAGCGACAGGCGTTCGGCCCTGATTCCCGCTTCGGCGTCGATCGGCAACACGGGCATCTCGCAGCAGATAAACCTCTACAACGAGGGGGTACTGCGCCGCGACAAGTTAGCCAGCGAGGGCTCGGCCAACAACCCCATCGTCCAGAATCTGGACAACGTGCTGACCGCCACACGACGGGCCATCATCTCGTCGCTCGATTCGCATATCTCGTCACTCGAGTTGCAGCTAAAGAATATGCGCAAGGAGGAGGATCGGGCCAACTCGCGACTCCTGTCGGCCTCGACGCAGGAAAAAGAGATCCTTTCCATCGCCCGCCAGCAGAAAGTCAAGGAGGAACTGTACCTCTATCTGCTGCAAAAGCGCGAGGAAAACGAACTTGCACAGGTGATCGTCGAGCCCAGCGCCCGCATCGTCGACTTGGCCTACGGGTCGTCGCGACCGATCTATCCGCGCTCGCTGCTCATTACGTTAGTGGCCATTCTGGTCGGGTTCGCCATACCCTTCGGACTTTTCTACCTGATGCGGATACTCGACACCTCGATCCGCAGCCGCAAGGACATCGAAGAGAATACCACTATCCCCTTCTTAGGCGATATTCCCCATGCCGAGGGAACGCCGCGCCACGGTATCGCCGTGCGCGAGAACGGTCGCGACTCCGTGTCGGAGGCCTTCCGCATTATGCGCACCAATATGAACTTCATGGCCGTCAAGGCACAGGATCTGAAGGTGATCATGCTCACCTCATCCAATCCCCACGCCGGCAAAACCTTCGTATCGAAAAACCTTGCAATGACGCTGGCACTGACCGGCAAACGGGCCATTTTGATCGATGTCGACCTGCGCCGCCGCTCGCTCTCGAAGGCCATGGGGCACGGCAAGGATACCGCCGGTGTGAGCGCCTACCTCTCGGGAGGTATAACCGATCTGAAAGAGGTCATTCACAATTCGCGAGACAACCAGAATCTCGACTTGATCTACGCCGGCGCAATGCCCCCCAATCCGGCCGACATGCTGCTCTCCGAGCGATTCGAACAGATGATCGCCCGTCTGCGTGGCGAGTACGACTACATCCTGCTCGACAGTGTCCCGGCCTTGCAGGTGGCCGACGCCGTGATCACCGACCGCGTCTGCGACTTGGCTATCTACGTG
>CAZEXJ010000043.1:0-2404 GCA_964516585.1 uncultured Alistipes sp.
CGGTCTGCGATTCGAAGGAGGCATCCTCCTCGAAATTGGTGTAGCGTACGGTGAGCCCCTCCATGGGGAAGTTCGGGTCGATCTCCCCGTTGCCGTCGGCATCGACGAAACCGCTCATGGCTTTGACCTTGAAGGAGACCGCCAGCGGATTTACGATGTCGGCCTCGGAGGCGGATTCCATCATGTCGACGCACGAGCAGAGCCCCGCGGCTGCCGCCAGAATGGCTATATATGTCTTTTTCATGGTTATAATCGCATTGTTGGTTATCGAATCTTAATGGACAGTGCAGCGCCGAAGAAGAAGGTATCTGAATTTCGCCGCCTGTACGATCCCGGATAGACGTCGCTCTCCCAGATCGGCGTGCTGCGGAACATGTTGTTGGCGAAGAACGAGATACGCATGAAGTTGCTGATCTCCTTGGTCAGGTTGATGTTGAAGCAGACCAGCGGCGGCAGCGCACCTTCGCGAAGCAGACGGCGGGAGTCGAGCATCGGACGCCGGTCGATGGCCTGGAACTCCTCCTCCCCGAGTTTCGAGGGGTCGACGTCGTAAACCTTGCCGTCCAGACGCGAGATGTACTTGACGGGGATCGAGTCGTTCCGGTATTTGGTGTACGAACGCTCATGCCACTTGACACCCACCGTGAGCGTCACCACGAAGCCGATGCGCGGAATATTGTGCGTGATGCGCAGGTTGGTCGTCGTGTTGGTCGAGTGATTCACCTCGCTGCCCGGTTCGAAGACGCCCATGTGGGGGAACGAGCCGGCTACCGTATTGCCTGTGGTATGGTTGTCGAAGGTGTAGTAATTGACCCATGATTTGTACCGGGTCCAGTTGCCGTTCAGACCGAACGACGTGCGGATTGCATCGACGCGGCCGAAGTCGACGTCGAACTCGATACCCTTGCTTTCGTAGGCGAAGTAGTTGGTCGGCATCGAATACGAGAGCAGAATCCTGTCGGACGACTTGAGTGAAAGTACGGGCATGTCCGTCTCGTTGGCCGGGCGCGCCGCCTTGTACTGGTTGTAGTCCACGCTCTTGAACGAATCGAAGGTCGCGCTGGACATGTAGCCGTTGTGGGTCTTGTCCTCGAAATAGGTCACCGAACCGCGTACCTGTCCGATCTTGAAATCGGCGCCGACCTCCCACTTCTCGGTTTTGGCCAGTTCAAGGTTGGGATTTTCGGTCGAATAGACGTGCGTGGTGGCGATCTGGAACTTCTGCGCGTCGCTGTAACCGGATGACGTCGAGTTGTCGAAATTCAGAATGTCGAAATAGGCCTTGTCGGGATAGAGGTAGCCCAGCGAGGGGGCTTTGAAGGTAATGCCGTATCCGCCGCGGATGCTCAGCTTCTCGGGAATCACATCGTAGGAGGCGTTGATACGCGGAGCCAAACCGCCGTCCATTCCGTAGACGTGGTCGTAGCGGACGCCGGCGACAACCTCCAACTTGCGGCGCAGGATGTCCATCGAGAAATACTCCTCGGCATAGAGGCCGAACTGGTGCATGAACGGAACGTCCTTGAAGGCGCGTTCACGCTGCGTGGTGAAGTTCGTGCCGACTTTCCGGCGCGGCGGGTTCTCCGGATCGAAGATCTTGCCCTCGCCCAAGTTGCCCGTAGCGCGGTAGTCGGCGCCGATGATCAGACGGTGATGCGTGCGCCCGAGGTTGCCGGCGAAGTTGGCGGTCACCTGCGCGAAGGTGTTGAGTTCCTTGCCGTAGAGGTCGTACACGGCCGTATAGTCCGAGGGCAGACGCCAGGCCTTGCCGTTTTTGTCCTCGTCGGGGATGTTGGTGATTTTAACCTGGTTGCCCTGGTCGTCCACATAATAGAAATCCTGCCCCGGGCGGCTTGAGAGGATGGCGCCGTCGGTCTTCGACGTGGAGTAGGTCCAGTCGGAATTGGTTGCGAACTCCGAGGAGTAGGTCTTCTTGCTGGTGTAGTTCACCGAAACGGCATATCGGAGGTTCTTGAACCAGTTCCGGTTGAAGTTGAACGCACCGTTGGTGTTGAAGCGCAGGCCCAGATCGCGCTGCGTCATCACATCCAGATCGCGTTCGTCGTCGGGGTTGGGTTCGGCTTTGTCCTTGGTGTAGAATAGGTTGAAGGACGTGTTGGTCGTCCACTTGCCGATGGTGTTCGAGTAGCCCACGCGGCCCGTGACGCGGTTGTAGGTGTCGTATCCCTCGGTCGGGTCATACTGGGCGAAGGTGTAGTCGACGCCATAGTTGAGCACGCCGGCCTTGCGCCCGAGGCTGATGCCGTGCGAGGCGGAGGCCATGTAGACGTTGGGGTTGACGTCCAACTGGATCGACAGCGGTGCACGGCCCGCCTTGCTGTTGACAATCACGGCGCCCGAGGCGATGTCGCCGTACTGCGCCGAGGCGATGCCGCGGATCACC
>CAZEXJ010000044.1:0-24660 GCA_964516585.1 uncultured Alistipes sp.
AAAGAAACGCTACCGCAAAAAGCCGACTGATGGAGCAAGACTTTGTGCTGACGACATCATGACCCGTCAGAAGCTCAAAACCTATCAGGATACCTACGCCCAAGCAATGGGCAGATACGGATTGCAACGTGGCATAGACGGTTCGGAGGCGAAACAGATCTCCACACGGCAGTATTATCGTGATTTGGTGCAGCAGACAGAGCAGTTACAGACAGATATAGGGCAACTTCAAGACCGCAGGGGAACGGTACAGGAGGAACTCAGACGTGCGAAAAGGGAGATACAGACAGAAAAGCTGAAAAGTGCGGCAACGACCGCAGCAACCAACATCGCCGAAAGCGTAGGTTCTCTTTTCGGCAGCAACAAAGTCAGGACATTGGAGAGGGAAAACAGGAATCTGCATGAGCGTGTATTTGAGCTTGAAGAAGAAGCCCGACAAAGGGAACAGCAACAGGTCAAACAGATGCAGAAGATTAAAAATGCTTACGAGCAACAAAACCGCAAGCTGTCTGAGTTCGTGGATTTCGTCAAACGCTACTTCCCGTATGTTGAAAAGCTGATGCCGACAATAAAGTTCTTGCGTGACACTCTGAATTTTGGCGATGGTCTTATCAGAAAACTGTGTGCATTCAAGGACGTTTCAATTAAAGGTGACCTTTATTCTCCCGAGTTCAGACAGCACTTTAAGGCAGACGGTGCGGTTTGCTCTCTCAAACAGAATACGGAAGGTAATTTCGATTTCAAGATAGACGGAGTTTCGCATGTAAATTGGTTCAGGCGCAAGAAAGATGAGTTTATGGATGCGTTGGGATTGCCGACAAGGAAACAAAACAGGGGTATCCAGTTGTAAATCAAATAAAGTCCGTGATGGTTTAATGCCATATCACGGATTTTTTGTACTTTTGCAGTCGGAGTGAGGCAACTCATGTCCAAGACATAAGAAAAAAGAAGAAGCGTTATGCTTATCTTGTACTTGAAAACGTAGGAAATTTTCAGAGAGGATACAAGGATGGCATAGTGGTTCTCACGCTATAGCGTGGACTGCTATTGTTACATCGGTATCCGAGGTTTCCTACGACCTTCAAGTAAGAGTGTGGCATACAGTTCACGCTTTTGCGTAGTATAAACATTTATTATTTGGTTATGAAACATGCACTTGTAATAATTTTATCGTGCTTTACCTTATTTAGTTATGCTCAAGATTTTGTAATAAGCAAGAATGATTCAACTATTACTACAGAGTATAACGATGGAAAGTTATGGGCATATAGGTATATCAACAACTATATAGTCGGTCTAACTTGCTATGAGTCTAAAGATGATTACGGTAAATATTACCAAGTTCAGATACATATAAATAACCTGAGTTCTCAAAATGTGACATTTGACCCTGACGAAGTTAATGCATCACTTATCGATAAAAAAGGTGATAGCATATCTCTTCAAGTTTACACAAACGATGAGTTTCAGAAGAAAGTCAAACGAACGCAAAATTGGGCTATGGCACTATATGGCTTTTCAGCTGGATTAAATGCAGGAAGTGCAGGATACTCCACTTCGTATTCAACAACATATTCTCCTAATGGTTATGCTTACACAACAATGACTACTCATTATAATCCCAACGCAGCGTATCAAGCGAATATCGCAGCTAATGCAGAAATTTCAACATTAGGAAAAATGATGGCGGATGAGAGAGCTATTAAAGAACAGGGATATTTAAAGAAGACAACTATTCACCCCAACGAAGGCATTGTTGGCTATATGAATATAAAAAGAAAGAAAGGCCACAAACTGATTATTAATATTCCCTTAGATGGCAGTGTATATTCTTTTGAATGGAATATTAATAAATACTGACGACTTCTTCTGGTGAACCGCTTTTTTGCCTCTACTTACGTTTGCGGTACGATTTCTTCCTGTTGATTTCGATGAATGCCGCGTCCCAACCAGCATTGAAAAAGAAGTCGCGGTACTCCGAAGCGTCAGCCTCTCTGGCATATCCGAAACGTTGCGGCAGCGGAGTATAATAGTGGAAGTTCAACATGTCGCGACTGCATGTCTCTAAGATTATGCGGTTTCCGTTGTGTGAATCGTATACGCCGTACAATGCGTCGGCATCGGTGCGATATTGTTTTTGGTCGACGGTGAACAGATATAGCCGCCCGGCTTCAAATTTGCATTTAGAAATTTCTGTCATAGAGGTCAGTGTTATCAAAAAAAAATCCCCGACCCCGGTTGCGATTCAATCAAGAGCATTATGTAAAATTCCATACTCTACCTCCCAGAGCCGGGGTGCAATCCTCCGGCTTTGAGTATGGAATTTTATCGTACATGCCTGCATGTGCAGGTTTTGGCGGGTCTTGATTGAATCGCCGCAAAAGTAGTAATTCTTCGCCAATAATACAAACGAATAGATTGATTTGTTTTGTATTACATTCTTTTTATCGTATACTGCCGTGGTATTTGGATTTGTTCGTACAACCTAAAATTTATCACCCTCCCCAATTACATATGATTGATATACAGGTTTTTGACCTCTTATCACATGGTTCATTTTTTTGTCTAACACCATTGCAGGACGAGACATTTCTCACGGAAACGAGATTCTTCGCTCCGCTCAGAATGACAGGACGAGAACAAGAGATTCTCACGTCGCGTTCTTCGAACGCTCCTCAGAATGACATGGCGGAAAGAGATTGCCGTGCCTCGCGCTGTGCTCGGCTTATCGTCCCCTCCCGCTCCAACCCGGTTTTAGGATTGAGCCTTTCGTTTCATAGGGGAGGGTTTCATAACGAAATAGCGGGCAGCGGCGCAGCGGCGTGGGAGTGCTGTAATTGGCGTATAATCAGATAAAATATGCACGCAAGGTGTAAATTTCGCAATAATTGTTTGCTTTAATCGAATTTGTTTTATATATTTGTTATTTGGATAACAGATGACACGGTCGAATAGAGATCGGAAGATAGGAAAAAGAATAGACATAACCTTTTTTAATATGACTAAAACATTAAAAATTCGAGATCTGACGTTGCGTGACGGTCAGCAGTCATCGTTTGCGACGCGTATGACACAACAGCAGGTAGACCGCTGTCTGCCATATTATAAAGAAGCCAATTTCTATGCCATGGAGGTATGGGGCGGTGCTGTACCCGACTCGGTGATGCGTTATCTCAACGAGAATCCGTGGACGCGTTTAGAAACGATCAAGAAGGCGGTCGGCGACGTGTCACATCTGACGGCGTTGTCGCGCGGTCGCAACCTCTTCGGATATTCGCCTTATACCGACGAGATCATTGCCGGTTTCTCTCGCAATGCTATCGAGAGCGGTTTGGGCATCATGCGTATCTTCGATGCCCTGAACGATGTTAATAACGTGAAATCCACGATCAAGTATATCAAACAGTTCGGCGGCATAGCCGATTGCGCGGTATGTTATACGGTCGATCCCAAATACACCGACGGCAAGGAGCACGAGATGGTCTTCACCGACGAGTATTTCCTCGACAAGGCCAAGCAAATGGCCGCTTTGGGCGCCGACATGATTACTATCAAGGATATGTCGGGCTTGATTCCCCCGCACCGTGTTGCGGCGCTGATAAAGTTGTTCAAGCAGAACATAGGTATTCCTGTCGATTTCCACACGCACTGTACGCCGGGCTACGGTCTTGCTTCGGTAATGGCCGCTATCGTTTCGGGTGTCGACGTAGTGGATACCAACTGCTGGTGGTTTGGCGGCGGCACGGGTGCGCCCGCTTTGGAATTAGTGTACGTGTTCTGTCGCAAATTGGGCATCGATATAGGCGTCAACATGGAGGCTGTCGCCAAGATCAATGTCGAGTTGAAAGATATCCGCAAGGAGTTGGAGTTGTCGGTATTCGGCGCGGAGAAGCCGCTGCCCAAGCCGTTCAACCCGCTTGTCGATACTCTGCCCGCAGAGGTCGATGCAATGTTCGACAAGGCTGTGGAGTATGCTCAGGCCGAGAATTGGAATGCCCTGTTGGAGGTCGCTCAGCAGATCGATGCCTACTTCGGATTCCCCGCGCCCAACAAGTTGGTGCAGCAGGCCGAGATTCCGGGCGGTATGTACTCTAACATGGTGGCTCAGCTCAAACAGTTGCAGGCAGAGGATATTCTGCCGCGCGCCATGGAACTGATCCCGTCGGTTCGTCTGGCCGCAGGTTTGCCGCCTTTGGTAACGCCTACGTCGCAGATCGTCGGTGCGCAGGCCGTCAACTGCGCTATGGACGAGAAAGCCGGTCGCCCGATGTATACCAACAAGAGTTCGCAGTTCGTCGGATTGGTTAAGGGTGAATATGGACATACGCCGGTTAAGATCGATCCCGAGTTCCGTTTCAAGATTTGCGGCGTGCGCGAGGAGACTCCTTACGATACGTCGAAATACCAGAAGCAGCCCAATCCCGTTTTGGAGGAGGCCGGCGGTGTGCATTTGGCCGAAAACGAGAAGGAGGAGCTTCTGCTCGAACTCTTTCCGTTGGTGGCCAAGACCTACCTCACCGGTGTCAAGAAGGCTGCCTTTGCCGACAAGGTTGCTGCCGATCCATCGCTTGCAGCCGACAAGAAGCAGGCCGCACAGCCTATCACTGGCAATACGGTTACGGCGCCGCTTCCCGGCCGCGTCATCGAGATCAAGGTCAAGGTGGGCGACAAGATCAAAGCGGGTCAGGAGGTAGTGGTATTGGAGGCCATGAAGATGGAGAACTCCATTGCTTCGGATTATACCGGCGTGGTAAAGCAGATTTTAGTTGCCGAGGGCGATGCCGTACAGGCCGACGGCATATTGATCGAGGTCGAGAGCGAAGGCGCCGCAGCTGCGACGACCGTCACTCGTTCGGCAGTCACTGGCAAAACGGTTACAGCGCCGCTTCCCGGCCGCGTTATCGAGATCAAGGTCAAGGTCGGCGACAAGATTGCAGCCGGTCAGGAGGTACTCGTGTTGGAGGCCATGAAGATGGAGAACTCTATCACCTCTGACTTCGGCGGCTTCGTAAAGCAGATTTTGGTTGCCGAGGGCGATTCGGTGCAGGCCGATGCCATTATGATCGAGATAGCCGATTCGGAGGGCGATGTCGTCGCTGCCGAGTCTGCTCCCAAGCGCGTTGCGCTGACCGATAAAACCGTTACGGCGCCGCTTCCCGGCCGCGTTATCGAGATCAAGGTCAAGGAGGGCGATACGGTGAGTGTAGGTCAGGAGATAGCAGTGTTGGAGGCCATGAAAATGGAGAACTCCATTACTTCGGATTATGCCGGCCGCGTAGTCGGCGTGTTAGTCGCCGAGGGCGATTCTGTGCAGTCGGAGGCTCCGTTAGTGGCTATCGAATAATACGTAAAAACAATATTTCTAAGCCGGTGCAACTCGTCGATTGCACCGGCTTTTTTATAAGGGCTTTATTTAGGTTCACCCTCGAAACCCGGTGGAGGCAGGGATAAAGAGATTGCCACGCCTCGTTACACTCGGCTCGCAATGACATGGCGCAACGCCCCACAATGTCACTCCGAGGAGCGCGAAGCGCGACGTGGGAGTCTCTTGTTCTCGTCCTGTCATTCTGAGCGGAGCGAAGAATCTCGTTTCCGTGAGAAATGTCCCGTCCTGCAATGGCGTTAGACAAAAAACTATGTGATAAGAGGTTAAAAAATTTGTATATCAATCATATGTAGTTAGATCGTTCAATAAATTTTAGATTGTACGAACAGATCCAAATACCGCATCGGCACACAATAAAGAATGTAATACGATACAAATCAACCTACTCGTTTGCATTATTAGCAAAGAATTACTACTTTTGCGGCGATTCAATCAAGACCTGCCAAAACCTGCTTATGCAGGCATGTACGATAAAATTCCATACTCAAAGCCGGAGGATTACACCCCGGCTCTGGGAGGTAGAGTATGGAATTTTACATAATGCTCTTGATTGAATCGCAACCGGGGTCGGGGAATTTTTTGATAACACTGACCTCTATGACAGAAATTTCTAAATGCAAATTTGAAGCCGGTCGGCTATATTTGTTCACCGTCGACCAAAAACAACATCGCACCGATGCCGACGCATTGTACGGCGTATACGATTCGCACAATGCAAACCACATAATCTTAGAGACATGCAGCCGCGACATGTTGAATTTCCGCTATTATACTCCGCTGCCGCAACGTTTCGTATATGCCAGAGAAGCTGACGCTTCGGAGTACCGCGACTTCTTCTTCAATGCTGGTTGGGACGCGGCATTCATCGAGATCAACAGGAAGAAATCGTACCGCGGAAATAATCGTTCGCAATAGAGATTCTCACGTCGCAACTGCGTTGCTCCTCAGAATGACAGGAAGGAGGAACGAGACTCCCACGTCGCGTGCAAGCACGCTCCTCGGAGTGACATTGGGAGCGCTGTACTCTGTCATTGCGAGCCGAGAGTAACGAGGCGTGGCAATCTCTTTTGCGGACGAGATTCTCACGTCGCGCTTCGCGCTCCTCAGAATGACATGGCAACGGGAATAATCGTCCAAAACATAGATTCTCACGTCGCGTTCACAGAACGCTCCTCAGAATGACAGGAGAGGAGAACGAGACTCCCACAGTCGGGCTGCGCCCTCCCTTGGAGTGACAGACAATGCAGAGACTCCCACAGTCGGGCTGCGCCCTTCCTCGGAGTGACAGGGTAGGCATTCAAAGTGCTATTGGGCAGGAGGCAATATTTCGAGGTTTGACAGCGCGAAGATTTGCGTTTCTCGCAAATAGGTGTTATATTTGCATTGAGTATAGCTACATATAAAATAGCGACGACTATGAAAAACAAACTGAAAATAGCAGCCATCACACTCTTGGGATTCTCCACCGCATGTTGCGCCACTCGCAAGAGCGCCAAGAGCGTCGACAATCCCGATCAACCTGTCATAGAGCACGATACGGTCAACTCGCGTATCAAACTGATGTATGGCGTGCGTATGCCCGACGGCAATACGGCGCGCGTATTATCCGACGAGGAGGCGCAGGCAAATGGCAGTGCCGCTGTCGAAACCGATAACGCGGAGACGAAGTGAAACTGCGTCGGTTGGGACTTCGCAAGAGGCTTGCACTGAAACTCTTTTCGCAACTATACGACGACACGGTTGCACGCCACCCGCTGTCGACACTCTTTTGGGAGTGTACGTTAAGGTGCAATCTGGCATGCCGTCATTGCGGCAGCGACTGTCGTGCAGACGCTGTGCAGCACGACATGCCGTTGGACGACTTTTTACATGTGCTCGACACTCAGATCACGCCGCATGTCGATCCGCACGATGTGCTGTTGATATTCTCTGGCGGCGAGGTGCTCGTGCGCGACGATTTAGAACTTGCCGGGCGGGAGGTGACGCGTCGCGGTTACATGTGGGGCATGGTGACCAATGGGTTGGCTCTGTCGCGCGAACGTTTGGCATCGCTTGTCGCTTCGGGGTTGCGCTCGGTGTCGGTCAGCATCGACGGATTCGAGGATTCGCACACCTACATACGCCGCAACCCGCACAGCTATGCCCGTGCCTTGGAGGCTGTGGAGCACATACTCGAATATCCCGATCTGGCATACGATGTCATCACGTGCGTCACGCCGTCGATGATCGACCGCTTGGAGGAGTTCAAACGACTGCTTATCGATCGCGGCATCGGGTATTGGCGCATATTCACCATATTTCCTGCCGGCCGTGCAGCGACCGACGACAAGCTGCTGCTCAGCGACAAGGATTTCGTCCGCCTCATGGAGTTTATCCGTCGCACCCGTCACGAGGGGAAAATCGATCTCAGTTATGCCTGCGAGGGCTTTCTCGGCGGCTACGAAGCCGAAGTGCGCGACCACTTCTACATGTGTACCGCCGGAGTATCCGTCGCTTCGATTCGCGTCAACGGCGATATTTCGGGTTGCACGAGCGTGCGCGCCAACTACACGCAGGGCAACATCTATCGCGACGACTTTTGGGATGTCTGGCAAAATCGCTTCCAACCTTTCCGCGACCGCAAGTGGGCGCACACCGACATCTGTGCCAATTGCAAGGCTTGGCAGTTCTGTCGCGGCGGCGGCATGCACCTGCGCGACAATGACGGACATTTGATGCACTGCCGATATTCCAATTTTGCGTAAAACCGCCCGCTGCGGCGCTATCTCCTCACCCGATATAAAACAACGGGCAATCTTGTCATCGCACATATCGTCCCCAACCAGAGATTCTCACGTCGCAACTATGGTGCTCCTCAGAATGACAGGGTAGAACACCCCACTATGTCACTCCGAGGGAGAAGCGACGCTTCGACCGTGGGAGTCTCAACACACGACATGACAACGGGAATAATCGCGCACAATAGAGATTCTCACGTCGCGTTTTTCAAACGCTCCTCAGAATGACAAAATAGTGGAAATAGTCTCCCAAAGCACCACCTTTTTCGTCAAAAATGCTATTATACAACGCAACGCAGGAGCGGGACGATGGGCTGTATGACGTACTGCCCATTGTCGAGCGACAAGGCGCGGCAGTAGAATAGTATTTTTCACGAAAAATTACCGGTAATGGTATAACTGATCCCTCAATCTTGGTGTGAAACCCATTTCGCGAATGGCTTGCTGTATGCCGTTGCTGTCGAAGCGGTTGTGCGCACCGGCCGACGAAACGACATTCTCCTCGATCATGATCGATCCCATGTCGTTGGCGCCGCTGCGCAGCGCCATTTGCGCCGTGGCCTTGCCAACGGTGAGCCACGAGGCCTGTATATTGCGGATATTGTTGAGTATAAGCCGGCTGACAGCTATTATGCGCAGGTATTCGGTCGACGAGAAGTGCGATGTCACGCCCTCGCGTTCGAGCTGCGTGCCTTTCGAGCAGAATATCCACGGAATGAATGCAATGAAGCCGTAGTTGCCCTCGGGGCAGTGCGCCTGCAAATCGCGTATCGTCAACAGATGATCGACTCTCTGATGTGGGGTCTCCACATGGCCGTACATCATCGTGGCCGAGGTGGGCAGATTCATCTCGTGAGCCTCGTGCATGACCCGTATCCACTCCTCGGCCGAGGGCTTGGCGGGCGATATGCGGCGGCGCACGTCGTTGGAGAGTATCTCGGCTCCGGCGCCGGGCAGAGAATCAAGCCCGGCTTCGCGCAGACGTTCGAGCGCTTGGCGCGTGGTGATGCCGCTCACGCGGGCTATGTGCGATATTTCGGGGGCGCCCAGAGCATGCAGCCGCAGCGCGGGGTACTCCTGTTTCAGATGACGGAACAGCTGTTCATAGAAATCGATGCCCAAGCGCGGATGCAGCCCGCCCTGCAAAAGCAGCTGATCGGCGCCCAACTCCAACGCGCGGTCGATCTTTTCGCGATACTCGGCCAGCGTGGTTATGAACGCCCGCTCGCGGTCGTGGGGCTTGCAGTGGAAGTTGCAGAACTTGCAGCCCGAGATGCAGACGTTGGTTATGTTGACGTTGCGATCGATCTGCCACGTCACCACATCGGCATCGTCGACCACTTCGCGGCGCAACATGTCGGCCGTCTCGGCCAATTCATGCAACGGAGCCTCGTCGTAGAGGCGGTAGGCCTCCTCGCGCGTCAGTGACTCGCGTTGCAGGCACTTTTCGTAAATCGATTTCATCTCGTTCATCATCTCAATAACAATTCGAAATCCAATGTGCGGCGGCGCAGGTCGGCATACTTGACACGCACCCGAACGGGTGTGCCGAGCGTGAAGGTGCGCCCTGTCGAGCGTCCGACGATCTGATAGCGCGCCTCGTCGAACGAGTAGTAGTCGTCGTTGAGGTCGCGCAGGAAGGCCATGCCCTCGACATGCGTGTCGTTCAACTCGACATATACGCCCCACTCGGATATGCCCGACACGCAACCGTCGAACTCCTCGCCGATCTTGTCGCGCATGAACTCCACCATTTTGTACTTTATGCTGGCGCGTTCGGCCTCGGCAGCGACGATCTCGCGGTCGGAGGCATAGGCGCAGCGCTCCTCCAAATCGTGTTTGTCGGCCGACTTGCCGCCGTCGAGATAGCGAGCCAGCAGGCGGTGCACCATCATGTCGGGATAGCGCCGTATGGGCGAAGTGAAGTGGGTGTAACTGGGGAATGCCAGACCGTAGTGGCCTATGTTGTCGGTGGTGTAATAGGCCTTGGCCATGCTCCTCACGGCCAGCGTCGATACGGCGTTGGCCTCGGGACGGTCGTGCACCTGCTGCATGAGTTTGTTCATCTCCTTGGCCACGGCGCGCCCCTTGGAGGCGCGGAACGAGTAGCCGAAGCGCGTGATGAACTCTCTGAAACGGGTCAGTTTCTCCTCGTTGGGCTGGTCGTGTACGCGGTAGACCATCGAGCGGGCTACGCGTCGGCCGTTCTGTATGCGGTGGCCGCAGAACTCGGCCACACGGCGGTTGGCCAACAGCATGAACTCCTCGATCATCTGGTTGGACTCTTTCTGCTCCTTGATGTAGACGCCCAACGGACGTCCCTTCTCGTCGAGGCGGAAACGCACCTCCTCCCGCTCG
Organism: uncultured Alistipes sp.; assembly: GCA_964516585.1. Taxonomy (GTDB): domain Bacteria; phylum Bacteroidota; class Bacteroidia; order Bacteroidales; family Rikenellaceae; genus Alistipes. The sequence goes on from CAZEXJ010000044.1 coordinate 10,522, forward strand.
AAACTTATGGCGCCATGGCGGAAACGCTCGCGGCGCAGTCCCTGTGCCAAACGGTTAAGCGTCAATATCTCTTCGGCATAATCGCCGCGGCCGGTCTCTATGATCTGCTGCGCCTCCTCGTAGGCGAAGCGGCGGTCGGAGAAGATGACCGTGCGGCCGAACCACTCGTCGAGCAGGTCGAGATTCTCGTTTATGGTGAATACGGCCGAGAAACAGAGGCTCTCCTCGTGCGGGCGCAGCGAGCACAACTCGTTGGAGAGACGCTCGGGCAGCATCGGCACCGTGCGGTCGACAAGATAGACCGACGTACCGCGGTCGTAAGCCTCCGTGTCGAGCACCGACCGGGGCGCGATGTAGTGCGTGACATCGGCTATGTGTACGCCCACCTCCCACACTCCATCGCTTACGCGACGCACCGACAGCGCATCGTCGAAGTCCTTGGCGTCGGCAGGATCGACCGTGAAGGTCGTCACGCTGCGGAAGTCGCGACGCTCGGCATAGTCTGACTCGGTGATCGTTCCCGGGATTGCAGCCGCGGCCGCAAGCACCTCGTCGTCGAAGCGGTAAGGCAGATCATACTCGGCCAATATGGCGTGCATCTCCGTGTCGTTGTCGCCCGCCGGACCCAGTATGTCGATTATCTCGCCCATGGGCAGACGCGTACCCTCTTCCCACGATACGATGCGCACAGCCACCTTGTCGCCGTCGTGAACGTCGGCACAGAGCCTCTTGGGAAGATAGATGTCCACGCTCAGACGCTTCGAGTCGGGCGTCACGAAGACAGAGGAGCCGGTAATGTTGGCCACACCGATGTAGGGTTTGCGGCTGCGCTCGATGATCTCCTCGACGATGCCCTCGGGCGAGGCTCCGGCACGCGAATGGCGCGTTATGATGATAGACACACGGTCGCCGTCGAGAGCGTTGTGCGCATTGCGGCGGCTGATGTAGATATCCTGTGTATCGTCGCCGTCGAGGCGCACGAACAGCGAACCCGACGAGGCGCCGCACACCACACCCTCGAAACGGGGCAGGTAGCGCGACGACAGACGGTAACGGCCGCGCGAACACTCATTGATGAAGCCGTCGGCGAGCATCTGCTCCACCACGTCGCGCGTCAAATCGCGACCCTCGCGATCGGCTCCGCCCGAAGCGGCGGCCAACTGTTTCAACGTAAACTTGCGATCGGAGAACTCGCGGAACAGATCGGCGATGAATGCCGAACGATCGCGCGAATGCGACCCTTTGCCGGCGCTTCGCCGAGAAGTATTATCGTTGTTGCTTTTGTTTTTTCTAACCATTTTCAATCATTTGTTTAATATATGGAGTGCAATGCGCTCCATAAGCCGCTCTCCCGCGGCCATAGCCCTCTCGTCGGGCATGAAGGTCGGAGTATGCGAGCGCCCTGCCGCACGCCCCACACCCAAACGGTAGAAGAGCGACGGATAACGCTGCGTGTAGTAGCCGAAGTCCTCGGCCGTCGGGCGCGGCTGCAATTCGCGCACCGTAAAGCCCTCGTCGGCAGCGAGAATCATCGATTCGTAGCACAGGGTCACATCGTTGACCACGCACGGGTATCCGCGATTTATATCGACATCGATCCGCACGCCGTACATGTCGCCTGTCTCCGCAGCCGCCTTGCGCAGACTCTCCCACGTCATGCGGCGCACATCCTCGTCGAAGGTTCGCATAGTACCCTCGGCGTAGGTCTCATCGGGTATGACGTTGGTCGCACCCTCCGACAGCAGTTTTCCGACCGACACCACGCACTCGGCCGAGTTGAGTTCATTCATGCGCACCACCATGCGGCACAATGCCGCCACCGGATCGCACAGCTGCGACCGCCATGCGGCGTGGCCTCCGCGGCCGTGCACCCTTATGCGCAGCTCGTCGTTCGAGGCCATGAAGCGGCCGGCGCAGAAACCGGCCTCGCCGACCTCCAACGTTGCATCGACATGCTGGCCGACGACCGCCGCCACATCGAAAGAGTCGAAACAGCCCTCGTCGAGCACCTTGATAGCACCTCCCGGATTGCACTCCTCGCCGGGCTGGAACAGACCTATGACCGTCCCCTCGAAATCGCGGTGCGCCGACATCGACAGCAGCACGCCATACAACATGGCCGAGTGCATGTCGTGACCGCAGGCGTGCATCACGCCCGGGTTCTGCGAGGCGAACTCCACTCCGCTCGCCTCCTCTATGGGCAGCGCGTCGATGTCGGCGCGCAACACCACTGCGCGGCGCGGATTGCCGCGACGCCCCTCTATGCGCGCCATGACCCCCGTACCGGCCACAGGCATGCACTCGATGCCCTTCTGTTCCAACATATCCATGATGAAACGCTGCGTAGCGTGCTCCTCGAACGACAGCTCGGGGTGGCGATGCAGCTTACGGCGAAACTCTGCGGTTGTCATGACTCTACTTTGATTTTACGAGGTTCGTAACGGCGGCATATTGCGGCCAAAGCCGCTATATGGCGGGGCGTCGTGCCGCAGCATCCGCCCGCAATGTTGAGTTGTCCGCAACGCACCGACGACTCCATGGCGGCTGCGAACTGCTTCTCGTTCTCCGGGAAGCGGCCGGCAGCGTCGGGCACTCCGGCCGACGGCATGGCCGCAAGCGCGCAGTCGCACTTGTCGGCGATGAGGGCGATATTCTCGGTCACGTTGGCCGCTCCGAAAGAGCAGTTGAATCCCACGGCCGCAGGCGAAAAGGGCTTCATGTCGTCGACAAAACGGTTCACCGGACGGCCTGACACCAAATAGCCCTTCAGCTTCGACAGCGTGGCCGTCACCACCAAATCGATGTCGGCCGACAGGCGGCGGCACTCCTCGGCGGCAATTGCGGCATTGCGCACATCGCATACGCTCTCCACGAGCACCACGTCGACCCCTGCGCGGATCAAGGCTCCGATCTGCAAGGCGTAAGCCTCGCGCAGCTGCTCTTCGGTGATGTCGGTCGAGAGCGAGATGTTGCGTATCGTGGGGCCGACCGATCCGGCCACCAACACGCGGCGGCCGGCCTTGGCGGCCGCACGGCGCGCCACAGCCACGGCTGCCGCGACGATCTGCTCGCACCTGTGCTCCAAATGCCACTCGGTCAGCGTAAGAGGATCGCTGCAAAACGTATCGGCGGTAATCATATCGGCTCCGGCGGCTATGTAGTCGGCATGCAGAGCCTCGACCGCATCGGGTCGCTCGACAGCCAAAAGGTCGCAGCACTTGCCGCCTGCGCAGGCGGCGAGCATGGTTCCCGTTGCACCGTCGGCCACGACGATGCGCTCACGCATCATATCTCTCAACACTCCCATAATCTCTACTCGAATATCTCTATCTCGAACAACTTGTTCCAATACTTTCCCGTGACTAATATGCGCCCCTTGGCGGCATCATAGGCTATGCCGTTCAGTACGTCGGTCGTGGAGTCGATCGTTATGCGATCCAACAGATCCGACAGATCGACAATGCCCTCGACCGCACCCGACTGCGGATCGATGATGACGATCGTCGAGGTGAGGTAGACATTAGCCCAGATACGGCCGTCGATCCACTCCAATTCGTTGATATTGTCGATCGGGCGCCCCTGTGCCATGACCGCCACACCGCGCCGGGGCTTGAATGTCACGGGATCGATCTCGTAGATCATGGCCGAGCCGTCGGACATGTATAAACGCTCGCCGTCGGAGGTTATGCCCCACCCCTCGCCGCGATAGTCGATGCTGCGATGCAGGCGTCCGCTGCGGTCGTAGAGATGTGCCTTGCCCGCAGTCCATGTAAGTTGATAGATCGTATCGCCCAATATGGTTATGCCCTCGCCGAACTCCGACCGCGGCAGCGAAGCCAGTATGCGCGTGCGGCCGGTTGCCGGATCGACGGTCTGCAAATGCGACTCGCCCCACTGTCCCGTGCCCTCCAACAGCTCTCCGTCGGCATAGCACAGTCCCTGCGTGTAGCTCGTCGTCGAATGAGGATACTCCGCCACCACACGATGACGATAGTAGACCGGCGCAGCAGTCTTCGCCGCAGGTTGGGGCTGTTCTCCTGTGACCGCCGCTCCGCCGCTTCGGCCAGCACCGCCCCCGCAGGCCGAGGCTGCCGTGCAGATCAAGAGCAATATGATCGATATTTTTTTCATAACCGTACAGTATGTCGGTTACAAAAGTAGTTAAAATTTCGGGAATATGCGCCGCCTGCGCAGATGAAGCCCGATATTAACCCCATATTAATCGGATTCCAACTCGGAGAACATGCGCAGCCAGCTCTCGCCGACACGGTCGATAGCGTAGCGGCGGCACTTCTGCTGAGCCGAGCGAGCCGCATCTTCGCGCTTGGCATCGTCCGACATCAACTCCCGCAGCACAGCGGCGTAGGCCTTCACATCGAACGGCTCGACGACATATCCGCCACCGTCGGAGAGGATCTCCCTCACGCCTGCCGAACAGCCGAAGGCCACGGGTACGGCTCCCGCGCTCTGTCCCTCGCCCAAAACCATGCCCCAACCTTCGTACATCGAGGTGAGGCAAATGATAGAGGCCTCGCGGAAATATTGCGACGGATCGGGTGTGGCTCCGCAAAAACGCACGTTGCGCATGCCCTGCTCGGCGACGATGCTCTCCAAAGCCCCCCGCTCCTCGCCGTCGCCCACGATGAGCAGTTCCCAGTCGGGAAAATCGTTGCATATCGTGCCCCAAATGCAGAGCAGTATGTCGATGCGCTTGTCGGAATAGGAGAGGCGTCCCACGAACAGCACCTGCCGGCGTTTGGCCGCCAAATCGACATCGGCAGCCGCGCTCGGCATGGGGTTGTAGAGCGCGCAGCACTTCGCCTGCCGTGCTCTCTTGTCGCCTATGGCACGATAGAGGTCGTCGACATATCCGTCGCACAATACCGCATATCGATCGACCGAATCGTACATGCTGCAATAGCGCGACACCGTGCGGCGGCGCGCCTTCCACGCCTTGAACCGACGGCGCAGCGACAGCAGCAGCCCCTTGCGGTGAAATCGGTCGAAGCCCTGCACCGAGCGCACCACCTCCCACAATATCTGCGAATGGTTGCAATAGACGATCGGTATTCGCGCGGGAATGTTGCGGCGCACCAAGCCCATATTTTTAAGATGTCCGCCCTGACACACCACGGCATCGATCGAATAACGTTTGACGCACTCCGCGACGAAGTTGCAATATGCACGATCCGACATCTTGCGGCGCGGCGTGGCGATCCTCGTTATTTTATCGGCCAAATTCTCCGGAATGGACGACATGTCGAAGTCGATGGCGACCACGTAAGACCGGAGTCCGTGCGCCGAAAACCAATCGGCGAGCATAAGTGTAACGCGCTCTATGCCTCCGAACGAGAACGGCGCCCGGCGCGGATTATGAATGAAGAGTATATTTTTCACCTGCTGCGTCAATTTGAACACAAAAATAACCAAATTATACAGAAAACAACCTTTATCGGCAAAAAACTTATATCTTTGACACGCTTATACGAATTTGTTATGATCTACCGCATAGAAAAAACCGCCTCGACCAACGACGATGCACGCGACGTCCGCTACGTTCACGGCGACGCGATATGGGCTGAGGAGCAGACCGCAGGCCGCGGTCAGAGAGGCCACAAGTGGGAGAGCCGCACGGGCGACAACCTCACATTCTCGGTGGTGCTGACCCCCGATTTCCTGCCCGTGGCCGAACAGTTCCTGCTGTCGGAAGTCGTGGCGCTCGCCTTGGTCGACACCTTTGCCGACTATGGCATCGCAACCCGAATAAAATGGACGAATGACATCTATGCCGGCGACCGCAAGTTGGTTGGCATACTCATCGAGCACATGCTCGCCGACGAAAGGTTCGACCGAACGATCGTAGGCATAGGCATCAACGTCAATCAGACGGAGTTCGATCCGTCGCTGCCCAACCCCGTATCGATGCGGCAGCTGAGCGGCAGGGAGTATGTGCGCGAGGAGGTGCTCGACCGGTTCCTGTCGCATCTCGACGCCCTCTACGAGGAGTTGCGCGGCGGCGGCAGGGAGCGCATCGGGCAGCTCTACCGCCTCAACATGTATCACTTGGACGAAGAACACCTCTATGCGCTGCCCTCGGGCGAGCGGTTCCGCGCCACGATTCGCGGCGTGCGCCCCTCGGGGCATCTCCGGCTCGAACACACCGACGGCACGCTGCACGAATATGCCTTCAAGGAGGTGGAGTTCGTCCTGCCGCAGCGGCGGGAATGAGATTCCCACGTCGCAACTGCGTTGCTCCTCGGAATGACATGGCGGTGGGAATAGTCGTCCAAAAATGAGATTCCCACGTCGCAACTGCGTTGCTCCTCGGAATGACATGGCGGAGGCGTTGTGCTCTGTCATTGCGAGCCGAGTGCAGCGAGGCGTGGCAATCTCTTGCATGAATGTGTAAGAGAGATTCTCACGTCGGCCTGCGGCCTCCTCAGAATGACAGAACAGAGGAAATAGCGTCCCAAGCGCCACAACCAAAATTTTTCGTCAATAGCGGTATTATACCACGCGACGACAAAGTGGGGCGATGGGTTATACTTCCGTATTACCCATTGCCGAACGACAAGGAGCGGCAGTAGAATGCCGCTATTGACGAAAAATTCGCGGGAAAGAGATTCGCTCTATCGTTTGATTAGCTGCATAAACTCGTCGCGCGTGCGGGGGTCGGAGAGGAATATTCCCGTGAAGGCCGATGTGGTGGTCGACGAGCCTTGCTTCTCCACGCCGCGCATCTGCATGCAGGTGTGGCTCGCCTCGATGACGACAGCCACGCCGACGGGATTCAACGCCTGCTGTATGCTGTCGCGTATCTGCACCGTCAGCCGCTCCTGCACCTGCAAACGGCGGGCAAAGCACTCCACAACACGCGCTATCTTCGACAGACCGGTGATATATCCGTCGGGAATATAGGCTACATGCGCCTTGCCGATGAAGGGCAGCATGTGGTGCTCGCACACCGAAAAGAGTTCTATATCTTTCACAACGACCATCTGCTTGTACTCCTCCTTGAACATGGCCGAGCGGAGTATGGCGATAGGGTCTTCGGCATAGCCCTTGGTGATGAACGACATGGCCTTGGCCACGCGCTCGGGGGTTTTTATCAAACCCTCGCGCTCGGGATCTTCGCCCAATAGCCGCAGTATCTCCCGGTAGTGTCCCATAAGAGCCTCTATCGTATGCTGCGGGTAATGATCTTCGCGCTTGTAGTTCGTCTGTTGTTCCATAGCGGCTGCAAATGTAGTCTATTTTATGCGATTGTGCAAAAATTCCACAAGTTTTGCAACAGCGCGGCCGCGGTGCGATATGGCATTCTTCTCCTCGGCAGACATCTCGGCGAATGTGCGGTCGAAGCCGTCGGGGATGAACAGCGGATCGTAGCCGAACCCGCCGCAGCCCGACTCGCACTGGGCGATATGCCCCTCGACGATGCCCTCGAACAGATGTTCGCGGCCGTCGACGATAAGCGATATTACGGTGCGGAAGCGCGCGCGGCGGTTGCCCACGCCATTCAACTCTTTGAGCAGACGGCGGTTGTTGGCGGCAAAGTCGTGCCCGTCGGTGGCATACCGCGCCGAGTGGACGCCGGGTGCGCCGCCCAAAGCCTCGACCTCCAAACCCGTATCGTCGGCAAAACAGTCGCTGCCCGTGCGGTCGTATATGTAGCGCGATTTCTGCGAGGCGTTGCCCTCCAATGTCTCCTGTTCCTCGGGGATATCCTCCTCAATGCCGTGCTCGCGCGGCGTGGAGATGCCGAATCCCTCGCCCAATACAGCCTCGACCTCGGCTATCTTGTGGGCGTTGTTGGTTGCAAATATCAAATTCATCATATTACATTACATATATTCGTAATAGGGATAACCTTTTTTGATAATCACTCTCACCCTGTCGGCAGTGTGCTCTATCAGATCATCGTAGGCGATCTCCACTTTTCCGCTCACAAGCGACTCGCCCGTCGAGTTGTAGATCAGAGGGCTTAAAATGTCGTAGGCGATTTTGTATGTGGGAATCTCCTCTGTGTCGCCGATCTCTCCGCTGCCGCCGTCGATTGTGACACTCATGCGCACACGGGTCGGATCGACGGTATAGCTCAGATCGATAGCAGCCTTGTGATGACCTTCCCTATTGTAGTCGGTGGCAAGGCTGAGGTGCAGCCCTGCTTGGTCACGCGTAAGCACTATATCGGCTGCGGAGCTGCCGTTGGTATAGATCGCGCTCCACGGATTGTCCTCCGACACGGGCTGTCCGGCCGTGGAGATGCGATAGCGTGCCAGAACGGAGGAGCCATACGAGCCGATTATACTGATGTCGTAGACACCCTTTTCGTCGACGGTTATCACGGCATTGTCGAAATACCGCAATTCGAGTTTGTCGGCTATCTCCGCCCACTCGGGGCTGAGTATGGCATCGAGCGTCGAGAGGTGCCTGCATATCGACATAACATCGTCTATATGCCACGAGACCTCGTTCCACAGCATGCGTGCCGGGCGATTGATATCCCGCGAAGTGCCGTCGTCGATTTTGCAGCCGACTGCCGACAGCGCCGCCATGACAGCTGCCAAATATATTGTCATGCGTCTCATTCGATACCTCCTTTCCTTGTCGAAGAGTTGAACTTGTAGCCTATGCCTGCTCTGAACATCCCGCCCACGCCTGAGCCCAACTCGGCAAAGCCGAAGAACCGGCGGCCTAACGTGCAGCCGATAAGCGAGACATCGTACCATGGCAATATGTGCGAGCCGTCGTCGCCGGTGGTGAGCGCAATGCTTATGCCTATGGCCAACGACGAGTAGAGCGATATGTTCTTGCGATGCAGCCACAGCAGCCGAACCATGGGCAGCACCGCAGCCGAGTAGTGGTTGCGGTTTTCGAGGGTGCGGCCGGTCATCAGATCCTTGCAGCGCTGTGTGGTGGCGGTGAAGGTGGCCATTACACCGAACTCGATGCGGCGCCGGCTGTGATAGGCATAACTCAGCGAGAAGGTGCCCACAAGGCGCTCGGGGGTGAGATAGGTGTGCGAGAGGAGCATCTGGTCGCGGAAATTGTCCGGATAATAGTCTCCGTCGTAGGAATAGAGGTTAAACCATTCGCCGGAGAGCAGGAGCGCGGTCGAGAAATTGACCGATCCTATGCCCAATCTGATATCGTGCATGTCGACACGCTCGTGCCAATACTCTCTGCGCAGCGCGCGCACATCGTCCATATCGCGTATGTAGTCCATGCGGCGATATTTCTCGGCATCGGCCACCGCTACGGTGTCCTGTGCCTTGGCAATATTCTCCGCAGCGGGTGGTTGTGCGGGGGTGTCGTCTGTGCCTGACGTCTGCGCCCGGGCGGCAGCGAAGACCGACGACAACAATAAAAACAGGAATGCTTTTTTCATAGGCGGGGGATTTCTAACTCTGACAAACGGCTGTCGAGAGCGATTTTGTCGATTATGGTTTTGACCACCACGTCTATCTCCGAGCCTTCGGTGTAGTCGGCCGGGCAGACATGGTTGACGCGGTTGTCGCGTATAAGGTCGTTCAGTGTCGCACGCTGCCCCGTCTCGTCGGGGTTGTAGACGGCTATGGAGTGCCCGCCGAAGTTTTTAACCAAACGCATGCAGGGTATGTCGGTGGTGCCGTCGCCGACGTATATCATGCGGCTGAACGGCACGGGGCGATTCTTCTCCTCCATGTATCGGTTGACCTCGCGGGTGTCGAATACCGACTCCACGCCCTTGTTGATCTTGAAGATGAACTGCGTCTTGTTGGTGTAGTTGACCGCCACGGCAGGCCAATAGGCTATGCCGTCGACGTTGTAGAGGAACGAACAGGCGTATATGTTTTTGAATTCGCCGGCGATCGGCGTCCCCTCGATAATCTCCTTCAAGCCCGACGAGTTGATGTAGTGCAGGATCGTTACTCCCCGGCTGAGTCCGTAGTCGTTGATGCGGGCGAACCACTCCTTCACGCCGCGGTACAGCTCCACATGGCGTCCCGACTCGCGGAAAGCCTCGCGGCGGAGCGACAGCCCTTTCGACTGCGCCTCCTGTATCATGCGCGCCATGTATGTCAATACCTGATCGGCATCCTGCTGCTCGGCCAGCGTGTTGGCCTCGTTCCAGAACTCCTTGTTGCTCTTGCCCACCGCGGGAATGAAATCGTACTCCTGCATGTTGCCCGGAGCCAATGTCCCGTCGAAATCGTATATCAATGCTGCTGTCAGTTTTTTATTCATAGTAAAAAAGGTGCGTATTTAAAACGGTATAAAGGTTATTCAATCAATTTCAAACATTTGTCGGGCAAAACCGATTCGCCCGACCTTGCTGATAAACAACGGCAAGTTATAAAAAAATCGCCAATCTGCAAGAAATCATGCCAAAACATTTAAAAAAACCTGCCGGTAACCAAAATTTCACTATTTTTGCAATATTACGTGACAAAACTTATCGATTATGGAGTTTAAAGATCTTATCAATAAGCGTCGCAGCACGCGGCGATTCATCGACAAGGCCGTCGGCCGCGACACATTGCAGCGCATCATGGAGCAGGCCTTGACGGCGCCCTCGGCCAAGAACACGCGCTCGACGCGTCTGTTGGCCGTGACCGACCGCACGCAGTTGGAGCGCATGTCGCAGATGCGCGACTTCGGCGCAGCATTCCTGTCGGGCGCCGCTGCGGCCGTAGTGGTCATGGGCGACGGCGAGGCAAGTCCGCTGTGGCTCGACAATGCCGCCATAACGGCCACGATACTGCAACTCGCCGCCGTCGATGCCGGCTTGGCATCGTGCTGGGTGCATGTCAACGGCTACCGCCGTCTGAAAGACGAACCCTCGTCGCAACTCTCATCGGACTATCTCAAAGAGTTCCTGCCGATACCCGCACGCTACAACGTGCTGTGCGTCATGGCGCTCGGATATGCCGACTACACCCCCAAACCGCTGCCGGAGTACGAGGGCGACGAGCGTATCATCTTCGCTTAGCGAAATCTGTTTCGGGAGAAGACAATCTGTCGGGTTCGCTGTCAGACCTCGACCAAAGAGTTTTTTATGGCATAGACGACCAATGATGCCGTATTGCGGCAGCCGGTCTTCTCCAAGATATTGGCGCGGTGCTTGTCGACCGTGCGTTTCGAGATGAAGAGTTTGTCGGCGATCTCCTGATTCGACAGGCCGCGGCACACGCACACCAAAATCTCTATCTCGCGCGTCGACAGCCTCTCCTCGTCGCCCTCGTCGCTGCCGCCGCCCGTCGAGCGCATGCGGGTGGTGAGCGAATCGAGCAGCGTGCTGCTGAAATACGACCCTCCGGCAAAGACGGTATCGACCGCCGTGATGACCTCCGTAATGTCGGAATCCTTCAACAGAAATCCCGATGCGCCGCACTCCAACATGTGCGTATAGTAGTGCTCCTCGCCGAACATCGACAGGGCAATGACTTTCAGATCGGGGCGCAAGGCCAGCGCGCGCCGCGAGGTCTCGCCGCCGTCGATGCCCGGCATCGATATATCCATAAGCACCACATCGACTTCGAGTGCGGGCAGTGCGGCCAAAAACTCCTCGCCGCTGCCCATGTCGGCCGCAACGGCATAACCCTCGTGATGAGAAAGCAGACCGCGAAGTCCGCGGCGGAACAACGTGTGGTCGTCGACCAAAGCTATGTTAATTCTCTCCATCTTCCCTGTTTCGTTTTATCTTGTCGCGCCGGCGCGACTGCGTGTGTGCTGCCGCGCTGTCGATGTTGACACATATTTCCGCACGCATACCCTCGCCCGGACGGCTGTCGATGTCGAAACTGCCGTTGAGCGAACCTATGCGCGAGTTGATATTCGACAGACCCATGCCGCACTCCATCATGTCGCGCGGCGAGAAGCCGCGGCCGTTGTCCTCGAAGTGCAGCCGCAGTTCGCTGCCCGAACGGTTGAGCGAAATGCCTATGTGCGTGCAACGCGAGTGTTTGAGCGAGTTGTTGATCAATTCGCAAACCACCCGATAGAGTATCACCTCTATGTTGGAGTCGAAACGCTCCGAACTCAGGTTTGTCGTAAAGACTATCTTGGTCGAGTGCATCGTACAGCTCTTGTCGATGAAATTTTGTATGCCGCGCGCCAAGCCGAAGTTGTTGAGCACGTGCGGCGAGAGGTTGTTCGAGATCTCGCGAAGCGAACGTATGGCCTCGTCGATGACATATGTCGTATTGTCGATCAGCTCCTTGCGATCGAAACTGCCGTCCTGCGACGACAACGCCGAGAGCGACATTTTGGCAGATGACAGCAACGGCCCCAGTCCGTCGTGCAGCTCGCGCGAGAAGTTGGCGCGCGAACGCTCCTCGGTGCGCAGCACGGCCGTCATAAGCCGGTTTTCGAGCAACCGGCGATTGAAATTGATGCGGTCGATATAGCGTATGAGCACATTGGCAAACAATACCCCTATCGAGAAGCACAGCGAGATGAATATGCCCAACCATATGAACGTCGAGCTTGGCACATCGACCCCGTCGTAGGCCAGCAGCTGGCACACGCGCTCGACCGTAAGCAGCGAGAAGCCTATGATGCAGCATATCCACAGCACGTTGAATTTGGTTTGGTTGATCAGCAGTACGGCTATTACGGTAGCCACGCACTGCAAGACGATCGCCACGATAAGGAGTATTTCGGTAAATGTCATTGCTGTAATATTTTTTTAATGTTGCGGTACGATATCGCCCAAAGCCGGCAGCGCCTTGTAGTCGGTCATGTCGACCTGCACGGGCACCACAGCCACGAAGCCGTGAGACAAAGCCCATTCATCGGTATCCTCGGCATCGGGTTCGGCATTGAGGAACTCGCCCGTAAGCCAGAAATAGTCGCGGCCGCGGGGATCGCGGCGGGCATAGAAGTCCTCGCGCCAAAAGCCGCGCGTCTGACGGCACAGCCTGATGCCGCGTATCTCCCTGCTGTCGATGCTCGGGATGTTGATGTTGAGGCACAATGGTTTCGGCAGCGACGAAGCATTGTCGAACAGCGATGCCAAGATGCGTCTGCCGTAGTCGACCGCAGCATCGAAATCGGCATCGGGCGAGTGGTCGTCGAGCGACAGACCCACCGAAGGTATGCCGTAAAAACTGCCCTCGATCGCCGCACCCATCGTCCCCGAATACATCACGTTGACTGCGGCATTGGAGCCGTGGTTTATACCCGACAGCACCAAATCGATTTTGCGATCGCCGAGAAAGTGGTCGAAGGCTATCTTCACGCAGTCGACCGGCGTGCCCGAAAAGGCGTATATCTCCACGCCGTCGCCCTCCTCGACCTTACGCAGGAAAAGCGGTGCGGTGACAGTAATAGCTTGACTCATACCGCTCTGCATGCGGTCGGGAGCAATGGCTATGACACGTCCGAAACTGCGGGCTACCTCCACGGCCGCACGAAAGCCCTTCGACATATAGCTGTCGTCGTTGGTAAGAAAAATTGTTTTCTCGTTCTGCATATGCAACTTTTAAATCTTGTTGCTACAAATATAACTATTTTTCGTGAAAAGGCGTCATTTACTTCGCCTCGTTCGAATCCGCAAATGGGCAGTACGCCAAGTACAGCCCATCTGCGGATTTTTCACGTGCGGCTTGTAACTAACGCCTTTTGACGAAAAATTAGGTTGTGGTGCTTTGGAGGTTTTCCGTGAAAAGCGGTTCTTTTCCGTGAAAAATGGGGTAGTGGTACTTTGTCGACTATTTCCACCGCCATGTCATTCCGAGGAGCAACGCAGTTGCGACGTGGGAATCTCATTTTTGGACGACTATTCCTACCGACATGTCATTCTGAGGAGCGTGCTTCGCACGCGACGTGAGAATCTCTGTTTTGGACGACTATTCCTACCGCCGTGTCATTCCGACGAGCAACGCAGTTGCGACGTGAGAATCTCTGTTTTGGACGATTCCTACCGCCGTGTCATTCCGAGGAGCAACGCAGTTGCGACGTGGGAATCTCTATCCACACAGAACAGAGGAAATAATCGTCCCCAACCAGATTCTCACGTCGGCCTGCGGCCTCCTCAGAATGACACAGAGGGAACGAGATTCTCACGTCAGACGTTCCGTCTTCCTCAGAATGACAAACAGGGAACGAGATTCTCACGTCGGCCTGCGGCCTCCTCAGAATGACAAACAGGGCGTG
>CAZEXJ010000045.1:0-3679 GCA_964516585.1 uncultured Alistipes sp.
CCCAGACATATTACGGCGACAGCTAACCCCATAAGCGTCATGCCGCCGCGTTTGAGCGAAGAGAAGAAGCCGGGACCGACCTGCAAGCCTATGGAGAATACAAACAGGATCAATCCGAACTCCTTGATGAAATGCAGCGTCCCGGGATCGAAGCCCATCTTGAAATGCCCGGCGGCGATACCGGTAAACAGGATCCATGTAACGCCGATCGATACGCCTTTTATCTTAATCTTACTCAGCGCTATGCCCGAGGCTATGACCAATGCGAGGATAAATACCGTGTGGGCAATCATAGTGCCCGATGCCATGCCCTCGCCCCCGACGACAATATCTTTTAACCACTGTAAATCCATGACTGTTGAAATTTCCGACAAAGGTAGCATTTTTATGTTACACGGGAAAAGAGTTTTTAAAATTTTTTATCAAATATTTTCAAAAAGGTTTTCTCTCAAAATCCGGTGGGGACGGGAAAAACTTTCAGTTGTTATGTATGGATAGAGACTCCCACGTCGCGTGCAAGCACGCTCCTCGGAGTGACATTGTGGGGCGTTGTAATATGTCATTGCGAGCCGAGCGTAGAGAGGCGTGGCAATCTCTTTATTCACGTCTCCACCGCTTTTTGCGGGTGAACCGATAGTTACAGCACTCGTGCAGCGTAAAAAATCGGCGGACGCTCCGCAAGAGAGCGTCCGCCGATGGTCAAGACCCTGTTTCAAAGTCAGAGACTGTCTCCGAAGTCGCTGCGGAACTTGGCGGCTAAACGCTGCTGCCAACGATCGACGGGTGCGAGCCGTCCGAAGAAGAAGCGCAGCACGGCAGGCTCCTCGACCCACTTCAAACCTCCGATCAGATGACGGTTGTCGAACAGCCACTTCACGCGATCGGCGCAGTATTCGATCTGCGACAGTGTGAACACACGGCGCGGACAGGCTAAACGCAGCAGCTCCATTGCGGCGAAGTGCTCCGTGCCGTCTTCGTTGCGCTGCTCCGATATGGTGCCGCGCTCCATGCCTCGTATGCCTCCTGCGATGTAGAGCGCCGAGGCCAAGGCTCCTGCGGGGAACTGATCCTGCGGCATGCCTTTGAGAAACTCCGAGGCGTCGATATGCGCGCCAAGACCTCCGGCAGGCATTATCACCGGCACGCCGTATGCGTTCAGCTCCTTGACCAAGTGCTCTGTAAAGATAGGCCCTTGATTGATGACCTCCTCGTCGAGCGTCTCCAACAGACCCACGGCCATGGCCTCCATCGAACGAATCTCCATGCCGCCGTATGTGAGGAAGCCCTCGTAGAGCGGAACGAACTCTTTCAAGCGGCGCACTAACGACTCGTCGTTGGTGACTATGCCGCCGCCGCGCGAGAAGCCCAACTTGCGCGCCGAGAAGTAGATCAGATCCATGCTGCCGCAAATGGTGTGCATGATCTCCTTTATGGTCATATCCTTGCACCGCTCCTCGCGTGTCTTTATGAAAAAGAGGTTGTCCTGCAACAGTGAGGCGTCCAACACCGACATTATGCCGTTCTCGCGGCATATCTCCGCCACGGCCAACATGTTCTCCATCGAGAGCGGCTGCCCGCCGATGAGGTTGGTGCCGGCTTCGATGCGCACGAACGGTATGTGCTCTTTGCCCGTTTGGACTATCAACCGTTTCAAACGCTCCAAGTCGAAGTTGCCTTTGAACGGGACATCGTTCCGCGGCTCCAAACCTTCGGCGCAGACAAGCTCCACGACGCTGCCGCCTAAACGCGTGATATGCGCCTTTGTCGTCGTGAAGTGGAAGTTCATGGGCACTACGTCGCCGGGCTTGACGAACGCCTCGGCCAATATGTTTTCGCATGCGCGACCCTGATGCGCAGGCAGGAAGAACTGCGTGCCGAACACCTCGCCAATGACCTTGACAAGACGGTTGCATGTCTCCGACCCGGCATACGAGTCGTCGGCCTGCATCATGGCGGCCATTTGGTTGTCCGACATGGCATTGACGCCCGAGTCGGTGAGCATATCCATGAATACGTCGCGATTCTGCAACAGGAATGTGTTGTTGCCGGCCTCGTTTATTCGCTCGACACGCTCCTCGACTGTGGGCAGGAACAGCTTCTGAACCACACGCACCTTGTGCATCTCCAACGGCACCTGCCGATCCTCTTTGTAGAATTTTACAGTTGACATGATATTACATAAAAATTAATAGTAAAACGTTTCTTTCCCATTTCATGCCGCAATATTAATATAAAAGTTCCTATTTACTGCAAGAATATTCTAAAATGCCACATAAATATGCAAACAATCGGTAAATATCTTGCATATCGCCTCGCGGAGGCTGCGGCCGTAACGATATTTGTCGCCAACGGGTCAACGTAATGATATTTTAATTACTTTTGGACGACTCAAACTTTGGAGCGATTATGACGGGACTGTTATATATATTGGGATTCTATGCGGCCGGCGAACTGTTGAGCCGCCTTACGGGAGGTTTTGTCTCGGGCGGCGTCATAGGCATGGTGCTGCTGTTCGCCGCTCTTGCTTGCGGCGCGGTCAAACCCGAACGGGTGCGCGATGTTTCGCGCATGTTGCTGGGTAACATGTCGTTGTTCTTCATTCCGTTGGGCGTGGGCATCATCGCCTCCTACAACCTTTTGGCCGACAACGTTTGGAGCATCATCGTGGCGGCAGCGGTCAGTACGCTGCTCGTCATAGCGGTGGTGGGTATTGTGCAACAAAAAATAGGGCGACGGCTATGATACACTCATTTCTCTGTTCACGCATATTCCTGCTGGCTCTTACCGTGGGCTGCTATGTGCTCGGCATGGCTGTCTACCGTCGCACGCGCATTGCTCTGCTGCACCCCGTACTGTTGAGTGTTGTGGCTCTTGTGGCCATGTTGCAGGGAGCAGGCATCGAATACGAAGCATACGCCGACGCCACCGAGATATTTTCGCTGCTGCTCAACCTCTCCGTCGTGGCTATAGGTTATCTGCTGTGGGAGCAGGTCGACCGACTGCGCGCACATGCGCTCTCAATCGCGACCTCCGTCATCGTGGGCAGCATTGTCGGAGTCGGCAGTGTCGTGGGGATAGCATATCTTATGGGCGCCGATGAGATCATCGCCGTGTCATTGGCCCCCAAGTCAGTCACCGCGCCTATCGCCATTGCCGTGGTGGAGCCGTTTGGCGGCATCAAGGCCATCACCTCAGTCGTTGTCATCTGTGTCGGCATCTTCGGCAGCATCGTCGCCCCCAAACTGTTGGATTGTATCGGAGTCAGCGATCCCGTTGCCCGCGGCCTTGCCATGGGCGCCGCCGCTCACGGCATAGGCACAGCCCGCGCTATCGAGATCGGTGCCGTCGAAGGAGCCGTCAGCGGTTTGGCCATGGGGCTTATGGGGGTTGTGACTGCGGTGATTATTCCTATTGTCTTTTCGTGAGTCTCTTTTTCGTAAAAAAACGGCATTCTACTGCCGCGCCTTGTCGCTCGACAATGGGCAGTACGCCGAGTACAGCCCATCGTCTCACTCCGTCGTCGCGTTGTATAATACCGCTTTTGACGAAAAATTTGGTTGTGGGGCTTAGAACGCTATTTCCATTGTTTTGTCATTCTGAGGAGCAACGCAGTTGCGACGTGAGAATCTCTTGTTGTTAGGATGTGAATGGGAGTGAGGAGTAGTATAACCCAAGCAGA
>CAZEXJ010000046.1:0-7308 GCA_964516585.1 uncultured Alistipes sp.
ATAATCGGAGAATACGAAGAACGTACCGCAGGCCGGGATCACGCCTCCGTGCAGAGCCATACCGTTCATTATGCAGGCCATGGTAAGCTCGGCCACGCCGGCTTGGAAGAAGTTGCCCGAGAAATCGCCCTTGGCGAATGCCTTTGTCTTTTTGAGGAAGCCGTCGGTCTTGTCCGAGTTCGACAGGTCGGCCGAAGCCACGATCATGTTCTCCACCCTCTCGGCGTAGGTTCCCAACACGGTTGCCGAAGCGGCGCGCGTGGCTATATCCTGCTTCATGTCGATCGCCGAGTAGTCGATCTCGGGCAACTTGCCCGAGAAGAACGAGTCGAGCTTCTCGGCAAGAGCCGGATTCCCGGCGCGCCATGCCGACTCGACGGCGGCACGCTCCTCTGCCCACGCCGCAAGTTCGGCGCGACGGGCGGCATACACCTCGCGGGTCTCGGGGAATACGGCGAATGGTTCGTCGGGATTGCCTCCTAAATTGCGTATCGTGGCGGCGATGTCGGCTCCGGCAGCCGTCAGCGGCTGTCCGTGGGTCGATACCTTGTGCTCGAAGCTCTCGCCCGAGGCCGTGACGGCACCCTTGCCCATAACAGTGTGGCCGATGATGATCGTGGGACGCTCATGCTCGCCGTTCGCACTGCGCAGAGCCTCGCGTATCTGGTCGATATCCTGTCCGTCGATCTCGATCACGTTCCAGTTCCATGCGCGATACTTGGCCGCCACATCCTCCGTATCGACCTCGTCGCACTTGGTCGACAGCTGTATGTTGTTCGAGTCGTAATACATGATGAAGTTGTTCAGTCCGAGGTGGCCGGCAATGCGTCCCACGCCCTGCGAGATCTCCTCCTGCACCGCGCCGTCGGAGATGTAGGCGTAGGTCTTGTGCGCCGTCCACTCGCCGAAGCGGGCTGCGATGAAACGCTCGGCAATCGCTGCGCCCAAAGCCATTGCATGACCCTGACCCAGCGGGCCGGAGGTGTTCTCCACGCCGCGCATAACGTCGACCTCGGGGTGACCGGGAGTCACGCTGCCCCACTGGCGCAGCGACTGCAAGTCAGCGGTGGTGTAGTGACCGGCTAACGACAGCACTGCATAGAGCATGGGCGACATGTGGCCGGGATCGAGGAAGAGACGATCGCGGAACGGATATGCCATGTCGGCAGGATTGTAACGCAGGAACTCGGCGTAGAGCACATTGATGAAATCGGCGCCGCCCATAGCGCCGCCCGGGTGACCCGACTTCGACTTTTCGACCATCGAGGCGGCCAAAATACGGATATTGTCGGCCGCTCGTTTAAGATTTGAATTAGTCATCGTATTTTTATTTTAGATTCGTTTCGTTTCGTTTAGCGTTCGTTTGCGATGCAAATATACGAATAAGCGAGGGCAAAAGCAAATCTTGTTTGCATTTTGCCGAGCGGGAGTATATTCGGCGCAGTCAAATATACTCATTTTTTACTTATATAGCATTTTTAAGCTCGACAAAATTGGCTTTCTCGACCTTCTGTTTCGCATACGGCAACGTAACCTTAAACTGGCGGCAGCCGCTCGACGGCAGCTCGAACATCGTATCCATCATCACGGCCTCGCATATCGAACGAAGTCCGCGCGCACCGAGACGATACTCTTCGGCCTTGTCGACGATGTAGTCCAACGCATCGTCGTCGAACGACAACTCGACGCCATCCAACTCGAACAGACGCACATACTGTTTGACTATGGAGTTGCGCGGCTCGGTGAGTATCGAGCGCAGCGCCTCGTGCGACAGCGGCTCCATGTAGGTCAATACCGGCAGGCGCCCCACCAACTCGGGAATCAGACCGAACGACTTCAAATCCTGCGGCATGACATACTGCATCAGGTTCTCGCGGTCGATCGTGCGCGCCACCGATGCGCCGTAGCCTATGGCGTTGGTATTCATGCGCTGGGCGATCTTCTTCTCGATGCCGTCGAACGCGCCGCCGCAGATGAACAGTATGTTGCGCGTGTCGACCTGTATGTAGTCCTGATCGGGGTGTTTGCGTCCCCCCTTGGGCGGTACGTTGACCGTCGTACCCTCCAATATTTTCAGCAGAGCCTGCTGCACACCCTCGCCCGAGACGTCGCGCGTGATCGACGGGTTGTCGCTCTTGCGGGCGATCTTGTCGATCTCGTCGATGAAGATTATGCCGCGCTCGGCCGCCTCGACATCGAAGTCGGCCACCTGCAACAGACGCGACAGGATACTCTCCACATCCTCGCCCACATAACCCGCCTCGGTCAGCACCGTGGCGTCGACTATGGAGAACGGCACCTTCAACAGACGGGCTATGGTGCGTGCCATAAGCGTCTTGCCCGTACCCGTGCGCCCTATCATGACGATATTCGACTTCTCGATCTCCACCTCGCTGCCGGAGTTGTTGTCGGCCGCGGCAAGCAGACGCTTGTAGTGGTTGTAGACAGCCACCGACAGGTAGCGTTTGGCCGCATCCTGACCGATGACATACTGGTCGAGATATTCCTTGATCTGGGCAGGTTTCAGCAGATCTTCGCGGCTTATGGGTTTGAAGCTGCCGCCCGCGCCCCTGCGTTTGTGTTTTTGCGCGTCGACCGCCATATTGTTGTCGAGCAGTATGCGGTAGCCGTGCTCTATGCAGCGGTTGCAGATCATCGCTCCGCCGGTGCCGTTGAACATCAGTTCGACCTCCGTGCGCGGCGAACCGCAAAATGCGCAACTGTCCGCCGTATTGTCGGCGCCTTTGCGTACTCCTTTCTGACTCATATTCTTCCGATTTATTTGGGTAATATTACAATTCTGCTCCGCAGAGACCGGCACATCGGCCGATATGTCCGGCGGCTACTGCTTCTCGCGCTTTGTCAGCACCTGATCGATCAGACCGTAGTCGCGCGCCTCGGCAGCCGACAGCCAGTAGTCGCGGTCGGCATCGGACTCGATCTTCGAATACTCGACACCCGAGTGCAGAGAGAGTATCTCATACAGCTCGCGCTTGGTCTTGATGATCTCGCGCGCCGTGATCTCTATGTCAGAAGCCTGTCCCTCGGCGCCGCCGAGCGGCTGGTGGATCATTATGCGCGAGTGCGGCAGTGCCGAGCGCTTGCCGTTCCGGCCTGCCGTCAGCAGCACGGCGCCCATCGAGGCGGCCAGCCCCGTGCAGATCGTCGCCACGTCGCACGCCACTAACTGCATGGTGTCGTAGATGCCTAAACCGGCCGAGACCGACCCGCCCGGAGAGTTGATATACAACTGAATATCCTTTTGCGAATCGACCGATTCCAAGAACAGCAGCTGCGCCTGAATGATGTTGGCGGCATCGTCGTAGACGGGTGCGCCGAGGAATATGATACGATCCATCATCAATCGCGAGAATACATCCATGGTAGCCACGTTGAGATGTCGCTCCTCGATTATGGTCGGCGATACGTAGGCATTGCTTATCGCACGGAAGTCGTGCAGACGAAGCGAGCTTATGCCGCAGTGCTTCGTCGCATATTTTTCAAATTCAGTCATAAGTATATTCTATAAATAAAATATTTCGTTCTGTTCATCGATCGCCGCGCCAAGCGTCCGTTTGCAACCCGTTCTGCGCCAAGCGCCCATCTGCAACCCGTTCTGCGCCGATCGCCCGTTTGCAACCTGTTCCTGCGCCGCGCACCCGGTCGCCGCACCGCGCTGCACCCGGCCGGCAACGACGCCCGCCCCGCGGTCATGAAGAGTTGCGACTCAAAAACGATGCCCGCCGCAAAGGCTTCATATCAAAGAATCCCGACCGGACTCGAAAGCCTTGTCGGGATTGCTCGATATGGATATTTCGTCGTATATACGATCCCTTAGGCTGTCTCCTTGGCCAACTTGGCGAAGTCGTCGGCCGATACGGCCTTTTCGGTAACCTTGATCTTCGATTTAAGGTACTCGACGACCTTCACTTCGTAGAGCTTCTCGTAAACCTTCGACTGCTGCTCCTTGTTCTCCATGATCTGCTTGGCGAAGTTTTCGAGCATATCGGCGGGAGCCGACGGCATGCCGTACTGTGCGAACTGAGCCTGTGCGAAGACCTTGGCCTCCTCCATAGCCTCGTCGGCCGATACGGTCAGCTTGCCCTCCTCGATGAAGTGCTTCTGCAAATAGTTCCACGTAAACATCTGCAAGAACTGGTCGAAGTCCTTCTCGATATCCTCCTTGGTGAACTTGCCCTCGTTGATAACGAACAGCCAGCGTTTGAGGAACTCGGTCGGCATGGCCAAAGCCGCCTTCCCGATGATGTAATTGCGCAGCTGTATCGTAAAGAGGTAGTCGGTCTCGCGCTTCAACTCGCGCGCGATATCCTCGTCGATGAACTTGTCAAGCTCCTGCTCCGAGGTGACGTTGCCTGCCGGGAAGGCCATTTTGAAGAACTCCTCGTTAAGCTCGGGATCGGCAAAACGGCGGATCTTCGTGATCTCCAACTCGAACTTGGGATTGATGCCCTCCAACTCCTCGGCCTTGACCTGAAGCACTGCGGCACGCTGCTCGGGCTTCTTGTAAAGCTCGTTGATGTCGACCGTGGTTTTGTAGCCTACGCTCTGTCCGATGAACGCGGCGCGCTCCTCGTCGGTCATGGAGATCAGACCCAAATAGGCATCTTCGATGCGCATGTCGCCGTTGTCGAGCGTAACACTCAGCGCCTCGTCCTTTTCAACCTTGTCGGCATCGATCAGACGGCCGTAGCGGCGCAGATAGTTGGCGCGGTAGTCGGCGTGCATCTTCTTGTCGATCTTTATTTTGTTATACGTGAGCTTGTCCTTGGCGGGGGTGAGTTCCAACTCGATCTTGGGAGCCTCGCCGATCTCGAACATGAACTCGAACTCGGTCGAGTTGTCGAAATCGAAATCGCCCTGCTCGTCCGACGGAATAACGTCGCCCAAATAGTCGATCTTCTCGTTCTTCAAATACTCGAACACTGCGTTCGATGCCGTGCGATACGACTGCTCGGCCAACACGCCCTTACCATACATCTTCTTTACGATACCCATGGGCACCATACCCGGACGGAAACCGGGAATATTGGCCTTGCGCTTGTACTCCCGCAACTGCTTATCGACCGACTCGCCGTAATCCTTCTCATCGACAACGACTTTCAGAAGCGAAGTGCCCTGCTCGCGCTGTTCTCTTGTTATATTCATAATTTCGTATATTTAATATATTTTCAATACCATATCATAAAGGCCAGCAAAGATACGAATTTAATTTTAAATAACAAAAAATCGTATGCAAGACCCTTTGCGGCACTCTATTCTATCGTAAAGCGCCGCCCGTTTTCAGAGGTGACCTCTATCGTCACCCGCATCATGTCGCCGGGAAGCAGCGCCTCGATCTTCTCCGGCCACTCCACCAAACACAGATCGCCCGAGCAGAAGTACTCCTCGCAGCCGAAGTCGAGCGCCTCGTCGATTCGCTCTATGCGATACAGGTCGAAGTGGTAGATGCTGCCGTTGCGCCCCTCGTACTGGTTGACTATGGCGAACGTCGGACTGGTAACCGTATCGGCGGCGCCCAAATGCGCCGCGATGCGGCTTATGAGTGTGGTTTTGCCCGCCCCCATTTCGCCGTAAAACGCCACTATGCTGCGCCCGTCGAGCGAAGCGATGATCGCATCGGCCACCTCGTCCAATTCGTCGATCGACTCTATCTCTATCCGTTTCATACGTTGTAAAATATCTTGCGCCCGATAGCCGCCGTCCGCAACCCCGCGGAGCGCCGGCGCGCAATCCGCCTCAAAAATAGTATATTTAAGGCATACGGCAATAAAAAATCGGGGAAAATCGGATTTTATTTCCCGACCTTTCCGGCTACGGGCTTGTATTTTGCGAAAAATATCGCTAACTTGCATCGATTTCCACAAAAAACTGCTACGCATTATGAAACATCTTGCACCGCTTTTCGCAGCGGTTATCTGTCTGGGCGCGCTCTGGGGCTGCGACGGACAAACAGCGAAACAGGAATCGGCGGCCGAACCCGGGTTCTGGTTGGGCGCCGACATCAGCGCCACCACGGAACTCGAATCACGCGGCATCTTCTCCTACAACACCAAGGGTGAACGGCGTGAAAACACCGCCCTTATGAAAGAGTTGGGGCTAAACGCCGTGCGTCTGCGCGTATGGGTCGATCCGCAAGGAGGATGGAGCAGCATGGAGGACGTATTGGAGATGTCGCGCCGCGCCAAACAGCACGGCATGGCCATAATGATCGACTTCCATTACAGCGACTGGTGGGCAGACCCGGCCAAGCAAATCACTCCAAAGGCATGGGCGAATCTCGATTATGAAGGGTTGAAACAGGCCATGGCGCACCACACCGCACAGACGCTGCAACTGCTTCGCGACAACGGCATCGACGTGAAGTGGGTGCAGGTTGGCAACGAGACGCGCAACGGCTTTATGTGGCCTATCGGTCACATCGACAACATGGAGCAGTATGCCGGGCTTACGACTGCCGGATACGATGCCGTAAAGAGCGTATATCCCGAAGCCACGGTCATAGTCCACATCGACAACGGCTACGACAACGAGCTGTACAACCGCATATTCGACGGCTTGAAAGAGTATGGCGGCAAGTGGGACATGATCGGCATGAGTCTCTATCCCTACTGGGCGCGCGAGTCGCACCCCGAGATGAGCGATGAGAGCGTCCTGCGCGACTGCATAGCCAACGTAAATGCCGTCAGCGAGAAGTACGGCTGCGACGTGATGATCGTCGAGACGGGAGTGGAGGTATCCGACCCCGTATCGGGCAAGGCCTTCATGGCCGCACTGATCGATGCCATGCTTAACCGCACGAACGGTCATTGCAAGGGAGTGTTCTACTGGGCGCCCGAGTGCTGCCATGGCGGTTACAAGCTCGGAGCCTTCGCCAACGATCGTCCTACCATCATAATGGACGCCTTCACCGAGGCAGCCCGCGATCTGGGTTATATCGAATAGCAGAGGTGTCATTCTGAGGAGCGTTTGAAAAAACGCGACGTGAGAATCTCAACGCATGGGAGTGTTTTCGTTTGAGATTGCCACGCCTCGCTGCGCTCGGCTCGCAATGACAGAGTGCAAAGCTCCACCTTGTCATTCTGAGGAGCGTTTGAAAAACGCGACGTGAGAATCTCAACGCATGGGAGCATTTCCGTTTGAGATTGCCACGCCTCGCTTTGCTCGGCTCGCAATGACAGAGTGCAACGCTCCACCTTGTCATTCTGAGGAGCAACGCAGTTGCGACGTGAGAATCTCAACGTATGGGAGCATTTCCGTTTGAGATTGCCACGCCTCGCTGCGCTCGGC
>CAZEXJ010000047.1:0-19590 GCA_964516585.1 uncultured Alistipes sp.
TTGTCGATCACATCGGTATCGGCCGTATTCGCGGAATACGCATCAAAGGCCGGCGAAAACAAAACCGGTAAAATGGAGTTGTCGCAGCAGCAGCAACAGGATGAACGTCCGCAATGTCTCGTTTGCGGCCGGCGCATGTCGCAGACATTGGTCAACCAACGCGATTACAGTAGAAAATGCAAGGCATGCAAAGGCACCGGCAAATTGGACGACGGACGCGGCAATAAGTCAAAGTGCGGATATTGCGATGGCACCGGTCACCCGGTGAAACAGGTATGGGTGTGGAAATGCCCTCATTGCGGAAAATAAAAATAGGAACGGTGCAGAAAGTGATAATATGTTAACAATTAAAGATTTAGTATTATGAAGAAGAAGATTTTAGCATTTGCATTCATCGCAGCAGCCTGCGTGACTGTGGGATTTGCAGCCACGAGAGTTATGGGAAACTCATCGGACGGTCAAAGCGTGAAGTGCCCTGCAACCAATGAAGCTGTCGCATCTTCCAATACAGCCTCTGGCGCGAAGTGGGTGAAGGTAAACGATAGCTGCGGAAGATGCGTTATCAATGATACTACCCGAAAATGCGGAAAATGCGGAGGGTTTATGAATGAGGTACGCGGAAGCAGCAAGGTGGTGGGCAATTATGTTCAGGCTAATTATCGATGCAAGGATTGCGGGCATTCGTGCACATACAAGCGCAGATACCAATAAGCCCGTTTAGCCGACATAAAAATGCATAAAGATGAATAGTGCTCCATGCGGGATAGTGATCGTGTGTGCGGCGGCGGCTTTGCGCAATGCGGAGCAGAGCTGCTCGGCCGAGCAGTGATGTCGCCCGGCGAATAGGAGTAGATTCATGAAAATTGTGCCCCGAAAAGAACCTCCTGAAAGGATTCTTTCCGGGGCGCGGTTTTATAGGTGCGGTTTCAAACTAAAACAGCGTCTTTTCGTCGCTGCGGCCGAAGTCGTAGCCGAGGTGGCGATAGGCCGTCTCGGTGGCCTCGCGTCCGCGGGGTGTGCGTTTGAGAAAGCCCTCCTTTATAAGGAACGGTTCGTAGACCTCCTCGATCGTGCCGGACTCTTCGCCGACGGCCGTGGCCACGGTGTTGAGTCCGACGGGACCGCCGTTGAACTTCTCGATTATCGTGGCGAGTATCTTGTTGTCCATCTGATCAAGTCCGCGCGAGTCGATGTTTAGCGCCGCCAAGGCTATGCGCGTTATGTCGAGATCGATATGCCCCTCGCCCTTGACCATGGCGAAATCGCGCACGCGCCGGAGCAGGGCATTGGCTATACGCGGCGTACCGCGCGAGCGCATTGCGATCTCGGTGGCGGCATCGTCGTCGACCGAGATGTCGAGTATATGTGCCGAACGCTTTACGATGCCCGACAATACCTGCGTGTCGTAGTATTCCAAATGACACTGTATGCCGAAGCGGGCGCGCAGAGGCGATGTCAGCAGTCCGCTGCGGGTAGTGGCTCCCACGAGTGTAAAGGGCGCCAGTTCGATCTGTATCGATCGGGCGGCGGGACCCTTGTCGAGCACGATGTCGATCTTGTAGTCCTCCATGGCCGAGTAGAGATACTCCTCGACTATGGGACTGAGACGGTGTATCTCGTCGATGAAAAGCACGTCGCCGGGGTTGAGATTGGTCAAAAGGCCTGCCAGATCGCCCGGCTTGTCGAGCACGGGACCCGATGTCACCTTCAGTTGGGCGCCCATTTCGTTGGCTATGATGTTGGCCAGCGTGGTCTTGCCCAATCCCGGAGGACCGTGCAGCAGCACGTGGTCGAGCGAATCGCCGCGCATGAGTGCCGCTTTGATGAATATTCTCAGATTTTCGACAATCTTCTCCTGTCCGGCGAAGTTGGTCAACGCCTGCGGCCGGATACGGTTCTCGAACTCCTTGTCGCTCTCTATGTTTCGTATGTTCCTGTCTGCACCCATTGTCGATTCATGTTATCGTCTGACAAATATAATACAATCTTTCGAAATTTCAAACCTTCGGGGCTGCGCTATTCGGTAAGCAGATGCCGCTGACGGGGGAGGAGGATAATGGTTTGCCCTCGATCTCCGGTGGAAACGGGAATAAAGAGATTGCCACGCCTCGCTGCGCTCGGCTCAACACAAACGTCGACCACGAAGCGACGGCTTACGCCGCCACGTCACTCTGTCACTCCGAGGAGCGCGTTAGCGCGACGTGGGAGTCTCTGTCTGCCACAGGACAACGGGAATAATTGTCCCTAAATGAGATTCTCACGTCGCAACTGCGTTGCTCCTCAGAATGACACCTCCACTCTGTCACTCCGAGGGAGGGCATAGCCCGACCGTGGGAGTCTCTGTCCACACATAACAACTGAACGTTTTTCTATCCCCGCCGCTTTTGCCGGTGATCCGGGAAAATTGCATACGATGTTATATCTGCAATTAAAAAAATGTCAAATATTGCATAATTCGAAATAAATATGTATATTTGCGGGTAAAATATAACGGGAGAATAGCAAAAAGACGGTCTTTCACCGTCTTAGAGTGACCCCGAAAGGATTCGAACCTTCATCGTAAGAACCGGAATCTTATATTCTATCCATTGAACTACGGAGCCGATGCGCAAAGATAATAAAATTTTCTGAAATGATGCACAATGACAGCAACTGGAATCGTCTTGAAAGTGTAATAAACTGGGCGAACATGACGATAAACTATTTCGCCCTGCATATAGGATTGACGAGATCTGAGAATCTCTACCGTATCAAACGGGGCGATAACGGCATATCGCGCGATTTGGCCAATCGCATTGTCAACACCTTCCCGGAGATCGATCGCGTGTGGCTGCTGACGGGCGTCGGGCACATGCTGTTGTCGGACGGAAACCACGGCGAGCAGATACCATACTATGCCGACGAGTTGGAGACCGTACTTGCGGACATCGGCGCGAAAACGCCGTCGTACTACGTTTACATGCCTGCGGTCAACTGCTGCGACATAGCGGTGCGCAACTCGTCGCGCGCCATGTGCGAAGCGTCGTGGGCGGCGATGGATGTTTTCCTGAAAAAAGTAGAGCCGTCGCAGATAATTCCCGGCGGCGAGTATGCTGTGGTTACGCAAAATTGTATAACTTTGCGTAAAGTTCGCTATGGGAGCGATGAAAACTCGTTACGTCTTGTGGCACGCAACAAAGACGAATACGACGACATCACGATTCGCCGCGACGAAATAATCGACGCGTGGCGTGTAGTGGCGAAGTTCGTAATTGTAAACGACTAATGGCCTGATATATGGCGATAAGAACAAAGGAATTTGCATCGTTGCTGACCGCGCTGCTTGCAACGGCGGTAACGGCGGTTGCAATGATTGTTCTCGGAGCGGAGTGGTGGGTGACGCTCGCCGTTGCCGCGGCAACATATATCCTAATGGCGCTGGCCACACTGTTTATCATTCGCAAATATGTGGCATACAAGCTCAAACCTATATATTCCATTGTCCTGTCGCGCGATGTACACACGGGAGAGATCGTCGATGAACTCAAAGACAAGCATGTGGAAAACATCTCCGAGGAGCTTACGGCGTGGGCAGACGACAACGACAAGGAGATATCGCGCCTGAAAGAGATAGAGAAGTTCCGCAAGCAGTATTTAGGCAATGTGGCTCACGAGTTGAAGACTCCTATATTTAATATACAGGGCTATATCTCTACTCTGTTAGACGGCGGCTTGGAGGACGAACTGATAAATCGCAAATATTTGGAACGCACCGAGAAGAGTATCGATCGTCTGATCAATATCATCAGTGATCTTGATACCATATCGAAGTTGGAGAACGAGATGACCCGCCTGAATATCGAAAATTTCGACATCGTGGCTCTGGCCAAGGAGATCGCCGACCAGAACGAGATCGAGGCGCAGCGTCATGCCATAAAGATCACCGTGAAATATGCCGACAATCTGCCCTCGGCATTCCGCGTATCGGCCGACAAACACTATATGGGGCAGGTGCTGGTCAACCTTATCGTCAATGCCATACGCTACGGCCGGCAGGGCGGCTGGATCAACGTCCGCTTCCGCGACATGCTCGACAAGATCCTTGTCGAGGTGGAGGACAACGGCGTCGGCATCGGCAAGGAGGACATAAACCGCGTGTTCGAGCGTTTCTATCGTGCCGACAAGAGCCGTTCGCGCGAGCAGGGCGGTACGGGGTTGGGACTGGCCATTGTCAAACATATAATTGAGGCGCACGGCGAGCGCATCTCGGTGCGCAGCGAGGCGGGTGTCGGCACCACCTTCGCCTTTACGTTGAAAAAGAGTCCCGTGGCCGGCAGCTGATCCGGCGACAAACGAATAGTCATTTGTTATGATGCATAGTTTTCTGACCATAATTTGGGACTTCGATCCCACATTCGTCGATCTTGGGGGAATGGATATACGCTGGTATGGCGTGATGTGGGCGTTGGCCATACTCGTGGCCGAGCGTATCATGTCGAACTTCTGCCGTCGGGAGGGACTGCCTCAGACGACCTCCGAGTCGGCTTTCCTGTGGATTGTCATGGGCACGTTCATCGGTGCACGCGTGGGACACTGCGTATTCTACGAGCCTGATGTGTATCTGCCCGAGCCGTGGCGCATAATCACCGATATCCGCGACGGCGGCATGGCGAGTCACGGCGCGACAATCGGCATACTGCTCGGCATATGGATCTTCGTCCGCCGCAACAAACTGCCATATGTTTGGGGCTTAGACCGCATAGCTGTCATCGCTCCGTTGAGCGGCGCCATAATACGTTTTGGCAACCTGTTCAATTCGGAGATTATAGGCCATACGACCGATTTGCCGTGGGGATTTGTCTTCGTGCGTCACGAGATAGCGGAGGCGCGTCATTTAGGGCTGCCCGATCCGGCGGTTTCGGAGATGGCGGCGCGTCATCCGACACAGCTCTACGAGGCGCTGTGTTATATTGCGACGTTCGCCATTCTGGCATGGCTGTACTATCGCCGCGACGAGGGTCGCCGCCGTCCGGGGCTGTTGTTCGGCATAGCCATGATAGGCATATTCTTCACGCGATTCCTCATCGAGTTCGTCAAGGAGCGACAGGAGGATTTCGAAGAGTCCATGACGCTCGACATGGGACAGTGGCTGAGCGTGCCGTTCATCATCTTCGGTGTGGCGATGATCGTGCGCTCGCTTAGACGCAAACCCGTGACCGATGTAAATGCCGTGGCCGACAGTGCCTGCCGTCAAATGGCAGCTGCGGCCAAGGCGCAAAAGCATAAGCATGATAAATCAAGTAAATAACATCATATTCAACCTGATAGTATCGGGCAGGGGAGTGTGGCTCCCCGATATTGCGGCATTGCGCGTTGTGCGGCATCCCGCGCAGCAGGGTGCCTCGTCGCATACGGTTGCACCTCCGCACCTTGCCGTGGAGTTCACTTCGCACCGCGAGGGCGTGTCGCTTGTCGACGAGATAGCGAGCGTAGCCTCGGTCGACAGCTCCGCTGCGCGCGATATATACGATCGCTGGATCGATAAAACCCTTTCCGACGGCGTGCTGACGATCGAGGGCATAGGTGTGTTGCGCGGTAAGAGTTTCGTCGCCGACGAGGCGTTGACTGCGCTGCTCAATGCCGACACCGGCGGGGCAGTGCGGATCGTAAAACGCCGCTGCTCGCGCCGCTGGCTTGTTGCAGTGTCGGCGGTCGTGCTCGCAGCCGCTGCAGCCGCAGGCGTTTATCTGCTGATGCGCCGCGACGTGCCGGCCGCATCGCCCGACACAGCCGCCGTTGCCGAATCGTCGCATGCGGCCGTGCAGCCGGCCGACGCTCCGGCCGATATGCCGGATATTGCCGGCGCGGAGAGTGCGGCGTCGCTCGTCGACAATGCCGACGACGATATATCTGAGGTTGAGGCGCCTGCGGCCAAGACCGAGCCGGAACCCTTGGCCGAGACCGAGCCGGCTGTTGAAGCCGATATCCGCTACCGTGTCATCATAGGCAGTTATTCGACTCGCGCGAACGCCGAGCGTGCCGTTGCCGAGGCCGAACGGCGTGCATCGGAGCTGCAATTCGAGATACGTCCGCTGGGACGCCTGTTCGCCGTCGCCGCATTCGGTGCGCCGACGCGCGGTGAGTGCGAGGCGTTTATACGCGAGCATCGCAAGGAGTTCCCGCAGGCGTGGATCAATCCCGTCAAACGATAATCCGCCGGTGATATGGGACTCGCCCGACGCATAACCTCCGTTATCGACGCGCTGTACGTCAGTCCGCTGCCGCGTATCGTCTCCCCCGTGATATTTCGTTACGGCGTATGCGGCGCGGCCAACATGGCGCTCGATACCGTTTGGTATTTTTTGATCTATCATTTCATCGTCGCCCAACGTTTCATCGATTTGGGCTTCGTCGTGGTATCGCCGCATATAGCGTCGCTGGCCATAGTCTTCCCGATAACATTCTTTACGGGCTTCTGGCTCAACCGCCATGTCGCCTTCCGCTCGACGCAATACTCCTCGCGGCGGCAAATCGTGCGTTATGCGCTCACGGTGGCAGGAGCCTTGATAATCAACTATGTGTCGATGAAACTGCTCGTCGAGTCGTTGGGGCTGTGGGCTACGCCTTCGAAGATGATAACGACAGTCGTATCGGCCGTGTACAGTTTTCTCGCCGCCAAATACTATACGTTTCGCCGCTGAATGCTGGTTGCCGCCATGTCGTGTCGGCAGTGCATATGGGCAGGCAATGCGGTTTAGAATAGGTTTCATCGTATTTTTTTTGCCTCCAAATATTGCACGTTCGCTAAAAAATGCGTATATTGTCTTACGGTAAAGACAAATACAATAAACGCATTAAAACTTTTATCGTTATGATTATCGGAGTACCAAAAGAGATCAAAAACAACGAAAATCGTGTTGCGCTCACTCCGTCGGGAGTAAAAGAGTTGACCCGTCGCGGTCACCAGCTTTATGTGCAGGCTTCGGCCGGTGTTAACAGTGGATTCCCCGATGCCGATTATGTGGCTGCGGGGGCGAAAATTATGCCGACGATAGAAGATGTCTATGCTGCGGCCGAGATGATAGTCAAGGTTAAAGAGCCTATCGAGGCTGAATACGGCTTGGTGCGCAGCGGACAGTTGGTGTTCACCTATTTCCATTTCGCCAGTTCGGAGACTCTGACCCGTGCCATGATACGCAGCGGAGCTGTTTGCTGCGCCTACGAGACCGTCGAGCGCACCGATCGTTCGCTGCCGCTCTTGGTGCCGATGTCGGAAGTTGCCGGCCGCATGGCCACTCAGGAGGGCATGTACTATCTCGAACGTCCGCGCGGCGGCAAGGGAAAGCTGCTTGGCGGCGTGCCGGGAGTCAAACCGGCCAAAGTATTGATCCTCGGTGCAGGTGTCGTCGGAACTGCGTCGGCGCACATCGCGGCAGGCGCAGGCGCCGATGTTACCATATGCGACATATCCATTCCGCGTCTCACCTATTTGGCCGATGTCATGCCGCGTAACGTCAAGACGTTGATGTCCAATGAATACAATATCCGTCAGGAGCTGCGCGATGCCGATTTGGTGATAGGCTCGGTGCTGATCCCGGGAGCGAAGGCGCCGAAGCTCGTCACGCGCGACATGTTGTCGCTCATGCAGCCCGGTTCGGTGCTGGTCGACGTGGCTATCGATCAGGGCGGCTGCTTCGAAACGTCGCACCCCACTACTCACGAAAACCCGATATACGAGGTCGACGGCATCGTTCACTATGCCGTTGCCAATATCCCCGGAGCCGTACCCTATACCTCTACGCTGGCGTTGACCAACGCCACGCTGCCCTATGTCATAGCGTTGGCCGACAAGGGTTGGGAGCGCGCATGCTGCGAGAGTGAGGAGCTGCGCTTGGGCTTGAATGTCGTCGAGGGCAAAGTCGTCTATCGCAAGGTGGCCGAGGCTTGGGGACTCGACTACGAACCCTTGGTGCTGTAAAATACTCTCCCTCTGAGATGATAATTCGCCGCAGACCGATGTCTGCGGCGAATTTTTCGATTATAGTAGTTAGGCTGCTGGCGGCTGAACCTATATGTGCGATTTGTTTTCGTCGCGCAGTTTCTGCAATTCGTACATGCGGTCGCGGAATCGTGCGGCAGCGAGGAAGTCGAGCGACTTGGCGGCTCGCTCCATATCCTCTTTGGCCTTGTCGATCAGGGCGTCTATATTCTCTGCCGCGACATAGCTCTTTTCGACGTCGGCCGCCACGGCGTAATGATCCTCGGCAATGGGGTAGACGTTCATGTCGGGCTTATCGGCTGCGCGGTCGCCTAACAGCAGGCTCTGTCCCGAGCCGCTTTTCTGCGCCTGTCGCGGTATCATGCCGTGTTCCATGTTGTAACGCACCTGCTTTTCGCGGCGGCGGTTGCTCTGCTCTATGGCATATGTCATCGAGTCGGTTATGCGGTCGGCATAGAGTGTCACATGGCCGTTGGCATGGCGTGCGGCACGTCCTGCGATCTGCGTTATCGAACGCAGGTTGCGCAAAAAGCCCTCCTTGTCGGCATCGAGAATCGCCACGAGTCCCACCTCGGGCAGGTCGAGTCCCTCACGCAGGAGGTTGACGCCGACCAGAACGTCGAACATGTCGGCGCGCAGGTCTTCGAGTATCTGTATGCGCTCCAAAGTCTCCACGTCGGAGTGTATGTAGCGGTTGCGCACGCCCACACGGTCGAGATACTTCGACATCTCCTCGGCCATGCGTTTGGTTATGGTGGTTACGAGCACCTTGTCGCCCCGCTTTACGCAGGCGTTGATCTGCTCCAACAGGTCGTCTATCTGGTTGAGCGTGATGCGCACGTCGAGCGGCGGATCGATCAGCCCCGTCGGGCGGATCAACTGCTCGACCACTACGCCCTCGCTCTTGGTCAGTTCATAGTCGGCGGGCGTTGCACTCACATATATCGACGTATTGGTCAATGCCTCATACTCCTCGAACCGCAGCGGGCGGTTGTCCTTGGCCGCGGGCAGACGGAATCCGTACTCCACGAGGTTCTCCTTGCGCGCACGGTCGCCGCCGAACATGGCGTGTACCTGCGGCAGCGTTACGTGGCTCTCGTCGACGACGGTAAGGTAGTCCTTCGGGAAGAAGTCGAGCAGGCAGAAGGGGCGCGAACCCTCCGGCCGGCCGTCGAAATATCGCGAGTAGTTCTCTATGCCCGAGCAGTAGCCCAACTCCTTTATCATCTCCAAATCGTATTCCACGCGCTGCTTGATGCGCTGCGCCTCGACGGTGCGTCCCTCCTTCTCGAAAAAGGCGATCTGTTTGCCTAAATCGAGATATATCTGTTGTACGGCCGTGTTTATGCGCTCCTGCGTGGTCACGAACAGGTTGGTAGGGTAGAGCGTGACGCTGTCGAGCGAGTTTATGCGCTGCCCCGTGGCGGGGTCGATCGACTGTATCGCTTCGATCTCATTGTCGAAGAACATCACCCGGAAACACTGGTTGCCGAACTCTCCGAATGCGGCCATGATGTCCACCGTGTCGCCTGT
Source organism: uncultured Alistipes sp. (assembly GCA_964516585.1). Classification (GTDB taxonomy): domain Bacteria; phylum Bacteroidota; class Bacteroidia; order Bacteroidales; family Rikenellaceae; genus Alistipes. The sequence goes on from CAZEXJ010000047.1 coordinate 9,512, forward strand.
GACGCGGAACGTACCCGGTTCGAGTGCCTGTTCCGTGCGCGTGTACAATGCCTCGACGAGTCTGTAAAGAAAATGCTTGTAACTGACTACCTGCCCCACCTTGATCTCTATGGCTGTGGCGTGGAAGTCGGCCGGATTGCCCGTGCCGTACAGACACGATACGCTCGATACGACCACCACGTCTCTGCGCCCCGACAGCAGCGTAGCGACGGTGCTCAGACGCATCTTCTCTATCTCGTCGTTTATCGACAGGTCTTTTTCTATATAAGTATCGGTCGTGGGAATGTATGCCTCGGGCTGGTAGTAGTCGTAGTACGACACGAAATACTCCACCGCGTTCTCGGGAAAGAAGTTTTTGAACTCGCCGTAGAGCTGTGCCGCAAGCGTCTTGTTGTGGCTCAGTACGAGCGTCGGGCGATTCAGCTGCGCTATGACGTTGGCTACGGTGAACGTCTTGCCCGAACCCGTCACACCCAACAGCGTGGTATGGTGCGAACCCGAACGTATCGACTCCAACAATTGGGCGATAGCTTCGGGCTGGTCGCCTGTCGGCGCATATTCCGATACGAGTTTAAAATCCATGATACAAAGTTAAGCAAAAATAGAGCATATTGTATCGTCCGAGACAAAGAGCGTGAAAAAAGTGCATATCTCCGATCATGCGATTCTGTCGTCATGGGAGAAATCGGTGTTTTGGGGTTTGGCCGGAGATATTGGGCAATGTCTAAAAAATTTGGCATTGCACGGGCTTTTTCATATCTTTGCACGATAGAATCGGGTAGAATGATCGATCGCGAAACCATAGACAGAATATATGCCGCCGCCAATATAGTGGATATTGTCGGAGACTATGTTACGCTCAAACGTCAGGGCGTCAACTATCAGGCATGCTGTCCGTTTCATCAGGAGAAGACTCCGTCGTTCGTGGTGTCGCCCGCGCGCGGCATCTACAAATGTTTCGGTTGCGGCAAGGGCGGCAATGCCGTCAATTTCATCATGGAGTATGAAAACGTGTCGTATCCCGAGGCGTTGAAGATGGTCGCCAAGCGTTACGGCATCGAGGTTCGGGAGACGGAGATGACCGAAGAGGATGTGCGCCGCAACAACAATCGCGAGAGCATGTTCGCGCTGAACACGTGGGCTGCGGACTACTTCTCGAAGTATCTGTTGAACGAGAGCGAGGGACGCAGCGTAGGTTTGAGCTATCTGAGTCATAACCGCGGCTTTACCGATGCCACGATTCGCAAGTTCGGTTTGGGTTTCTGTCCGTCGAAGGGCGATATGTTTTCGCTCGCCGCACGCGAGGCGGGTTACAAGGAGGAGTATCTGCTGTCGACGGGATTGTCGATTAAGAGCGAGCGCGACGGGTCGCTGTTCGACCGCTTTCGCGACCGTGTGATATTTCCCGTACACAATGTTTCGGGTCGCGTTGTGGCATTCGGCGGCCGCACGCTGCGCACCGACAAGAAGGTCGCCAAATATCAAAATTCGCCGGAGAGCGAGATATACAGCAAGAGCCGCGAACTGTACGGCCTCTATTTTGCCAAAAAGGCTGTCCAGCAGGAGGATTTCGCCATAATGGTCGAGGGCTATGCCGATGTCATATCGATGCATCAGGCAGGTGTGGAGAATGTCGTGGCGTCGTCGGGCACTTCGCTGACGGTCGATCAGATACGCCTGCTGAGCCGCTTTACCAAGAATGTGACGATCATGTACGACGGCGATGCGGCCGGTGTGCATGCCGCCATACGGGGCGTCGACATGATTCTGCGCGAGGATCTTAACGTGCGCATAGTCCTGCTGCCCGAGGAGCACGATCCCGACACCTTTGCGCGAGCCAATACGGCCGAAGAGTTGAAGCGTTATGTGCGCGAGAATGCCGAGGACTTCATTGCTTTCAAGGCCAAACTGCTGTTGCGCGAGGCTACGAACGATCCGGTGCGCCGTTCGGCTGCAATAAGCGACATGGTGCAGTCGATAGCCATTATGGGCGATGCCATAAAGCGTGCGGTTTACATCAAGGACTGTGCGAAGATAATGAACATCGACGAGCAGGTGCTCGTGGCAGAGGTGGCGCGCAAACGCATCGCCTCGACGGGCGACCGCGAAGCCGAGGAGTTCGTGCGCCGTCAACGCAGTATCCAGCAGACCGAGAAGCGCGCCGAACAGTTGTCCGAAGCCGATATCTCGACTCGCAATCTGCGTGCGGGCAGCAGCATCGAAGCGTTGGAGCGCGAGCTGACGAAATATCTGCTCAAATACGGACACTGCAATTTCGAGTTCCGCGAAGGCCGCGACTCGGTGTCGCTTAACGTCGCTGCGGAGATACTGCGCGATTTGGACAGCGATTCGCTGCACTTCGACAACAAGATATACGACAGCATATTGACTGCATATCGCGAGCAGTGGCGTGCGCTGGGCGAGGGTGTTGAGGTGCCGTCGCAATACTTTGTCAACCACCCCGATCCCGAGGTATGCAACGTTGCAGTTGACATACTCACCTCCGACGACAACTACGTGGCAAGCGCCCTGTGGAAGCGCAAGGATATACACGTGGAGAGCGAGGAGGAGATGTTGTCGCACGGCGTGCCCAAGGCTATCACGCTCTACAAATCGAAGATCATCGAACGTCTTATAGCCGAACAGCAGGCCTTGCTCGCATCGGACGATCTGTCGGAGGAGGCGCAGACCGAGATCATGGCGCGCCTTAACAGGTATAATAAGGTGAAAGTGCAGATTGCAAAGAAGATACAACGATTGATATTGTAGCGTCGTTAAAAAGGGCGGAACCGGATTGTACGCGTATCGCTACGTCGTACAGTGTGCAAACAGAAAATAAACAGAAAGATGTGTCGTGTGTAAAACATATCAAAGATAAAAGAATTAGTTACCTTTATCCGGTTCCACCCGCCGAAAAATACTCAAAACCTATGCCGAATCGCAGGCGGCGGGCGCGATGTTTGATCGACCGCGGTCGCGGCGGTGAAGAAATGAAGTGAGGTATGGCAGATTATAAAAATGTAAATATACGCAATAAGCGGGCGACGTTCGACTACGAGATCATCGAGGAGTATGTGGCCGGTGTGGTGCTTGTGGGTACCGAGATCAAGTCGATACGTTTGGGCAAGGCGTCGCTTGTCGACAGCTACTGCTATTTCGACCGCAACGAGCTGTGGATACGCGGAGTTAATATAGCCGAGTATGCGTGGGGCACGTGCAACAACCATGTGCCGCGCCGCGATCGCAAGCTGCTGCTCAATCGCAAGGAGCTTAACAAGTTGCAGAGTGCACTGCAAGATAAGGGTCTGACTGTCGCGGGGCTGAGGATGTTTCTCAACGATCGCGGATTGGTGAAGATTGCAATAGGTCTGGCTCGCGGTCGCAAGACATACGACAAGCGCGAGTATCTGAAAGAGAACGATGCGCGTCGCGAGATGGATAAAGCTATGAAGTCAAACAGAAGATAGAGATATGGCACTTATATTATGTATAGAGACCGGCACCGACATCTGTTCGGTTGCCATAGCAAAGGACGGAGAGCTGCTGTCGTTGCGCGAGAGCGGCGAGGGTCGCGATCATGCGAAGAAATTGGGCGTTTTCGTCGACGAACTGCTGCGCGAGACGGGCATAGCACCCGACGATCTCGATGCCGTGGCCGTGGGCAAGGGTCCCGGCTCGTATACCGGTCTGCGCATAGGTGTGTCGTTTGCCAAGGGCTTGTGCTACGGCTTGCAGATACCGTTGCTGGCTATCGGCTCGCTCGATGCGTTGACCGAGGTGGCTCGTGAGGATTTCGATGCCGGCATCATCGATCTCGAAGACGAGGAGTGGGCTGCGGCGCGGCTGTGTCCCATGGTCGATGCGCGCCGCATGGAGGTATATGCCCGGGTATTCGATCACGAGGGATGCCCGCTGAGCGAGGTGGAAGCGGAGGTTGTTACGCCCGAGAGCTTTGCCTCATGGCGCGACGGCGAACATAAGTTTGTGATATTCGGCAACGGTGCGGCCAAGTGTGCGGAGTCGTTGCCCGATGCCGTATTGGTCGATGTGGCGCCCTCTGCACGCGGCTTGGTGCGTTTGGCGCAACAGGCGTTCGATGCCGGCGAAAGTGTCGACATAGCCTATTTCGAACCTTTTTATCTGAAAGACTTTATCGTGACGACCTCGAAGAAGAGGCTGCTGTGATGCGGTGGCGGCGAACGCCGATGTTCAGTCGTCTGTCAATGGAATACGATAACTCCTCAACTCACGGTCGAGGAGTTTTTCGTTGCCGTCAACGCATCGGTCGACCAGCGCATGGAATGCCGCCGAGTGGTTGTGGTGAACGGTGTGACACAATTCGTGAATTATCACGTAGTCTTGCAGCCGGTCGGGCAGCGCAGACAGAAACAGCGACAGCGACAGGTTGTTCTCCGATGTGCAGCACCCCCATTTGGTGCGTGCGGCGCGAATCGTCACGCGGCCGTATTTGAATCCGAAGCGGGCGGCGAGTGCCGCCGTTTTTTCGGGCAGCGTGCGGCGTGCCGTGACTCGCAGCCGCTCCACTTCGCTGCGCGATATGTGCGGTATTTCGCTCTGTCGGGCGGCGAGTTTGCGCCGTGCAGCCTCTATCCACGCGATGCGGCTGTCGAGAAAGGCCAATGCCCGTTCGCGGCCGACAAACAGCGGGTACGACAATCTTACCGCGCCGGAGGGCTTGACCGACAGCCGTATCGAGCGCGAACGCGCCGATCTCACGCACTCCACATCGCCCAATATCGTGTGTTTGATGATATCCATGTCGCTGTCGGCCGAATTTGCTATCCGATGCGTTGGCGCACTGCTTCGAAGAGCATTACGGCTGCTGCCGCCGCGACGTTCAGCGACTCGATCGAGCCGATCATAGGTATGGCTAACTGTTCATCGCAGAGTTTCAGCACCTCTTTCGATATGCCGGTGTCCTCGGCGCCCATGACGATTGCCGTCGGACGGCGGAAATCGGCATCGTAGATCAGTTTGCGGCTCTTTTCTGTGGCCGCCACGATCTGGAAACCCTCGGCTTGCAACGCTTTGAGCGTGTTGCGTATCGAGCCTACGCGACATACGGGTATCTTGTTCAGCGCACCGGCCGATGTCTTTATGGCATCGGCATTGACCGGAGCGGAATTTTTCAGCGGGGCTATCAGTCCGTGAACCCCCGCGCACTCGGCCGAGCGGGCTATGCCGCCGAAATTGCGCACGTCGGTCACGCCGTCGAATACCACGATAAGCGGAGTCTCGTCGTCGGGCACACGCTCCAATATGTCGGCTACCTCGACATACTCTATGGCCGCCGTCTGCGCCACGACGCCCTGATGATTGCCGCGGGTGAGGCGATTCAGTTTCTCGACAGGCACCTCCTGCCAGCGTATGCGGTGACGCACGCACAGATCTTTCAGATCGGTCATCAACTGACCCTCGGCACCTTTGCGAATATACAGACGCTCGATCTGCTTGTGCGATTCGATAGCCTCGGCCACGGGACGTATGCCGAAAATAATGTTTTCCATATCGTTATTTCAGTGTTTTGATTATCAGCTTTTCTATCCGGCGGCTTGTGCGCGCGGGCAGCTCTCCGTGCAGCGATTTGGTGCCTGCTATCTCCACTGCTCGTACCTTCATGCCGCCCGTGGAGAGTATCTCGCGCAGCGCGCGGACTGCCCCGCGGCTCTGGTGCATCAGTATGTTGAACGGCCACGGCGTGGTGCATGCCGCCACGACTATCGCCCTGCGCCCCTTCATGCGGGGTTGGGGCAGGCCGCGCGGCGACTCGCCCATGAACAGCGGCACCATGCGCTCGAAGGCCATTTTCAGTTGTGCCGACATGCCACCCCAGTAGGTAGGAGTGCCGACGACCAATATGTCGGCTGCGGCGATCTTCTCGGCTATCGTGTGCGCATCGTCGTGCGGCAGCGGGCATACGCCGCTCTTGCGACACCTCATGCAGCCCGCGCAGGGATGTATGTCGCAGGTGTATATGTCGATCCTCTCGCATCGGGCGCCCGCCTCCTCGGCTGCATGGCGTATGGTGTCGAGCGAACGGCCTACGATCCCGTTTGAACGGGGCGAGCCGTTCAAGATCAGTATGTTTTTCGAAGTTGTCATTGCTGTTCGGTTATTTCCAATTCGTATGATGCCTTCTCCCACTCGTGCATCATGTGGTCGTAGCGCGATTTCAGAGCGTCGTATGCCGCGTAGTCGGCGGCATCATACTCCGTCGCCGAGGCGAATTTCTCGTCGTACCGGGCTATCTGCCGCTCGATGTCGGCCAACTCCGATTCGATAGTCTCGACATTCTTGCGCAGTTTGCGCAACATCTTCTCCTGCTCCTTGCGCTGCTCGTATGTGAGTTTGCCCGAGCCTTGCGGCTCGCTCTTGCATTCGTTCGCCGCCACAGCATCCTTGCGTTCGATATCTTTGAGCGACTCGACCTTGCGCTTCTCCAAAAAGTAGTATATGCCGCCGAGATACTCCTTTACGCCGCCGTCACGGAACTCGTATACGCGGTTGACCAAACCGTCGAGGAACTCGCGGTCGTGCGATACCACTACCACCGTGCCGTCGTACTTTATCAGGGCGTTTTTCAAAATGTCCTTCGAGCGCATGTCCATGTGGTTGGTCGGCTCGTCGAGCACCAGCAGATTGTATGGTTCGAGCATCAGACGCGCCATGGCCAACCGCGAGCGTTCGCCGCCCGACAACACTTTGACCTTCTTGTCGATGTCCTCGCCGCGGAACAGAAAAGCTCCGAGTATGTCTCTCAGGCGCGTGCGTATGTCGCCCACAGCCACTCGGTCGAGGGTGTCGAATACGGTGAACTCGCCGTCCATCAGGTCGTCCTGATTCTGGGCATAGTACCCGATGTTGACGTTGGCACCGATGCGTATATCGCCCTCGGTGGGCTGCAATTCGCCTATGAGCATGCGGGCGAATGTGGTCTTGCCCTCGCCGTTGCGGCCTACCAAAGCTATCTTGGCGCCGCGCTCTATGGTGAACTCCGCTCCGGCGAATATGCGTTTCTGCCCGAAGGCCTTGCCGACCTGCTTTATGTCGGCCACGATCTGACCCGAGCGGGGTGCGGGCGGGAACTTTATGTTGAGCCGCGACAAATCCTCCTCGTCGACCTCGATGCGCTCGATGCGCTCCAACTGCTTTATGCGCGACTGCACCTGATTGCTCTTGGTGGGTTTGTAGCGGAATTTCTCGATGAACTCCTCGGTCTTCTCGATCATGCGCTGCTGGTTCTGGTAGGCGGCCATCTGCTGGGCGCGACGCTCGGCGCGCAGCTCGACGAATTTCGAGTAGGGCACCTTGTAGTCGTATATCTTGCCCAATGACAGCTCCACGGTGCGCGTGGTCACGTTGTCGAGAAAGGCGCGGTCGTGTGAGATGAGCAGCACGGCGCCGCTGTATGTGCGCAGATACTCCTCCAACCACTGTATGCTCTCTATGTCGAGGTGGTTGGTAGGCTCGTCGAGCAGAAATATCGAGGGGCGCCGCAATAGCAGTTTTGCAAGCTCGATACGCATGCGCCAGCCGCCCGAGAACTCGCTCGTCGCCCGCAGAAAATCCGACCGGCGGAAACCCAAACCGAGCAGCGTGCGTTCTATGTCGGCCTCGCGCGTATCGCCGCCGAGAATATGATAGCGGTCGTTGGCATCGTTGAGGCGGTGCAGCAGATTCTCATAATCGGCCGATTCGAAGTCGGTGCGTTCGGCTATTTCGGCCGTGAGCCGTTCTATGTCAGCCTCGATGCGCAATACCTCCTCGAAGGCTTTGGCCGTCTCGTCGATGAGCGTTGTGGTATCGGCCACGCGCATCTGCTGCGGCAGGTAGCCTATCGTGCAGTCGCCGTTGACGGTCACTGCGCCCGATGTAGGCTGCTGCTCGCCGACTATGGTGCGCAGCAGCGTAGTCTTGCCCGCCCCGTTTTTGCCCACCAAGCCTATGCGGTCTTTGGGGTTGATTAGAAACGAGATGTTGTCGAACAGAGTCCAGCCTCCGTAGCTTATCGTAAGGTTGTCTAACGAGATCATTGTTATGCTTTCAACATTCGGTTAACGGCCTGCTCGGGATCGGCGGCTCCGAATACCGAGCTGCCTGCCACGAGCGCTTCGGCTCCGGCATCGAACAGCAGGCGCGCATTGGCCGACGAGATGCCGCCGTCGACCTCTATTATGGTATCGAGTCCTGCCTCGCGCTTCATTTCGTCTATCAGACGCACCTTGTCTACGGCTTCGGGCATGAACGACTGTCCGCCGAATCCCGGCTCGACACTCATCACCAACACCATGTCGACCAACGGCAGAATGTCGCGCAGCACCTCGGCCGGTGTCGCCGGTTTTATCGATATGCCGGCGCGTGCACCTGCATCGTGTATGGCTTTTATGCAGCCGCGTATGTCCATCGTCGCCTCGTAGTGGAACGTGACGATGTCGGCGCCTGCCTCGACGAAGCGCGCGATGTAACGCTCCGGTTCGGTTATCATCAGATGCACGTCGAGCGTCTTGTGCGTCGCTTTGCGTATGGGTTTCATGACGGGAAACCCGAACGATATGTTGGGCACGAACACGCCGTCCATGACATCGATATGCACCCATTCGGCCGCACTGCGGTCGATCATTTCGATATCGCGTTCGAGATGTCCGAAGTCGGCCGACAGAACCGACGGAGCTATAATACGTTTCATAATGCCTCGCAATTTTCGATTATGCAGACAAAAGTACAAAATTCTTACTAAATATCGGTAACGGATTGCCGATTGTTTGTTACCTTTGTCCTTGGCGGAGGCATTTGCCTCGTCGCAAACATATCGTGTTTATGGAATATATTATAGTGGCAGCCGCTCTTGCTGTGGCAGTTGCGGTGTTGGCGATTCTTTTGCGACGCTCGTCGTCGGAACTTGCGCGCGAGCGTGCCGACCGTCGGGCGGCGGAGCAGAGCTTGCTGGCCGAAATAGCGGGCGAACGCCGATCCTTGGCCGACGAGCGCGTGGCGCGCGCCAAGGCCGAGAGCGAGGCGGCGGCGCTGCGCGAGCGCGAAGAGGCCATGCAGCGCGAACGCGAGCAGGCCGAGCAGACCGCGCAGCACGAACGCGAGCGCGCCGAGCAGGCCATGAAGGCGCAGTTCCGCAATCTTGCCAACGAGATCTTCGGCGAGCAGTCGCGCGAGTTCCGACAGGCCAACAAGGAGTCGTTGGATATGCTGCTCAAACCCTTCAAGGACAATATCTCCGATTTCCGCGAGCGTGTCGAACGCATCTACGCAACGGAAAACGAGCAGCGCGGAGCCTTGAAGAACGAGTTGGACAACCTGATGCGTCTCAATATGAAGATCACCACTGAGACCGCCAACCTTACCAATGCGCTGCGCGGCAACTCAAAGGTGCAGGGCGACTGGGGCGAGGTCTATCTCGAAACCATATTGTCGAGTACGGGCTTGGTCAAGGGGCTGCACTACGAGGTGCAGGCCAATCTGAAAGACGGCGACAACCGCAATCTGCGTCCCGACGTGATCCTGCGGCTGCCGGAGGAGCGGTCGATCGTCATCGACTCCAAAGTGTCGCTGACGGCATACGTGGGTTATACCGCAGCCGAGAGCGAGGAGGAGCGCCGCCGCCTGATGGCCGAGCATGTGGCCTCGGTGCGTCGTCATGTGCAGGAACTTGCCGCAAAGGAGTACCAGCGGCTGCTCGACTCTCCCGATTTCGTCATCATGTTCATCCCGGCCGAACCGGCATTCTTGGAGGCATTGAAGGAGGATCGTGCGATATGGTCGGACGCATACGCGCGCAAGGTCGTCATATCGTCGCCGACGAATCTGTTCGCTCTGTTGAAGATGGTGGCCGACATGTGGCGGCGCGATGCGCAGAGTAAAAATCAGGCCGATATAGTCGACAAGGCCACCAAGCTCTACGATCAATTGGTGGCGTTCACCGATTCGTTGGAGGGCGTGGGTGCGGCGTTGGATCAGGCGCGCGCGAAGTACGACGACGCCTACAAGCGTCTGCACACGGGCAACAACAACATCGTGCGTTTGGGCGAACGTCTGCGCAAACTCGG
>CAZEXJ010000048.1:0-2242 GCA_964516585.1 uncultured Alistipes sp.
GGGCTCTACCTCAAAGAGGTCGGGCTTGGGTACGCCGCCGAACTCGTCGCCGACGATGTAGCCGCGCAGCGAGTAGCAACATTTTTCGTCGGGCGTCGCGTCGTCCTTGGCAAGACCGGTAAAGAAGCTGGCCGTAGTCCAGTTTTCGTCACCTTCAGGAGCAATCCACTCGCCGTTCTCATCCTTGAGTTTGGGAAGATCCGTGGCACGCATCCAACTCAGCGGGTTGACCACCTCAAGTACGGGCATCGACTTGGCCACGGGCATCGAACCGAACTTCGTGTAGTCGTAGCCCGGGTTCTCTTTCACGTTGCGGTAGAAGATCTCGCCCGGGTAGATCTGGTCGAAGCCCTCCCAGTAGGTCTCGTCACCGCCGATAGCCAAGGCGGCACCGTAGTACTTGTAGAACTCGTCGCGGATCACCTCGGCGTACTTGTTCCAGCGAACCAAGTCGCGCCAGCGCAGACCCTCGCCGCCGAACTCGCACTTGCGCTCGTCCATGATCAGCTTGAAGAAAGACTCCTTGTCGCCGGCTGCGGCTACGTAGGCATCCACCGTCTCGCCGTGGGTCTCGGGCAGGAAGGCGCGGCGGCGAACCGTCTTGAGGGCCTCCTGTGCTTCGGCCGTCGGGCCGTTGTTAACCTCGTTGGCAGCCTCGGCGTACATCAGCAGCACATCGGCATAGCGCATATAGGGGAAGGCGATACCGTCGTTGCCGGTGCTCATCGGGCCCATAGCCACGCTCTCGTCCTGCCACAGTTTCGACCACTTGCCGCAGAACGAAGTGAAGGCGTTGGTACGGAATGCGGCCGCACCCGTGTTGTCGTAGCCCCAGAGGGGTATCATGTAGTTGCGGCGAAGGTCGCCGTCGGCAAACTCCCAGCGGTAGAAGGCATTCAGACCGAACGAACCGCCGCACTTGCCCCATACGTGAGGCGTCTCACCTTCGAGATCGGCGGCCGACGGGCCCCAGGTGTAACCGACCGAACCGTTCTGTGTCTTGGTGAACGGAATTTCGAAGATCGGGTCGTCGCCGATGTTCATGCGGTAGTTGCACTCGTCGATGAAGACCTCGTCATAGCGCTTGGCGAGCGTGTGAGTACCCGACTGGATCACCGAGTCGGCATACTGCATGGCGATCTGGTAGTAATCCTTGTAGTCGTCGGGGCGCTGCATCGTACCCTTCTCCGACTGGTTGGCACCCGGGCGCAGCGAGTAGCCGGCGTATGTGAGCGACATACGGGCGATAAGGGCCCAGCAGAGCTCTTTCGAAGCCTTGCGGATCGTACCGTTCGAAGCGGAGAAACGCATCGACGGAGCGGCGTCGCGCAGGTCTCGGATCAAGGTCTTGAGGATCGTGTCGCGGCTGGCGATCGGGGTAACCAAATCGTGGGGCTTGTCATACGAACGCTCCAACTTGAAAGGCACGTCGCCGAACAGGACTACCAAATCGTGGTAGTTCATGGCGCGAATACACTTGGCCTCGCCGATCTGGCTCAGGACTATCGAGTCGCGCTCGGCGGCGAAACGGCTATTGGAAGCGGCCTCGACGAAGTTGTTGGCGTACTCGATATTGGAGTAGGCTGCCGACCAGGTGCTCTCCAGATTGCCGCCGGAGGGGGTACAGTCGAATGCCTTGTACTCGTTGCCGGAGGTGTTCCTCATCATGTTGCCGTTGGTGGTGAACTCCACGTCGCTGTTCAGACAGAACGTGGTGTAGAAGGCGCCGCCGTAGGTGTTGCCGCTCAACAGGCCATTGTAGACGCCGGACAGTGCACGGTTGATCTCTTCCTTTTTGCCGAACACGTAGTCGTCCTCATATTTCGATTCGGACGCTACATCCAGAAAATCGGAGCACGACGTCAAACCGAACGCCAAGAGCAAACCGGCTAAAAATATATTCTTTTTCATTTGACTTTTTTACGTTTTAGGGGTTTTAGAACGAGAGGTTGACACCGAACATATAGCCGCAGCTACGCGGGTAACGGTTGTAGTCGACACCCGGCGTTAAGCCCGTCTGAACGTCGACTTCGGGGTCATAGCCGCTGTAACCGGTCAAAAGCCAGAGGTTCGAACCGGTGAAGTAGACGCGAAGACGCGATACGCCGAACTTCTTGGTGATGCGCTCGGGCAGCGTATAGCCGATCGTGATGTCCTGCAGACGGAGGAACGAGCCGTCCTCGACAAAATTCGAGGTCGAGACTTTCTTGGTGACGTCTGCCGGATTCCAAACCGTTGCCTT
>CAZEXJ010000049.1:0-10079 GCA_964516585.1 uncultured Alistipes sp.
TATTCAGCGTGTGACCGGCACGAACCGCATCTCGGTGGAGCTGCCGGGTGTGAAGGAGCCGGATCGCGTGCGCAGCCTTCTGTCGACCACCGCAGCGTTGGAGTTCTGGGAGGTTTACGACAACCTTGCAGGCGTGAGCGAAGCTTTCTATGCAGCCGATGAGATCATCTATGCAAAGCAGGCGGCCGAGCTGGCCGGTGACGAGGAGGCTCTGGCGGCTTTGCCCCGCAGACCGCTGACCTCGTTGGTTCAGTTCGTTATGAATCCTCCCATCGTGGCAGTTGCCGAGAAGAAAGATCTTGCTACCATATCTGAGTATCTTGCACTGCCCGAGGTGGCGCGTATGTTCCCGGCCGATATGGCTCTGCGCTGGGCAAACAAGAGTACCAACAACAGCGACAAGGGTTGGTTCGAACTCTACGCCTTGAAGGGTGCCAACGGTCGTTTGCAGCCCGCTATGACGGGTGACGGCATTACCAATGCACGTGCTCAGGCTGCGGAGCATGGCGGCAGCTTCGAGGTTTCGATGATCATGGGCGGTCCGGCAGCAAGCCGCTGGGGCGACATCACCGGCGCCAATATAGGCAAACCCATAGCCATTGTTCTCGATAACTATGTATATTCGGCACCCAATGTCAGCGTCCGTATCGACGGCGGCCAGTCGAGCATAACCGGCGGCTTCGATGTGACGGAGGCTCAGGATCTGGCGAGCGTGCTGAATGCCGGCAAGGCTCCCGCACCCGCCACGATCGTCCACTCGGAGGTCGTAGGTCCGTCGCTTGGACAGAAGTCGATCAACGACGGCGTATGGTCGTTCCTGCTGGCATTCGTCTTGGTGCTGCTCTATATGGGCTTCTTCTATAAGACATCCGGCTGGTTGGCCGATGTTGCGTTGATCTTCAACGTGCTGTTGCTTATGGGTGTGTTGGTTTCGTTCGGCGCCGTGCTGACGCTGCCCGGTATAGCCGGTATCGTTTTGACCATGGGTATGGCCGTCGACGCCAATGTCATCATCTTCGAGCGTGTCAAGGAGGAGCTGCGCGGCGGCAAGGGTCTTGCTCTGGCCATAAAGGACGGTTTCTCGAATGCCTATTCGGCTATTATCGACGGTAACCTCACCACGATTATCACGGGTATCGTACTGTTCGTCTTCGGTTCGGGTCCGGTAAAGGGCTTCGCAACCACTCTTATAATCGGTATCATCACCTCGCTGTTCTGCTCGATATTTATCACCCGCGTATTGTTGGAGGCTGTTGCCTCGCGTCGCGGCAAGGTGTCGTTCTCGCGCAAGTCGACCGAGAACTTCCTCTCCAACGTGAAGTTCAGTTTCATCGACAAGCGTAAGTACTCTTATATAATATCGGGCGCGTTGGTCGTGATCTCGGTTATCTCGCTTGTGTTCCATGGACTGAATCAGGGCATCGAGTTCACCGGCGGTCGCACGTACGTCGTAGCTTTCGACCGGAATGTCGATATCGAGCAGGTGCGCCAGAGCCTCGAAACAGAGTTCGCCACTACGGGCGATGCCGCTTCGTCGTCGTTGGAAGTCAAGCAGTTCGGTGGTGAGAATCAGGTGCGAATAGCTACTCAATATCTTCACAAGCGTACCGATGAGAAGGCCAATAACGTGGTCGACAGTTTGATATTCAACGCGGTTAAGGGCTTCTACGCCGATCCCGACTTCGACTACACCCATTTCAAGACCGACGGCAGCGACAAGCTCGGTATAATTTCGTCGGAGCAGGTAGGGGCATCAATTGCAAACGAAACAACCAGCAAATCGATTCTCGCAGTGTTGTTCTCGCTCGTGGCTATCGGTCTCTATATCGCAATACGATTCAAGAAGTGGCAATGGGCTACCGGTGCAACGCTCGGTCTGGCACACAACGCCATACTGGTCATCGGTCTGTTCTCGCTGCTCTATTCGATCATGCCGTTCAACCTCGAAGTCAATCAGGCGTTCATCGCAGCGATTCTGACCATCATCGGTTACTCGATCAACGATACGGTGGTTATCTTCGACCGTATCCGCGAGTATATCGGTCTCTATCCCAAGCGCAACATAAAGACTAATATCGATAACGCCATTTGCGCCACTTTGTCGCGTACGATCAACACTTCGGGTACGACCTTGGTTACGCTGCTGGCAATCTTCATCTTCGGCGGCGAGACTATCCGCGGCTTTGTGTTCGCATTGATCCTCGGTGTGATTATCGGTACCTACACCTCGGTATTCATCGCCACGCCTATCGCCTACGATTTGCAGAAGAAAAAGGCCGAGAATGCCTCGAAGGAGGCGCAGCCTAATGCCTAATTCTGAATCGATATGTTAAATTATGGGTCGCGACGTTGTATCGCGACCCGTTTTTTTTTAACTTTGCCGAAAAGATAGCGAGCAATGGGAAAAATCAAATCATTTATAGCATGGCTCCGGCGGTGCATATCGCCGGTGTTCGTTACACTTTTTTTCGCCGCGTTCGTACTGTGGTACATAACGAAGCTGGGTTACAACTATACGACCGACTATCAGGTGGCCGTTACGGTCGAGGGCAAGACTGTCGATGTCGACTGCAAGATACACGGCAAAGGACTCGATCTGTTCAACCTCAAAGTGCTGTCGCATAAGCCCACGTTCGATATTCCGCTGTCGGAGTTGCGCTTCGAGCAGGTGGAGTGGGGCAGCATACGCATCGACCCGGCATCGCTGCAGCGAGCCTTGACCTCGCGCATCGCCGATATCGATTTGGTGTCGGTGGGTGCGGTACCCTCGATTGAGTATAGAAACAACGGAGAGCAGTAATGTATAAAATAGGTATAACCGGCGGTATCGGCAGCGGCAAGAGTACCGTCTGCCGCATGTTCGCCGAATTGGGCGTGCCCGTCTACGACTCCGACAGCGAGGCCAAGCGTCTTATGCGCGAAAATGCACCGCTGCGCGAAGCGATATGCCGGGAGTTCGGTGCGGAGAGCTACACGGACGGGGAGTTGAACCGCAGCTACATAGCGTCGCGCATATTCGGCGACGACGATGCGCGCCGCCGGCTCAATGCTTTGGTACACCCTGCCGTGATGTCCGACTTCGCCGCATGGGCGGAGCGGCAGACGAGCGATTACGTCATACTCGAATCGGCCATATTGTTCGAGTCCTCTCTCGAATCGAATGTCGACCGCACTATCGCCGTCATGGCGCCCGAGGGGTTGCGTGTGGCACGTGCAATGGCGCGCGACGGCGCTGCGGAGCAGGCCGTTCGCAGCCGTATGGCCTGCCAGCTCTCGGACGATGAGATGTGTCGCCGCGCCGATATGTCGATGATAAACATCGATCTCGACGAGTTGCGCGACGAGGTTGCCCAATGTGATAAAAAACTGCGTTATGAAGCATCGCGATATAACAATAGATCTTAGTGCGCGCCATGTTATGGCCATTGTCAATGTGACGCCCGATTCGTTCTATGCGGGCAGTCGCAATCTCTCGGAGTCCGATGTGGAGGAGCGCATTCGCCGTGCGGTTGCCGATGGAGCGACCATACTCGACATAGGGGGTTACTCGTCGCGTCCGGGCGCCGACGAGGTTACGGTGGACGAGGAGTGGCGCAGGGTGGATATGGGCATCGAAGCGGCGCGCCGTATCGCACCCGATACGGCCGTGTCGGTCGATACGTTCCGCTCGGAGATCGTTCGCCGCGCAGTGGATAAGTGGGGCGCAATAATCGTCAACGACATATCGGCCGGCGAGTTGGATGCTGCGATGCTGCCTGTCGTGGCGGCGGCCGGAGTGCCCTATATCGCTATGCACATGCGCGGCACGCCAGCCTCGATGCAGCAAATGACCGACTATCGTCGCGACATCGCAAGCGAGGTGACCGATTACTTCCGCCGCAAGATCGACGAGATGACGGCCGCGGGCATCGACCGCCGACGGATCGTTCTCGATCCGGGCTTCGGCTTCGCCAAGACGCTCGAACAGAACTATTGCCTGCTGCATTCGCTCGACCGGATAGTCGCATTAGGCTGTCCCGTGCTGTCGGGCATATCGCGCAAGTCGATGATATACCGTCTGCTCGACATCACGCCCGAGCAGGCATTGTGCGGCACGTCGGTGCTGAACTGGGTGTCGCTCGAAAAGGGCGCCGCCATACTGCGCGTTCACGATGTGCGCGAAGCGATGCAGGTAATCAAGATTTTCGAAACATATAACTCTTGCGGGCAATGATAATAGTGGACGACATACATAAGAGCTTCGGCGAGGTGGAGGTGCTGCGCGGCGTATCGTTGACGGTTGAACGCGGCGAGGTGGTGTCGATCGTGGGCGCGAGCGGTGCCGGCAAAAGCACACTGTTGCAGATCGTGGGTACGCTGATGCGACCCGACCGAGGCCGCATAGAGATCGACGGCATGCGTCCGCAAGATATGAACGACCGCCGTCTGTCGGCCTTCCGCAACAGCAGCATAGGCTTTGTGTTTCAGTTCCACCATCTGCTGCCAGAGTTCGATGCCCGGGAGAATGTCATGATCCCGGCGCTTATAGGCGGCATGTCGAAACGCGACGCCGACCGTCGGGCACGCGAGCTGTTGGCAACCGTCGGGCTTGACGATCGTATGAACCACAAGCCCTCGGCTCTTTCAGGCGGCGAGCAGCAGCGTGTGGCCATAGCGCGCGCGCTGATCAACTCGCCCGCCGTGGTGCTGGCCGACGAACCCTCGGGCAATCTCGATTCGGCCACGCGCGACGATATACATTCGCTCTTCTTTTCGCTTCGCGAGCGGTTCGGTCAGACGTTCGTCATAGTGACTCACGATGAAACCTTGGCCGCTACGGCCGACAGAAAAATCGTTATGAGCGATGGAAAAATCATTTGAACATCTCGATCGTGCCGAGCTGAGCGAGTTGCTCGAACGCCTGCACGACAAGTATAACAACCCCGATTTCATCGAATCCGACCCCATAAGCGTGCCTCACTCGTTCTCGTCGCGCGACGACCGCGAGGTGGCGGGCTTTCTTGCCTCGACCATAGCTTGGGGCAACCGCAAGGCGATTGTCAAGAGTGCTCACCGTATGATGCACTATATGGACAATGCCCCCTCGGAGTTTGTCCGCGAGGCCTCCGATGCGGAGCTGTGCCGCTTGCAGAGCTATGTGCATCGCACTTTCAACGGACAGGATCTCATCGATTTCGTGTACTCCATACGCCATATCTACGATGTTTGGGGCGGTATAGGCCGCTTCTTCGAAGGCCGTTATGCCGAGACGCACGACATGGCGCGTGTGCTGTCGGATTTCCGTCGCGAGTTTTTTGCCGTCGGCCATAACCCCCATTGCGAGAAACATATCTCGTCGATCGACAAGGGTGCGGCCTGCAAACGACTTAACATGTATATCCGCTGGTTCGTGCGCCGTGACGACAGAGGTGTCGACTTCGGCCTGTGGCGGACGATACCTATGTCGGCACTATATCTGCCGTTGGATGTGCATACGGGCAATATGGGGCGTGCACTCGGTCTGTTGTCGCGCCGTCAGAGCGACTGGAAAGCGACGGTGGAGATCACCGGGTCGCTCCGCGAGTTCGACGCCGAAGACCCCGTTCGCTACGACTTTTCGCTGTTCGGTGCGGGCATCGACGGATTTCTGAAATAAATGATTAGGCCGATGTTCCGCTTCAAGCAGTTTTCGATCGAACAGCAGCGATGCGCTATGAAGGTGGGCACCGACGGAGTGCTGCTCGGCGCGTGGTGCGACCTCGGGAATGACGTCGGCCGCATACTCGATATCGGCACGGGTACGGGAGTCATAGCCCTTATGGCCGCCCAGCGTTGCCCCGGGGCGCGCATTACGGCCGTCGACATCGACCGCGACTGCGTCGGTCAGGCGCAAGCCAACATCGCCGCTTCACCTTGGAGCGAGCGGGTAAAGGCTGTGTGCGCCGATATACGCACGTTCGTATCGGACGAGCCGTTCGATCATATAGTCTCCAATCCGCCATATTTCACATCGTCGCTGCTGCCGCCCGACAGAGCGCGCAGCGTGGCGCGTCATTGCACCCAGCTCTCTTTCGAGGATATCGTAGCGGCGGCCGAGCGCCTGCTGTCGGCAGCGGGGCGAATGTCGCTTATCCTGCCTCGTGAGGCGGCCGACGATTTCATCGGGTTGTGCGGCGGCAGACTGCTGCTGCGTCGCCGTTGCGACGTGCGCACCACGACGCACTCGGCAGTAAAACGTTCGATGTTGGAGTTGGTTCGCTCGTCACAGGCGGTCGAGACCATCTGCGAGGAGCTTGTTATACAATCGGCGCCCGAGCTATTTACCGACGATTACAGGCGTCTGACCCGCGATTTCTATCTTAAATTTTGATATGGCGCGAAAATTTGCTACTTTTGTTCTCAACTAAATTGCAGCATGTTTATGAAACGTATCGTATTTGTGCTTTCGACCCTTCTGGTCATGACCGCCGCTGCCGCTTCGGCGCAGGGCAATATCAAGCGTATAGGTGTATATGCCGATAATGGAGAGATTGTTTTTGGTGAGGCTGCGACGCCCATAGAGGTGGTCGTCACCGTGTGCAAAGAGCAGGTCGCAGTGGGACCATATGCACGTTATGCACAAAAGTATCTGGGCGTTCGGGCGCCGTTGGTCGATAAAATTTCATATTCGATCGTTGCTGCCGAGGTGCGATTGGCATGCAATGAACCGGCCGCGTGCAGCGCGTCGGGCGACGGGGTGAAGACTATGTCCCACATCGCCGGATCGGATACCGAGTTCGCACATCTGCTGCCCAATCGTATGAGCAGCATCGAGCAGACCCCCGAGGCTGCGGCCAAACAGTTGTCGACCGACATATTCTCGCTGCGCCGTCATCGCATCGATCTCATCACGGGCGAGGCCGGAGAGAATGTATTCGGCGCGGGATTGGAGTGCGCTTTGAATAAGATCGACGAGTTGGAGCAGACATATCTCGAACTCTTTTTGGGAAAACACGTCTCGACTACATTCACTGTCACACTGCCCGTCAGATTGAATGCCGACAAGACGAGTTACATCGTAGCACGTTTCAGCGAGTCGGGAGGACTGCTGCCGGCCGACGACTTGTCGGGCGACATAATATTGTTGCAGATCACGCCCGGCGATACGGCATATCCTGCAAGCGACCCTCGCGGCCGGGCGACATATCGCTGTGCCAACGATGCGCAGTGCAGTCTGCTGTTCGGACAGAAGACATTGTTCAACACCGTATTGCCGCTATTCGAGTTCGGCAGGGATATTACGGTGACGGTTCCTGTCAAGTAAGGCCAAGGCGCAGATATGGACGATACGCAGCGAATGATTGCGATGCTATCCGAGATGCGTCGCCAGATGAACGGAGCCGTGGCCGAGTCGATGACAGGACGCGGCGTGTGTTACGGTCTCAACTACGGAGTAAGCATCCCGACGGTGCGTGACATAGCGCGCCGCGAACAGCGCGATCACGGTTTTGCTAAGTATCTCTATTCTCAACAGGTGCGCGAGCTGCGTCTTGCTGCCTGCCACGTGGCCGATCCGGAGGCTGTTTCGATCGACGAATTTTCGTTCTGGTCGCGCGGCATAACCACGGTGGAGTTAGCCGAGGAGCTGGCCTTCGGGTTGTTTTCGCACATGCCGGCCATAGATTCGTTGGTGAGCATATGGTGCAGCGAGAGCAGCGAGCTGATAGCCTATTGCGCGCTTATGTCGGCAGCGCGCAGCAGGGCAGTCGATGCCGGTGTGGCAGTATTGGGCATAGAGTGCGCGGTGAAGCGATTTCAGTCATCGCGCATCATTGGCAGCGGCGCTGCGTCGCTGCTTTTGCATCTGATCGATCGCGACGGCGCTGCGGCAGCCGACATGACGGCGGCTCTGCTCGATCGCATGCCGCCGTCGGAAACCTTGCAACATATCGCCGACGAAGTGGGCTGGCGATTGTCTTACAGCGAATAATGCCGCTGCCTCAATACGATTTTACGGCTTCGTATCGTCGGATGCTCTCTTCTATGCGTTCGTACGGCATCACGCCGCTATCTCTCCATACGACCTCCCCGTTGCGGAACAAAATGAAGGTCGGCACCGATACGATATTGTAGCGGCGGACTATCTCGCTGTGTTCGCGATTGTCGATGTCGATCTTGACGACCGTCGCGCGACCCTCCATGGCGGTCGTCAGTTTGTCGACCGCAGGCGCCATTGCCTTGCACGGGCCGCACCATGTAGCGTAGAAATCGACCAATGTGAGGCAGTTCTGCGCTATCAACGAATTGAAATCATTTACATTCATATCATTGCGTGTTAAAGATTTGAATCGAATCTTACGACACCTCCACCCATGTGCGGCGTGCCGCGAGCCGGCGGTCGATCGTGCGGCGGACGTAGTGTATGGTGCGCATCACGCCTTCCGAGATCGACACCTCGGGCATCCACCCTATGAGCCGGCGGGTGAGTTGCAGATCGGGCACCTTGCGACGCTCGTCGTCTCGGCGCGGGCTGCCGGCAACGATGCGCGACTTGGAACTGCTGAGACGTATTATCGTCGCCGCCAACTGGCGGATCGATATTTCGTAGCGGCCGCCTATGTTGAGTGCGAACAGCCTCGGTGACAAATCGGCCTCCATGAATTTGGCGAGCGCCTCCACCGTGTCGCCCACCCAGCAGAATGTGCGTATCTGGTCGCCGTCGCCGTTGATCACTATGTCGCGGTTGTTGAGCGCTGCGACGATCATACACATCACTGCGCGTCTGTCGTCGAGCGAGGCTCCTGTGCCGTAGGTGTTGAATATGCGCGCTATGCGGGCATCGACGCCGTATTGGCGTATGTATGCGCGGTGCAGAGCCTCGGCCGAGCGTTTGGCTTCGCAAAGAGTGGAGTAGAAACTCTCGTCGCGGTGAAGCACCGTCGCGGTCGTGCCGTTGCGGGTTTGATAGATGTCGCCCGACGAGGCGAAGAGCAGGCGGGCGCGGTTTTCACGCGCTAATTCCAATGTGCGTATGGCTCCCAACACATTGGTGCGCATCGTGTCGAACGGCTGCGAGGAGTCGTGATGCAGATATGTGGGCGATGCTAAATTGAATATGCGGTCGCACTCTATGTGCAGCGGCATGACGACATCGTGGCGTATGAACCGGAATCGGGGATTGCCGGCTATTTCGTCGAGCAGCGGCGACATGGACGGCTCTCTGAGATCGACGCACGTCACGCTGTGCCCGTCGCGCAGCAGTCGCAGCGTGAGATGCGATCCTATGAGTCCTGTGCCTCCGTATATCAAAACCCTCGTCATGTCGTTGCCGTTTGCATGACGAGGGTTCAAAATCCATACCATGTGTCGGGGCGCAGGCGGCTGTCGTACGCTTGCCGGCCGCTCCGCGCTTCTCAGGCTCTGTCCGAGCCGTGCCGCCTGTCAGAACAATGCCTTGGGAAGCTGTTCGATGCTGTTGATGAATACCACCTCGATGTTCTTGGGTCGTTTGAGGTTCTTTTGCATGAACCCGGAGACGACTATGCGCCGGAATCCCAAGCGCGCCGCCTCGCTTATGCGCTGCTCGCACTTCGGCGACGGACGCACCTCGCCCGAGAGACCTATCTCGCCCGTGCAACATACACCCTCCTGCAAAGGCCGGTCGTAGTACGACGATATGACGGCTGCAACCACAGCCAGATCCATGCCCGTGTCGGCGATCTTGAATCCTCCGGCGAAGTTGAGGAATACGTCTTTCGAGAACATCTTCATGCCTACGCGCTTCTCCAACACGGCCAGAAGCATGTTCAATCGCTTCGAGTCGAAGCCCGTCGACGAACGCTGCGGCGTGCCGTAGGCGGCGCTGCTCACCAATGCCTGCACCTCGATAAGATAGGGGCGTATGCCGTCCACCGCCGCGCCGACCGATATGCCGCTCAGCGGCTCGTCGTAGTGCGACAGCAGAATCTCCGAGGGGTTGTCGACCTCTTTCAGTCCGCTGTCGTGCATCTCGAATACGCCTATTTCGTATGTGGCGCCGAAACGGTTCTTGATGCCGCGCAGTATGCGGTAGACGTTGTTGTTGTCACCCTCGAACTGCAGAACGACATCGACTATGTGTT
>CAZEXJ010000050.1:0-1635 GCA_964516585.1 uncultured Alistipes sp.
TTTCGTTTTAACAGGAGCAGAATCGTAATCGTACTCGACATCCCAAATGAACTCTTCGTTGTCATCGCCCGAGCGGTCAGCAGCCCACAACTTGGCGAAATCCGTCGTCAGCGAGCGACCGGCAATCACCTCATCGGCCAAAGTCGCCGCTTTCGAGAAGTATTCGGGTTTGTTCAAGTCCCAAGCAGCCGACAGGTAGGTCTTCGCCAGGATGGCTTTGGCCGTTTCGATCGAAACCTCACCGCCACCCTTCTTGGCCGTCGATGCTTTCAAGCTGTTATGGGCAATCACATCTTCCAACTCGTTGATGATGTAGGTGTAGACCTCCTCCGCCGTAGCACGGGGATAACCGCTGACTGGCAATGGGGCAAACTCTTTCACCAAAGGCACGCCGCCGAAATTATTGACCATCAGGTAGTAGATGAACGACGCAACCACACGGCCCTCGTCGATAGCCTTGGTCTTGACCTCATCCGAAACAGTCGCACCACCGGCATAATAGGGAATAGCCTGACAGGCGCGAATTACATCGTAGCAGTGGGTGTAGAACGTTTTCACCGTGCCGTTTTCGGGCGTGAAGTTCTGCCAGAGGTGCAACGCCACGTCACAATCGTTGCGGGCACTGGTGTACATATCGGTACCGGCATTGAACAATGCAGGTGCATTCGAGCTGTTAAACAACTTATCGCCGCCATTGGCACCGAGTTGCGCATACACATCATTAACCAGCGATTGGAAACCGTAAGGCGTGGAAAAATACTCCTTGTCGGGTACGCTGCTCTTGCTGTCCGGCGTCAGAAAATCTTCGCAACCGGTTAACGACAGCGTTCCGGCCAGCGCAACTATATAAATCAGTTTTTTCATTTGTCGTAACATTTTTAATTAGAATTTCAGGTTGGCACCGATCTGATAGGTTACCGAAGCCGGGCCGCCATTGACCAGCGAAGCGCTTGCCCATTCGGGATCGAAGCCCTCGTAATCGGTCCAGCAGAACGGATTGAGGATATTCACATAGAGACGCAGGCTCTTGATATGGATCTTCTGCATCCATGCTTTCGGGAAGGTATAACCCAGCGTGATGTTCTTCACTTTCACGAACGATGTATCTTGATACTGCCAACCTTCTTGCTTGGCATTACTCTTGTTGCCGAACCAGCCGCCGCCCTTCTTGTCGGTGTTATTCGGGTAGGGATACTTGCCGTGATGCGACGTTCCGAGCGTTATGACATCGCCCGTAGCAGGGTCGAGAACCGGCGTACCGGCCGGAATGTAGTAGTCGAACGACATCTCCTGACGTCCACGTTGGTCGTAGTTCATGTACTGTTGGTGGAAAGCGGAAGCCGACCACTGGCCCTGCTTGGTGTAGATGGTGAACGAGAAGTCGAAGCCTTTGAAGTACATCGACGAACTGATCGAACCAGTCCACTTCGGATCTTTGCAACCGTAAATCTGCTTGTCGTCGTCGTTGATCTTGCCGTCGTTGTTCCAGTCGTGGACACCCATCGAACCTTCGTAGAGACCGTATTTTTCCCAAGCCTCTTTCAACGTATAATGGAAATCACCGTCTTTGGTGTGCATCGTTACACCGTCTTCCGTAACGACATCGGTGTGCTTGTAGTCGCGCAATACGTTCAG
>CAZEXJ010000051.1:0-6793 GCA_964516585.1 uncultured Alistipes sp.
AGACGACTACGTTGATAGGCTGCAGATGTAAAGACAGTAATGTCAAAGTCGAGCAGTACTAATTACCCGAAAGGCTTTCTGAAACACATTCTATCTCATCTTCAAGCGTGTCAAGATATAATGGAGTTGGAACCATTGAAAAAATCCAAGTAAAACAACGTTCTTTTAGGTGGTTATAGCAGTGAGGTTCCACCTCTTCCCATTCCGAACAGAGAAGTTAAGCTCACTCACGCCGATGGTACTGCCTATTTAGGTGGGAGAGTAGGTAGCCGCCTCTTCAAGCCGAACCGTTAGAGATAACGGTTCGGCTTTCTTTTTACTTGTATGTGACGTGCTGCCGGAAGGCTTCATCCAGTTCGGCTTGAAGAGGCGGCTGGCACCGCCATCCATACCTACAATCCCCGTAAACTAACCGCTTTTGACGAAAAATTAGACTGTGGTGCTTAGGCAACTATTCCCACTGACATGTCATTCTGAGGAGGCCGCAGGCCGACGTGAGAATCTCTTTGGGGGACTATGTTTATGGGCGAAAAGTCATGTCGTCCCCAACCAGATTCTTCGCTTCACGTTGTTACGCTCAGAATGAAACCACGGGAATGAGATTCTCACGTCGCGGTTTTCAACCGCTCCTCAGAATGACGTATCGGGTGTGCAAGGCGTGCTCCTCAGAATGACATATCGGGTGTGCAAGGCGTGCTCCTCAGAATGACATATCGGGCAGTTGTTTGCGCGCTATCGTATTACTCCTATTGTCTTGATCGCCTCCTCGAAGTCGTCGCGGCTGCCGGCGGCATTGTTTTTTATTCGGGCGCGGTAGTTGTAAATAGTGTTGACCGAGTATCTTAGCAGCGAGGCTATGCGCGACGAGTCGGTGATGCCGAGCCGTATAAGTGCGAATATGCGCAACTCGGTATTGAGCCGCTCGCCCTTTTTCAGTTCGATGCGCGACGCGGGTTTGAGCAGTCCGTTGAACTCCTCGACGAAGTTGGGGTAGAGCTGCAAGAAGGCGTTGTCGAACATCTCGTAGAAGCTCTCCAACTCGGCGTCGATCACCTCCGAAGATGAGCTTTCGGCTTTGAGTTCGTCGATCTTGCCTGCGGCGAGTTTGCGTCTTACGTTGCGCTGATACGACATCAACTTCTCGATGTAGTTGGAGCACATCGACAGGAACAGACCTATATACTCCTCCTTGACGGTGTTGGCCTCTATCAGTGCGGCATTCATTATCTTCGACTTCTCGTTGACCTCCAGTAGCGAGGCGTTATATTCGTTGATCTGTCGGTGCATCGATTCTATCTTGCGGCGCGTAACTTGCGAACGATGATATAGATAGGCGACCAACAGGCATATTCCCAACAACGCCGTGGCCAATACTATCGCCACTATGAGGTAGTTGTGCGTATGTCTCTGCTGTTTGGCGATAGACTCCTGATAGGACTGTTCGATCATGGGCATTACTCCGGCTATCTGCCACGGGCGCAGCTTGGCATTGTAGAACAGTGCGTCGTTGAGCGATATGGTGATATAGCGGAACGCACGGTCGATCTGATTCTCTTGCAGCATGGCCTGTGCCAGACAGCAGAGCGAGGCGTTGTCTTTTGTGGCGCACTTCACGTCGGCAATGGCCGAGCGCGTGTACCACAGTATCTTCTCCTCGGTCTGACCCAAAGCCGCGCATATTACGGCCTGATCGTAGGCGTGGACGGCAAACTCGTGGCTGTTGGGGGTGAACTGTGCGAGCAGCTGGCGGTTGAGCTGATCGGCGCGTGCATAATCGCCGTTGTCCATGCAGTCGCGGATGACTATGTACTGGTGTGTCTCCGATGCCGAGGTGGTCTCCTCCAATATGCGGTCGCGGTAGTAACGCACCTTGGCGGCCGATATGCGGTTCATCTCGGGCGTCTGTGTGTAGTCGTTGAAATCGAAGTAGAACCGCTGCTGGGTAGTATAATATTTGATGAGCTGCGGGCGGGTTAGCACCGTCGTGTCGATGTTTGACGACAGCAGTATGTTGGCCTCGAAGAACATGCCCGAGGTGGTGTAGAGCATGGCGCGGTTGAGCATCACATCGGCTATCTTGCGCCGGTCGTTGAGTTCATTGGCTATATCGGCCTGCCGGTCGAGCATCTCCATGGCCTTGTCGAACTGAAATGCCACGTACTCATCGTAGAGTTGCCCGTAGATCTCGTATTGCTGTTCGAGCGAGACGCCTCGCGAGTGCAGCATGTTCTCTATGGTCATCACCTTTACGTTGTGCGTGGCGACATACTCGTCGGCCATGTCGAGCGCACGGTCGAGCCTGTCGATCTCTTCGTCGATGTCGCGGGCGGCCTGTGCCGCACCCGGAGATAAGATGATCGCGGCGGCAATCGATATATTGTACAGAATAGCGGCAGTAGTTTTCATACATGCAAATTTAATGATTTTTTCTTATTTCAGCAATGCGCGCTCCACTTTTATATGATTATAAACGTTTGCTGCATAATATATTCAATTCGAGGAGGTCTATATTTTTGTCGTGACGCCCGTCCCATATTCATCTTTTTGCTAAATTTGTATGGGAATCAAACATAACTACCTATGATAAAAAAAATCTATTTTACTGCCGTATTTTGCATCGGTCTTCTTGCAAGCTGCGGTAACGACGGCGGATCGGATACCCCCGATCAACCCAAGGACAAGTCCGACATCGCATTGTCGCAAACCTCTTGCACCGACACATCGGTCGAGGTCGACGTGCGAATCGAAAATGCCGATGTGGCATACTGCACCATAGCTTCGGCCGACGCCGTGACCCCGTCGCTGTCGGAGATGCGCAGCGGCAAGTCGCTCGCCTCGTCGACAAAAGTGGTGTTCGACGGTCTGAAAGCCGGCACCTCGTATAAGGTATTCGGTGTGGCCGGCCGCGACGGCGTTTATACCGACATTAAAAATATAACCGTAAAGACTTCGGGCGAAACTGACGAGAACTTCCCTGCGTCGGTGAAGGCATGGCAGACCACGGCCGACAGGAAGTCGCTGTTCAAGCAGATCGAGGCTCGCAAGGCCTCGGAGGCGATATCGGCTGCCAAAAACCTGACGGTCGATCGGTCGACCAAATATCAGACTATGGAGGGCTTCGGCCCCGCCATAACGGGTTCGACGGCATATAACCTGCTGAAAATGTCGGCAACGGACAGAGACCGCATTTTGCGTGCGGCGTTCGATGCCGAGGAGGGCTTGGGCTACAACTATGTGCGCATCTCGATCGGTTGCTCCGACTTCTCGTTGGACGAATACACCTGCTGCGACAAGCCCGGTTTGGAGTTTTTCGAGATACACGAGTACGACAAGCGCGATCTGTTCCCCATACTCAAAGAGATCCTCGCCATAAACCCCGATGTGAAGATAATAGCCGCACCGTGGACATGCCCGCTGTGGATGAAGATGCCGGTGAGCGGCAGCGGTTCTTACGACAAGTGGACTGGCGGCCGGGTCAATCCCGACCACTATGCCGATTATGCCGAATATTTCGCCCTGTGGATCGAGGAGATGGAGATGAACGGGTTCAAGATCGAAGCAGTGACGCCTCAGAACGAACCTCTGAATCAGGGCAACTCCGCTTCGACCTACATGTCGTGGGAGCAGCAGCGCGAGTTCGTCAAAAATTATTTGGGTCCGAAGTTCGAGAGCCGCGGCATCACCACCAAGATATGGGCTTACGACCACAACTTCGACGTTCCCGACTACGTGACCAACATATTCGCCGATAAGCAGGCCGCCAAGTATTTCGACGGTTCGGCATGGCACGCCTACGGCGGCAACTATTCGGTTTTGGCCAAGGTGCACAACGCCGCACCCGACAAGGGCATCTACTTCACCGAGCAGAGTATCGGCACATGGTGCCCCAATTTCGGCGATAACCTTATGTGGCACATGTCCGACGTGTGTATAGGCACGATCAACAACTATTGCCGTGCCGTGGTGCTGTGGAACTTCATGCTCGACGCCAACCGCGGTCCCAACCGCCCGGGCGGCTGCACGACCTGCTACGGCTTTGTCGATTGCGACGGCACCTACTCTTTCTCGTCGCTCAACTATCGCAGTCACTGGTATGCCATAGGCCACATGTCGAAAGTCGTCAAGCGCGGAGCCTGCCGCATACAGTCGTCGGGTTCGGGTGTCATCTGTTCGGCTTTCGAGAATCCCGACGGTTCGCTGTCGTTGGTGGTGCTCAACAACGGACAATCGCAGCAGCAGACGGTCGTGCGCAGCGACAAGGGCGATTTTACGCTCGATCTGCCAGCCCGTTCGGTTACCTCGGTAATATGGAAATAAAACCTTTCGAATTATGAAGACAAGAATAATACAGTTTGCCTTATTGGCTTTGGCCATGGTCGCGTGCGACAAGGACTCGACCGATACCCCCTCGCAGCAGGCGCGCCTGCACTCAATATCGCTCACGTGCGACGATGAGGTGACGCTTGCCTCGAACTCTACCGCCGAGATAACATTTGCCGTAGCCGATGCGGCGGCGCAGTTCAACTGCGATGTGGCGTCGTCGGGGTGTCAGGTATCGCTGCGTTTGGCCGACGATACGCGCAAGCAGCCCGAGGAGTTCTCTCTGACGCGTGTGGAGCGTCGCGGCGACGAGGGAGGCTATGTCGCTACCATAGCCGATCTGGGGATGCAGCGTAATTTCCGCACGGCAGTCTGCGTGGCTATAAAGTTGACATCGGGAGAGTTGATATTGTCGGCTCCCGTAACGGTCGAAAGCGACGAATATACGTCGGGCATCACCTCGATGCGACTGTTGAAGAGTTTGAATCCGTCGCTTCCGAGCGACATAGAGCTGTATCTCGATGCCGCGACATCGACCTTTACGGCGACGATAAGCGAATATCAGCAATCGATGAATCTGATCGCCACGTTCACGGCCGACGGCGCCGATCGTATCGAGGTCGACGGCGTGGAGCAGATCAGCGGCAAGAGCGTCAACGATTTTCGCGGCGATGTGGTCTATACTGTCTACACCGGTTCGCGCAAGAGCGAATACACGGTGCGTCTGACCAATTTTACGGGACTGCCCATAATGTGGATCGAGACTCCGGGCAAACAGCCCATCACCTCGAAGGAGGAATGGTTGGAGGGATCGACCGTGACGATCGACGGCGCAGGCCGCTTCGACGATATGGAGAGCACCCCCATGTCGATACGCGGTCGCGGCAACACGACGTGGAGCTGGCCTAAAAAGCCCTATAACATCAAACTCGACAGCAAGGCCAGCATGTTGGGCATGCCCAAACACAAACGCTGGTGCCTGTTGGCAAATTACATGGATCGCACGCTGATGCGCAACAAGATAGCCTATCATCTTGCCGAGCAGACCTCTTTGGCGTGGACTCCCCGCTGCGAATACGTCGAGTTGTTCCTCAATGGCGAGTATCAGGGGCAATATCTTCTGGCCGAGCATATCAAGGTCGATAAGAACCGGGTCAACATCACCGAAATGGAGCCGACCGACATCGACGGCGAGGCTGTGACAGGCGGCTATCTGCTGGAACTCGATTTCCACTACGACAACGTATGGCAGTGGCACACGAGTCACAATGTCCCCTTCGCTGTCAAGTCGCCCGACGACGATGAACTCGTGCCCGAGCAGTTGGCTTGGATAAAGGATCACATCGCTACGGTCGAGTCGGTCATCTACGGCGATTCGTTCAAAGACCCCGAGAAGGGTTATCGCCGTTACCTCGACGAGGTGTCGTTCGTCGATTACTGGCTGATCTACGAACTTACGGTCAACCACGAGTTGGGCAACCCGGGCAGCGTATATCTCCACAAGGATCGCGGCGGCAAGATCGTGGCCGGTCCGGTGTGGGACTTCGACTGGGGTACGTTCTCCTACAATGCTTCACCTGCGGCACAGTGGGGACTGTTCATACAGTGGGCATGGTGGTACGACCGTCTGTTCGACGACGAAGGCTTCCGCAAGACGGCGGCCGAGCGCTGGCGTGTGCTGAAACCCAAGTTTACGACGGCATTGAACTACATCGACGAGCAGGAGGAATACATCGCCATCTCGGCACAGCGCAACTTCTCCGTGTGGTCGATGACTACCGATACCAACGGCGACGAGCGTCTGTCGTTCAGTCAGGCCGTGGGGCGCATGCGCGATATTTTGGAGGAGCGCATCGAGATCGTCGATCGCGAGGTGTCGAAGTGGTAGCCTGCTGCCTGCTTGCGTAAAGTTTTCGGGCGGTCTTCAATTGAAGACCGCCCGTTTTCATTCGCCGCGAGAGAGAGATTATTGGAATCACCCGCAAAAACCGGTGGAGACGGGAATAAAGAGATTGCCACGCCTCGCTTTACTCGGCTCGCAATGACATGGTGAGGCGTTGCGCCTTGTCACGAATGATACTTCTACCATGTCACTCCGAGAGAACGAAGTGACCGTGGGAGTCTCTATCCACACAAGACAGTGAAATAGTCGTCCACAACCAGATTCTCACGTCGCAACTGCGTTGCTCCTCAGAATGCCAGGAGAGGGGGACGAGACTCCCACGGTCGAAGCAAAGCTTCTCCCTCGGAGTGATATGGTAGAAGTATTATTCGTGACAAGGCGCAACGCCTCACCATGTCATTGCGAGCCGAGCGTAGAGAGGCGTGGCAATCTCGTTTTTGTATGAGATTCTCACGTCGCGCTTCGCGCTCCTCAGAATGACAGGAGAAGGGAACGTTACTCCCACGGTCGGGCTGCGCCCTTCATCGGAGTGACAGGGTGGGTGGAAGGGAGTGTACACTGTTGATCCTC
>CAZEXJ010000052.1:0-3784 GCA_964516585.1 uncultured Alistipes sp.
GCCTCACTCCGTCGTCGCGTGGTATAATACCGCTTTTGACGAAAAATCGGTTCTTTTCCGTGAAAAGGCGTCATTAGCGTCACCTCAATCATTGGCGCGAATAGGCAGTACGCCAAGTACAGCCCATCGCCTCACTCCGTCGTCGCGTGGTATAATACCGCTTTTGACGAAAAATCGGTTCTTTTCCGTGAAAAGGCGTCATTTCCTGCGCCTCGTTCGAATCCGCAAATGGGCAGTACGCCAAGTACAGCCCATCTGCGGATTTTTCACGTGCGGCTTGTAACTAACGCCTTTTGACGAAAAAGAATGTTGTGGTGCTTTGGACGCTATTCTCTGCAATATGTCATTCTGAGGAGCGCGTAGCGCGACGTGAGAATCTCATTTTGGACGATCATTCCCTCCGTCTTGTCATTCTGAGGAGCGTTTGAAAAACGCGACGTGAGAATCTTTGTCACATACGAGATTGCCACGCCTCGTTACACTCGGCTCGCAATGACAGGCTTAGCGTGCAAAGCGCACAGTTCAGGGATTCCCGACAACCTCCCCATGCTCCACCCGGAGCGCAGCGACCCAAGTCCCCTCCGAGGAGGGGATTTAGGGGAGGGTCAGAATTATATAACGGCGCAAGCCGTCGCTTCGTGGTCGACGTTTGTTATGTCATTCTGAGGAGCGTTTGAAAAACGCGACGTGAGAATCTCTGTCACACACGAGATTGCCACGCCTCGTTACACTCGGCTCGCAATGACAGGCTTAGCGTGCAAAGCGCACATTTCAGGGATTCCCGACACCCCTTCCACGCCTCGTTACACTCGGCTCGCAATGGCACAAAAAAAAATACTCCCGTTAGGCAAAATGCAAACAAGCTTGTTTTTGCCCTCACTTATTCGTATCTTTGTTTCGGCTTGCGGTCGAACGGAACGACGGTTTGTCGGCCGGTAGGCGGAGCGGATTGTTATGATAAAAGTTTTATATCGCATATTATTGTGTTGCAGTGTGCTTGCGGTATCGACCGACGCTGCGGCACAGCTACGTTGGGAGTCGCTCGACGCTTCGCGGCAGCGCAAGACGCTTGCTGCGCGTTCGCTGCCCGAGTCGGTGCGTCGTCTCTGCGAGTCAGACTGCGATTGCGACGGGCAGACCGTTGCCGAAGCCGTGTCGCAGATGACCGTGCGCTGCAAGGATCGCAACCGTGCCGCGCTTTACACATATTTATACGATCGTCTGCACGAACAGCGGCAGGTTGAAGCATCAACAGATGCCGTTGTCTTGCAGCTTTATGCCGGGTATGTGTTGATGCGTATCGACAGCGGCGGCGATTGCCGCGCGATGTGCCGCTGGGCATACACTCTTGCGCGGCATTATGTCTCTGCGGGCGGTGCGGAGGCCTTCGACAAGGATTTGAAACGTGCGTTAGGCAGGCGCGCCAAGCGATATGCGGAGGTGTGCCGTTCGATGAAAGAGTGCGTGTCGATGGCAGTATGTTCGTTCGAGGCAGGTCGTCGTGCGGCGTTCGATGTGACCGAGCCGCGACATTCGGCGACAGGTTTTGTCGACATCACGCGCGACGATTACGAGGCAGAGGCGGCGACGGCATATCCCCTGTCTACTTCCCTGCCGACCGCTTTGTCAGGCGATTCGCCGCTGCGTCGCGGCATGTACGACGAACTGTTGTGGCGCGACGGGGTTTGCCGCATGCCCGTCGACACTCCGTGGCAGGGTGTGGAGTGCGTCGCATGTGCCACTGCTGCTGCCGATTGCATAGTGCTGACAGGCAGCGACGGCGTAGGTGTAACGCTCTCGGCGCCGGTGGTCGCCACCGCTTCGGGAACGCTGTTCTCGGTCGGTCGCGGAGGTGTCGCGGCGGCTAAAATATCCTCCGATGCCACGGTCGAGCAGATAGGCTTCGCCGTACTGCCCGAGGGCAGGTTGCTGCATGCTAAGTGCAGCGACGAGGCGGTTAGCGTCGAAGTGGAGACCCCGCTCGGGGTGCGTTTTTATCAGTGGCTGCCGTCGAGATAGGACATTGCCCGATTCATAGTTTGCATGCTTAACGATTTTCTGACATACTTGCAGGCCGAACGCCGTTACTCGCCTCTTACGGTTCGCAACTATTGCCGCGACATAGAGGACTTTTTGGAGTGGCTCGGGGTGAGCGACGCCGAGTTCGATCCCGAAGCGATACGCCGTGAGGACGTGCAGGAGTGGATCATGTCGCTGTCGGAGTCGGGACGTCTCT
This sequence comes from uncultured Alistipes sp., assembly GCA_964516585.1. Lineage (GTDB taxonomy): Bacteria > Bacteroidota > Bacteroidia > Bacteroidales > Rikenellaceae > Alistipes. The sequence goes on from CAZEXJ010000052.1 coordinate 2,237, forward strand.
GTGCAGCCTCGATCAACCGCGAGGTGGCCTCGCTGCGCGCGCTGTGGCACTGGCTGTTGCGCACCGGGCGCACGGGGCGCGATGTCATGAGCGGCATCTCGCTGCTGAAAACATCGCATCGCCTGCCTGCATTCGTGCCGGAGACACGCATGGACGACGTGCTCGGCGACTTGCGCGAATACGTGGCGTCGGACGATTTCGAACAGGTGCGCAACGCGTTGATCGTGGTGCTGTTCTATACGTGCGGAGTGCGTCTGTCGGAGCTTGTCGCCGCTGACTTCGGCGATTTGTCGGACGATTATTCGCTGTTGAAGGTGCACGGCAAGGGCGGCAAGGAGCGCATGGTGCCGATATTTCACGGCGTGGTGCCGCTGATAAAACGCTATGAGGAGCTGGTAAGTTTGCAAAATATTTGCATATCTGCAAAAAAAGCATTAATTTTAACCTCACAGGGACGCCGTATGACGCTTCGGACAGTGCAGCGTATCGTCGGGCATATATTGTCGGGTGCGGGCGTGCAGGGTAAGAAAAGCCCCCACGTGCTGCGGCACACTTTCGCCACGCATCTGCTGAACGAGGGCGCCGATCTGAGAGAGATACAGGAGCTTATGGGACACAGCTCTTTGCAGTCGACACAGATCTACACCCACAACAATATCGCCAAGTTGAAGCAGGTCTACCTCCGGGCGCATCCCCGGTGCAACGAGAAGCCGTCATCGGCCGACTCGGAGCACGACGGCAGTTAACACATCCCTTGTGGAGCAGGTATTATTTATTAACTAAAATTTTGGCCTATGAATGTACAGATTCAGTCAGTGAAATTCGATGCAGACAAGCGTTTGATCGAGTTTATTCAGAAGAAAATGGATCGATTGGACCGCTTCGCCGAGCGATCGGGCGGCGCAGAGGTTGTGCTTCGTCTCGACCACGATCAGGAGCGCGGCAACAAAGTCGTGGTAATAGTTCTGCACATTCCGGGCGGCGATATCCATGTCGAGGAGCGTGCCCGTACCTTCGAGGAGGCCGTCGATAAGTCGATCGATATTGTTAAGAGGCAGCTTGAAAAGATGAAAGACAGATAATTTTTCGTGAATTTTTCGTGAAAAGGCGTCATTTCCTTCGCCTCGTTCGAATCCGCAAATGGGCAGTACGCCAAGTACAGCCTATCCGCGCCAATTTCATGTCGGCACCGCTACTAACGCCTTTTGACGAAAAATGGGGCTCTTTTCCGTGAAAAATACTATTCTACTTCCGCGCCTTGTCACTCGACAATGGGCAGTACGCCAGTACAGCCCATCGTCTCGCTCCTGCGTTGCGTTGTATAATAGCATTTTTGACGAAAAATAGGGTGGTGCTTGGGATGCTATTCCCACCGACGTGTCATTCTGAGCGGAGTGTAACGAAGCGAAGAATCTGGTTGGGGACGACTATTTCCATTGTCGAGTGTAGAGATTCTCACGTCGGCCGCAGGCGGCCTCCTCAGAATGACAGACAGAGCGTGCAAAGCGCACATCTCGGGATCCCCGCCAACCTTTCCACGCCCCACCC
>CAZEXJ010000053.1:0-6546 GCA_964516585.1 uncultured Alistipes sp.
TGACGACCTGCGGAGTGGGCAGCGGATTCCCGCCGGCTTTTCCGTCGACCGCTTCGTCGTCGCTGCAACCCGACAGCGCTGCCGCGCATATTGCCGAGGCGAGCAGCCAGGCCCCGCCTTTGCGGGTGATCTTTTGAAATATGGTATTCATAACTTATTAATTTTCAGAACTCCAATCAACGTAGATGTATTCGTAGACGTAGCCGATAGGCGCATCCGAGGCATCGTATTTGTAGCTGAGGATCGACAGACAGAGGTACTTCTCTTCCGTATTGAAGATGGTGTAGTCGTAGGAATCCACGCCCAAGTAGATCTGGCACCAGTCCAAACTGCACCCCGATTCGGGCCAGAGGATCGGGTAGCTGCCGGTGGGGCTGGATGCGAAGTACCAGGCTGCCGAGCCGTCATACGGGTCTTTGCCGGTGTAACCGCCCATCGGGTAGATGTAGTGGACGCCCACGCCCAAGGCATCGCTGGCCACGGTGTTGAAGACCATCTTCCGGTTGCCGATGGTGACGTAGTAGCGATCCATACCCTCGGCCTTGTAGAGCGTCGTGGTGTAGGCCGGCATGGTGGGATCAATTGCTCCGCCCTTTTTGCTTTCCATAGAACCGTAGACGCTGGCATTCTCGGCGTATGGAACCCACTGGATGATCGTAATGCGCATCGTGTAGGCGGTGTACTCTTTCGAATAGGGGCTGCTGTAAATGCCGTCGGGAATCTTGATCGTGCATTCGTGCAGACCGGTCACCTCGGTGGGGGTGACGGCAATGGTAACCTCGACCGAGCTCTCTCCGTCGGCGAAGTCGACCGTGGCGGGAACCTGAAAGAGGTCCGAACCCTCCATCGTCAGCGGTACGCTGATCGCACCCTGGCTGTTGTTGCGGTAGAATTTGACGGTAAAATCGGTCGTCGTGTTGGGTTCGATTTCGGTTTCCGAAAGTGCCTTTTTGAAGTAGACCTGATGGATATTCTCGGTCTTTGGGCCGGGATTCCAGTTCGAATCTTCGTCGCAGCAAGCAGCGAGCAGCAGGGCGGGAAGCGCCAGAACCGCGGTAAATATATTTCTGATTTTCATAACTTGATCGTTGTTTTTTGATCCTCTGAGAATGTTAGTCGGTATAGCCCGACGGGTCGGGATTCAGCTTCAGGGCCGGGTTCATGCCCCGTTCCGAACGCCGAATGTAGGTGTTGAGCCAGGGTGCACAGTAGCCTGCGCGAGAGTTGAGCTGGTAGACGTCGGGGAAGGTCGAACCTTCGTACTTGCGTGTGACGGCGAGGTTCAGACGCTTGTAATCCCAGGCTAACAGGCCTTCGCCCCAGAACTCGATACGTTTTTGGCGGATCAGCTCCTCCATAAAATCTTCCTGCGTCGCTGCTCCGGAGTAGCTGTAATTGGCGTCGCGGAACGTGCGCACGAAGTCGCCGAGGCTGTTGATGCCGGCCTGCACGCCGTTGGCGCCCGCTTCAGCCTCGGCACGGATCAGGTACATCTCCTCGACACGCATCAACGGGTAGTCGACGGCCGAAGCGATTGTGTAGTCGGCGATTTCGCCGTTCTTGGGGCTGAACTTCACGGTGGTCAGCTGCGGAATCTCGGCGAACATCGCGCCCGGAATCTGCACGTTGTATTTGCCGACCTTCGTTGCGTCGCCGGCATCCTCGGGAGCGATCCACGAGGCTTTGCGCCAGTCGGTCTGGGGGATCGAGTTGTAGAGCAGCTCGGTGATGGTACGCTGTACGGCGTACTGGTTTTCGTAGACGCCGTCCTCCACCGTGATGCCGGCCAGACCGTAGCTCGTGCAGGGCGACATCGAGGAGATCCAGTTGGCGTATGTCGAACCGACCAGCTCCTTGTTGATGATCAGACCCAGCATCCAGGCCGGCGTGGAGATCTTGTTGAAACCGCTGTACCACTCCTCCTTGGTCAGGGGGCTGTTGCTCTTGAGGATGGCCGTATTGGCGGCTTCGAGGGCCAGGCTGTAGAAGCCCTTGGCATCCGCAGCGCCCAGATCGAATCCTGCGGCCGAGGCCTCCGAGGCGGCGTCGGCATTCTGCTCGTAGCGCGAGGCCAGATCCAGATAGACGCGGGCCAGCTGACCGTTGACCACGGCGACGTTCGGCAGGTTCTTCTTCGGACGGTCGTAGTCCTTCAAGGCGGCTTCGGCATACTTCAGGTCGTCGATGATGAACTTGTACATTTCATACCAGGGGGCGCGGGGGGTGTTGCGGGCCTCGGCCTCGGTGGTTTTCTCCGTAATGATCGGGGCGGTCACCCCTTTGACGCCGTTCGCTTCGGCCTTTTGATCCAGATCTTCGAACCCGGTATCCTTCCATTCGTAGCGGCGCGACAGATCGAAGTAGTAGAACGCGCGGAAGAAACGGGCGATGCCTTCGTAGGCGGGTTGCGTCTCTTCGTTGTTCTCGCGCAACACGCCGTTGCAGCGGCTGATCAGGTCGTAATAGCTCTCCCAGAACCACTCGGAAGTCGTATACTCGCCCAAAAAGGTGGCGGTGCAGTACCAGTAGTGGTAGTCGTACGAGCTCGCCGTGTAGGTCGACATATCCTCGCAGTAGAGGTCATTGACCAAGCCGAACGAGGGATAGCCGAAATCCCAGTCACAGTACGACGAATAGCCGTAAGAGACCACCATGCGTGCATTGAGCGAGTTGATGTAACCTTCGATGGCTTTTTCCTGTTTTTGAACCTGATCGGTGGTCAAATAGTCGGTTTCGGGGAAGACCTCCTTGACGCAGCCGGTTGCCGCAGCGATAACCGTGGCAAGCAACAGGGCTTTTATAGTCGTTTTCATAGTTTTGTGCTCAATAGGTTTAGAATTGGATGTTGATACCGCCGGAGATCGTGCGCATGGGGCTGTATGTACCATAGCCGGCCGAGTAGCGCGGGTCGAAGCCCTTGCGGTGCGACCACAACCAGAGGTTCTCGCCTGCTACATAGATGCGTATGCGGCTGATGCCCATCGGGCGCGTCCACTTGCGGGGCAGCGTGTAACCCACCTGGAAGTTCTGGAAGTTCAGATACGAGGAGTCGATGAGCCACTTGTCGGAGATGATCGTTCCGTACTGGTCGCCGTAGTTCCAGCGGGCCACGCTGGTCTGCTTGTTTTCGGGCGTCCAGGCCTTCAGGATGTCCTTGTGGAGGGCTGTGCCGACGATGTTTCCCTGGGGCACGGTCATCAGCTGGGCGTACTCCTGGTCGAAGCTCTTGCCGCCGATGCCGTAGGTGAACTGTGCGCTGATATCCACGCCGTGGAAATGCAGCGAGGTGCTGAAACCGCCCATCATGCGCTGCTTGGGGTCGATCAGGTAGAGCTGCGTGTTTCCGTCGTAGGAGGTCGACGGTTTGCCGTTGATGTCATACCACATCTGGCGTCCGTCCTCCGAAAGACCGGCCGACTTGGGAATGTACCAGGTGTACAGCGGCAGACCCTCGCCGACGTAGCTGTCGCTGCTCTGGTAACCGCCGTGACCTTCGACGGTCATCGTCTTGTTCGATTCGGGCAGATAGATCACCTTCTGGTCGTTGTAGCTGAAGTTCAGCCCGACCTTCCATTCGAAGTTTTTCGTGCGTACGGGCGTGGCGTCCAACGTCACCTCGAAACCTAAGTTGCGCATATCGCCGATGTTCTTGTAGTAACCCGAATAGCCGAGCGATATGGGGGTCGTAAACCACAGGAGCATATCGGTCGTCTTCTTGTTGTAGACCTCGATCGTACCGTTCAGACGCCGGTCGAAGAGTTCGAATTCGACGCCGGCGTTGAGGTTGCTCACCGTCTCCCACGTGATGTCCTTGTTGCCCTTGGCCGAGAAGCCGAGCGACAACTCGCCGTCGACGTTCGAGATGGCGTAGGTGTCGACGTAGCGGAACGAACCGATGTCGTCGTTGCCGACCTCGCCGTAGGAGGCTTTGATCTTCAGCATGTCGATCCACTTGGATTCGAACCACTTCTCGCGGCTCAGAATCCAGGCGCCGCCCAACGACCAGAAGCTACCCCAGCGGTTGTCGGGATGGAAGCGCGACGAGGCGTCCAGACGGTAGGAGGCCTGCGCGAAGAAACGGTCGCCGTAGTCCCACATCGCGCGGAACATATAACCCTCGGTGTTGTACCGGTTTGTGCGCGAGCTGGGGTCGTAGGGGTATTCCAGATAGCCGTTCAACTCGGTATTGCCCTTGAAATCGACGGCGCCGGCCTTCGTGGCGGAGAGTGTTTCGTACGTGTAGTCGTAGTTCTCATGACCGGCCATCAGTTCGATGTTGTGGCCGCAGATCGAGTGGCTCCAGGTCAGCAATTGCTGGAAGTTGTACGTCCAGGTGCGATAGTGGCCGACCGAAAGCAGACCGTGTGTGGTGGAGGCCGAATAGCCGTAGTAGGGGTTTGTGGTCGACTTCGTGCGGCGTTCGCGGAGCATTGCGCCGCCCTTGATGGTCACCTTGAAGCCCTTGGGCAGGAGGATCTCGGCGAAGGCGTCGCCCGTGAAGTTGTTGTTGACCGTGCGGTCGGTCTCCAGCAGCAGGGAGTTCAGCGAGTTGCTGTTCGTGTTGACCGGACGGGTCGCATAGGCGTACATGCCGTTACCCCAGTCGAATACCTTGCCGTTCTGGTCGCGCAGGATATTGCCGTCGCCGTCGCGGACATAGAGCGGATAGATCGGTGCGATGTTCATGGCGTCTGTAAAGACGCTGCCCGTCACGTAACCGCTGCTGGTGGCGGCCGCGTCGGAGATGCTGTGGGCGAAGCTGATGTTGCCGCTCAAAAAGAGCCACTTTTTGGCCTGGTAGGTGGCGCGCAGACGGCTCGAAATACGCTCGTAGCGCGACGAGGCGACGATACCCTCGTTGTTCAGATAACCGAACGAAGTGTAGACCTGTGCCTTCTCCGAACCGCCGGCGACCGAGAGGTTGTACTCCTGGCGGAAACCGGTCTGGTAGGTCTCGTCAGTCCAGTCGTCGGGCAGCTGCGTGTAGACGTTGCCGTTCCTGTATATACGGTTGCCGAGCGTGGCGTTGGGGTTCAGGCGGCCGTTCGTGCCGATGAGGTATTCGCCCTCGGGCACGGCATACACCTGGTAGCCCAAACCGCCGGACTCCGCGCTGCCGCAGAGGTTGGTGTTGGCCTTGCGGTGGGCCTCGGCGGGCAGCAGACCGTCATTGATATAGCTGTTGTAGAGGGCTTTGTAGTGAAGTTCGTAGTATTGTCCGGGATCGGTGATGCGGTCGTAGTCCTCGATGCCGCGCGAGTTGACACCCCAGCGGGCGTCGAAGGTGATCTTGGCATCGCCGGGCTTGCCCTTCTTGGTGGTGATCAGGATTACGCCGTTGGCGCCGCGCGCACCGTACAGGGCGCTCGAGGCGGCATCTTTCAATACCGTCACGTTCTCGACGTCGGCGGGGTTGATCGAGTTCCAGGAGCCGTCGTAGGGGATGCCGTCCAGAACGATGAGCGGATCGCTGCCCGCGTTGATCGAGCCCCGGCCTCGTATGAGCATCGACGGGGTCGAATTGGGCGAGGTCGTGGGCACAACCTGCAGGCCCGGAACTTCACCGGCCAGACCGGCCAGCACGCTGGTTACCTGCTTGCGTTCGATCTTCTCGGCACTCATCACGGTAGCCGAACCCGTAAAGGCCGATTTTTTGGCCGTACCGAAGGCCGTGACGATAATTTCGTCGATCTGCTCGGTGCGCAGGGTCACGTTCATCACGGCCGCAGCCGGCACTTCCTGTGTCTTGAGACCGATGTATGCGAAGACCACCGGCTCTCCGGTCTTGACGTCCTGGAGCGTGAAAGCGCCCGCAACGTCGGTCGACGTACCTTTGTTGGTCCCCTTGACGAAGACCGAGGCCCCCACGACGGGATTGCCCTGGTCATCGAGCACAGTACCTTGGACAGTCGACAGATTCTGCGCGACCGCTCCCCATGCCATAATCAATAGCATGAGGCATAAAAAGGCTTTTTGCTTCATAAATAAGATAGTTTTTGTTGGTTCATCCCTGTTTTTTGGAATCTTTAATTTTGGGTAGAACAAAATTAAACAAAAATTCCGAAAAGGCAATGATTTTGGCTGTTTTTTTCTTTATGATTTTGTGCAAAAGCCGAAAAAAGAGGCATGACAGCCCCTGCATCCGTGTATAACCGGTTCCGTCGGCCCGTCGCCTGCGATCTTTTGTTCGCCGAGTCGGCAGCGCGCGGGCAGGAATGCGCACAAAAAACACCACAAAAGCGACTTTTGCGGTGCGTTTTGTGGTGCTAATCATGCAACTTATTGAAAAATAAGTGCTTGTTGTGGAGTTGAGGGGAGTCGAACCCCTGTCCAAACAAGGAACCCGAGAGCTTTCTACACGTTTAGCCGTCGTTTCGTCCTTCTCTTCGTGCCCGGCAGACGGCAGCCAAACCCGAAGCCCAGTCCCTAAAGTTTCGCACGACGGACGGGACTGCCGCCGCGCTATCTTCAAATTGATGATACCCCGTATGAAGAGCCGATAAGAAGCGGATCAGCCCTTCGGGATACTCGTCGTCCGGCCGCCTG
>CAZEXJ010000054.1:0-1799 GCA_964516585.1 uncultured Alistipes sp.
TTACTTCCCCTCGATGTTCGACTGTTTGGCTTCGCCCGAGGAGAACCCCTGCCAGCGCAACAATACCTTTTGGGCCTGCTTCGGCGGTTATGTCACCGCGCCCAACACGTGGAACCGTGCGACGCTTTTCTCGACCTGGAACGTGGACGACAACTGGAACAAGTGGTCTGTCGAGTGGTATTACGACAAGTTCTACCCCAGCTACTTCACCATCGAACAGCGCAGCGAGGGCAAGGGTTACTACTTCCAGATGGCCCGCCTGCTCCGCATCGCCACGATGCACTACGTGTTGAGCTTCCAGGGCCCGCTGCCCTACTCGAAGATGTCGAACGGCCAGTATTCCGCCGCCTACGACGACGAGCAGACCGCCTGGCACGCCATGATGGAGGATCTGGACGAGGTAATCGCCGAACTGACCGCCGCAGCCACCACTTCGACGGCCAAACCGCTGGCTGCTGTGGACTACGTCTATGGCGGTGACACGAAGCAGTGGGTGAAGTTCGCCAACTCGCTCAAACTGCGTATGGCCATGCGTATCAGCTCGGTGGATGCCGAGTACGCCAAGACCAAGGCCGAGGAGGCCGTCGCCCATTCGTTCGGTGTGATGACCGTCCCGGCGGATTCGGCCTACGATCACCTGAACAACCGTTACAAGAACGGCTATTCCGTGGTCGGCGACTCTTGGGGTGAGGCGCGTGCCAACGCCTGCATCACTGCCTACATGAACGGTTACAACGACCCGCGCCGTGCGGCTTACTTCACCGAGGCCGGGTTGGAAGGCGGTGGTTTCATCGGTGTCCGTTCGGGCGACCCCAATGCCTCGCCGGGCAAATATGCGCAATATTCGCGCATAAAGGTCGAGCTGACCACGCCGATGCCCATTTTCTACGCTTCGGAGGCTTGGTTCTTGCGTGCCGAGGGTGCTTTGAAGGGCTGGAACATGGGCGGAACGGTCAAGGAGCTCTACGAGAAGGGTGTCCGGACGTCGTTCGACGAGTGGGGAATCGGCAATGTCGACGCCTACTTGGCCGACTCTTCGTCGCAGCCGGGCAACTACTCCGACCCCGTGAACAGCTCGATGAACATCTCCAACCAGAGCACGATGACCATCGCCTGGGACGAGAGCGCCACGGCCGAGAAGAAGCTCGAGCGCATCATCACCCAGAAGTGGATCGCCAACTTCCCGCTCGGTCTGGAGGGTTGGAGCGATTTCCGCCGCACGGGCTATCCCTACCTCTTCCCGGCACAGACCAACCGTTCGTCGCAGGGCATCACTCCCGAACGCGGCCAGCGTCGTCTGCGCTTCTCGGAGGACGAGTACTCGACCAACAGCGCCAATGTTCAGGCGGCTGTGAGGATGTTGTCGAACGGTCAGGATTCCGACAATACCGACCTTTGGTGGGCTAAAAAGAATTAACACTTAATACGTTAGAGAAATGAAAAACATATTTCGAAATATCGCAATGCTTCTGACGGCCGCCACGGTGGTTGCGTGCAGCGACTGGACGGAGAGTGAGCCGCTGGATTACACCGGTTCGCCCGAGCAGAGCGTCCACGGCGAGGAGTATTACGCCAACCTGCGCGCATACAAGAAATCCAAACACCCCGTAGCCTTCGGCTGGTTCGGCAACTGGGTCGGCAAAGGTTCTTCGACGGTCAACATGCTGCGCGGTCTGCCCGACAGCGTCGACTTCGTATCGATGTGGGGTAACTGGCACAGCCTGACCCCCGAGAAGATGGCCGACAAAAAGGAGGCTTACGAGCAGAAGGGTCTGCGCGTGATGATCTGCTTCATCATT
>CAZEXJ010000055.1:0-1862 GCA_964516585.1 uncultured Alistipes sp.
GCCGGATTGGGCGGCATTACGCCGGCGTAGATCAAGTCGAGATTCTCGTTGTAATGCGACTTCTTGATAACCTCTTTCAGATCGGAGATGCTACCCGAGAGGTAAGCGCTCACACCGGCGGTATCCTTGCCGTGCCCCATACTCTTCGAGAGCGAGCGGCGGCGCAGGTCGACGTCGATCAAAAGAACCCGTTTGCCCGTCATGGCCAGTGTCATGGCCAAGTTGGTCGATATGAAGGTTTTGCCGGCATGGGGGTTGGATGAGGTGAGCATGATTACCTTCAACCCCTGTGCCTTGACGGCCATGAAGTTCATATTGGTACGCATGATGCGGAAAGCCTCCGACACGGCGTCGCGACCGTTCTCGCGCACGGCGATGCCGCGGCGCGTGGTTCCCTCGGCGCGGGGAATATCGCCAATGAAGGGGATGGTGGTGTTGTCCTCGATGTCCTTGCGGCCACGGATCGTGGTGTCGAGCATCTGTTGCAGGTAGAACAGGCCGAAAGGTATGGCGAAACCGAGCAGCATGGCCGCCAGCAGAATGAGCAGCGGTCGCGGATAGATCGGTTGTGTTGATCCATAGGCCAGGTCGACGATGCGGGCGTTGGGTTCGACGATCACGCGTGCCAGTTCGTTCTCCTCGCGCTTCTGCAACAGATAGAGGTACAGGGACTCCTTAACTTTTTGCTGACGGGCGATCGAGAGGATCTCCTTTTCCTGCGTCGAGGCCGACAGAAGCCGCGAATTGGCCCGATCCTCCTCCTTGCGCATGTTCTTTAATTGCAGTTCGAGCGACGAGATGTGCGAATCGAGCGACGAGATGATGGAGCGTCGTGTGGCGGTCAGCACATTGTCTAAATTCTGGACGATGGGGTTGTTGGCCGAACCCTCGCTTGTCAGCTTGTCGCGGCGCAGTACGCCATCGTTGTAGGCGTTGATTTGTTGCGAGATGCCCGTGTTGCCGATAGATGCCGACGCGGGGATCAGGGCCGAACGCTTGTCGTTGTCTAAAAGATAGTCGCGGATGTAGCGGGCCATCTGCACGTTGTTTTCGATTTCGATGCTCGCCTCCTTGAATTTCGATCCCTCGGTGATCGACCGCTTGGCTTCGGAGGCCAAGTCGTACATTCCGTTATCGCGCTTGAACTTCTCGATGTCCTTATCCACACTCCCCAGCTCTTCGCCGATGACGGCCAGCCGGTCGTTGACGAATTCGGCCGTGGTGCGCGAGACGGTCTGCCTGTCCATTACGGCGTCTTCGTTGTATATGGCAATCAGTTCATTGAGCACGTCTTCGGCCCGTTGCGGCACGACGTCGTCCAAGGAGAGCGTGACGATCGAGGACTGTTTGTTGACCACGGAACTCTCGACGGCCTTGCGGTAATTATCGACCGCGCGGGCGAAGGCATACTTCACCACTCCCACTTTGTGCCCCGTATAACTCTCATCCATGTAGCATGTCGGCTGCACGACCATCTGTCCGACCGGCGTGGCGACCGTATCGCCGAACTGCGCCTCGATCGTCTGGTCGATCTCCACGACTTCGCGCGTTGCGGGGTCGAAATAGCGGAATTCCGACAATTCAATTTTTTCGCCCTGAAGCGGCGTGAGGTCGAAGCGGAACTGGTCGCGATCGTTGCTGTTGACGAACTCTACCTCGATGGGGGTCTGTTTGTAGAGGTGAAGTGTGCGCAACCCCTTCTTGAAGGTGTAGTTGACCGAGAGGTTGAGCTTGCGCACCACGCCCTCCATCAACCGTCGCGACTGCAATACGTAGATTTCGTTGTCGACGTTGCGGACGGTCGAGAAGCCGGCCATGTCGGCGAATGCTGTCAGGTCGGCGCTGCCGCCCTTGCGCGAGTC
>CAZEXJ010000056.1:0-3562 GCA_964516585.1 uncultured Alistipes sp.
CGGGGTCGGAACGATATAGAGTTTGGCCATAAGTTGTTAGAAGCTGTTTGAATTTGTGAGCGATTTTTTATTATTGCAGATTTTCGAGCCAGTTTTGGCATTCGAAGAGGGAGCGTAGCCGTAGCTACGTGACCGATGAGAAGGACAAAAATGGCCGAAAAGATGCTGTAAGAAAAAAGTGATCATAAAGTTAAACAGCTTCTTATCCCAATTTGCGTTCCAGCAGTCCCATAATCAGCTTTGCACCCTCCGAGTTGGCATTCCACGCGAAGTTTTCAGTGATCCAGATCATGCAGTCGTCCAAATCGTCGAAGGTCGACAGCCGTTTGAGGGTGCGGTCGCACAGTGCCTGGTCGCCGTCGAAAAGGTCGCGCAGCAGTACAAAACGATCGCCCACGCTAATGGCGTGGTTCAGATCGTCGGCCACCTCGGTCCAACCGGTCACGTCGGGGCAGCGGCCCAGCGAATCGCCCACCGTCGGCACGTCATGCCCCAGCACCTCGCCCAGCACCGTCGTCGAAGCCGGCAGCTCCGGCTCTTTCTCGCGATCGTAAAGGTCGTGTACAGCCGACGATTCTGCTGCGGAGGCCGAGGTGGTGGCAACTTCGGACTTTGCCGGTTTGTCAGCAACTTCCGCACGGTCAGTATGTTGTGTATCGTCTTTCTCGATTTCGGCAATTTCGATCGAGTCGAACGACACGGCGTCGGAGGACTCTGAAAACTCGGAGTGCTCCGAAGACCCGAGGGGCTCAAGGTGCGGCATCACCGAAGAGGCATCTTCGGGATCGGGAGCATCGTCGAGGTCCTCCAGTGTCACAATCGCCTCGTCGAAAGGCAGATCCTCCCTGGCATCATCCCCCTCCTCCCGAGCAGGTGCGACAGTCGGATGGGGCGTCGGCTCTATCGGCTCTGCTGTCGGCCTGGGGATCGGCTCTGTTGCGGGTTCAATGGGCGATTCTGCGGCCTGTTTTGCATTTCGATTGCTCTGCGTAGTATTATCATCACCCATAAAATCAATAACTTCAACCTCTATTTCATTGTCGGTTGCATCTGCCTCGGCGGCGGGCTGCGGTGTTGGCTCGGACGTCATATCCAAATCATCGGCAGGCAGACCGAAAAGCTCGCGGGTGTGTCTGAGTTTAGCCGAGGAGTCCGAAGGTTCGACGCCCCAGTCAGACAGCTCCAGCTGGTCGTTCGGCGCTCCACGGCGGGCCGTTTCATCGTCGTCATAGAGCGACAAAAAGGCGCGGCGCGACTTGCGGCGGCGTCCCGACGCATTCTTGAATCGGGCAGCCATCTCCTCCAACGTCTCGGCGTTCGAAGTGGCGGCATCCGTCGGTGTCTGCTCGGCCGTAGTCTTGGCAGAGGTCAAAACGGATTCCGGCCCGGGTTTTGCGTTAGGTTCGGCAGTCGTCGCAAAGGGGCGTATCGCAGCGGAGGCGGCAACGGGGCGCTCAATCTCCGTTCCTTCTGCTTCCATCCCTTCCACAACTTCCATTTCCTCCGCATCCATCTCTTCCACGAGTTCCATTTCTCCCGCTATATCCGTGTCTTCGGCAGCATCGACAGCACTGACAGCATCTACAGCCTCCACAACGTTCACGGTTTTCACAAGGCCCAAGGTCTCCGATGCCCCCGCATCTTCTGTCTCCTCCGTGCCGTCCGTATCCTCGTATTCATCGGTAAACACCTCGAACACAGGGTCGATAACTATATCGGCAGACGTCTCCGGAATAGGGACTGCGACATCTACTGCAGGCGAACCCGTATCACCGGACTCCTCAATTGCGGCCTCGGATTCCTTAACAGCGTCGCCAGTCTCCAAAACCTCTCCAAACTCCTCGACAGAGACCTCCTCTTCTGCAACATCCACGACGGACGCCTCAACAGGGATATCCTCTTCGACTGGCTCTCCGGCAGGCGTCCCTATGGGAACATTTTCTTCGACGGATTCTTCGGTGGCGGCAGGTTCGTCGACGGGCGTCACGACAGAGGTATCCTCCTTGGCGTGGTCTTCGGCAGACACCTCTATGGAAACGGGTTCTTCGGCAGATACCTCTGTGGGAGCAGATTCTTCGGTGGGATCTTCGAGTGCTTCGGCATTCTCGGGCGACTCCTCGGGTATCCCTTTCGTCACTTCCCCAGATGGGGCGAGCCCCGCCAAACCTACGGGCGATACCACATCGGCATTAAGGGCATCGCCAGCTGCGACAGCTACGTCGACAGTTGCGTCGATAGGGGTGTCGGTAGCTTCGCCGGCTGCTTTTCCGTTCACACGGTCGGCCGGTGTGTTATCCGCAAGCGACACTTCGGACGCGGTCACCGCAGTCTTGTTCGAGAAGAGAATATCGTCGTAGGCGCGGCGCAACAGGTCGCAGGCCAAATCACGTTCGATGGCCGGAATATCGCCCGACGACCGCCACTCGTCGAGCAGCCGTTCTATACGCCGGAGCGTTTGGAGTGTGTTATTCAGATTCATAGCAGGTTTCGTTTGCGCCCCGTTTCCTGCGGGGTCTATATTGTGCAAAGATAACACTATTTTCCCAATTTTTCATCCCCGATCCTCAAACTATAAAAAACAGAGTCTCAAAAATCGGCGTGTTCAGTTGCTTTCATTCAAATTTAACATTGCGTTTTTATTGCAAAGTTCGCAACCAAATGCTATTGATTCAGGACGGGTTATTCCGGACGGATACCCATAACCTTGAAAACTTTACGGATTATGATTACAGAGCCCCTCGGAAAACTTCCGAGGGGCTCTGTAAGGCAGTGGATTCAGCAATAAAACGAGGCTGCTTTCCTGGGTTCGAAATGGGCTTCGATACGGCGACAATTATAGGTAGGCGTCGACCGCATCATCCTCATTCAGGCGGTACTTTTCGACCAGGATAGCCATCTCGGGGTCGAGATTGGCACGGAAACGGAGCGCGGGACGCAACTCTACGGCGCGTTTGAAGTGCGTGACGGCTTGCTGGTCATTGGCCATGCGTGCGCACAGAAGCGCCATCATATACTGCTCCTCGGCATCGTTCTCTACACCCTGCTGGCTGCTGAAGACACGATAGGCAGCCTTGTCGTAACCCAATGACATATAGGCGATGGCCGTGTTGTGGTCTTCGTAGGAGCGCAGGATCTCGAGCGCCTCCTCGTACTTGCGCCGCTTCATGAGGTCGAGCGCGCGCATATAGTCTGTGTCGACCTCGTCCGTGGTGACAATCTCTTCCTGCTGGCCGCGGCGGTGGAGGTTGAATTTGAAGTCCACAGCACGCATCTGCGGGTAGATGTTTTGGCGCATATAGGCGTATTCCTTCGGGAAACGCGAGCGAATCGTGTATTCGCGCGTATCGGGATTCTGTTCCGTGTCGGCGATCATGGTCAGCAACTGTTCGTTGCCTGAAAGTTGTGGATCTTTCGACGCTAAACGGTACAGTTCATCCCAGTCTTCGGCCTGCCATTTGGCGCGCAACAGGTTCGGCAGATCGGGCAGTCGATCCTTCTCCTGGTTGTCCATCACTACTTGTCTGCCCTGGTCGTCGAGCGTGACGACACTACGGATCTGTTC
>CAZEXJ010000057.1:0-19573 GCA_964516585.1 uncultured Alistipes sp.
TAGCATAATTTTTCGTCAAAAGCGGTATTATACCACGCGACGACGGAGTGAGGCGATGGGCTGTACTGGCGTACTGCCCATTGCCGAGCGACAAGGCGCGGCAGCAGAATGCCGCTTTTCACGGAAAAGGAACAAAGCACCACAACCTAATTTTTCGTCAAAAGGCGTCAGTAGCGGTGCCGACATGAAATTGGCGCGGATAGGCTGTACTTGGCGTACTGCCTATTCGCGCCAATGATTGAGGTGCCGCTACTGACGCCTTTTGACGAAAAATGAATTATTTGTATTCGTATGCCACTTTGCCTCCGATAGGACATAATACGCAGTTCTTCAACGGAGTGGTGGTATCGGCGTCGGACGTTACGAAGATGATCACCTTGCAGTTGTCGATCTTCCATTTGTTCGATATGTTGACCGTGCGCATGATAGTCGCGCTCTTGCCGGCCTCTATTTTGCCTATCTCCTCGCCGGTGAGTACATCCAAGCTGCCGACAACATAACGAACGGCGTTGTTGTGTATGTTCTGCTCCGGTGTGGTGGCGCCATTCTGGGGAGCCTCGATTTTGTCTTCGAGTATCCACATGCCCACACGGTAGTTGCCCGTAACGGCGGCCTTGACCGATGCGTTGATTATGATCTGCATGGAGGTGGCGCTGACGGCCGCGCTGATACCTGCGTCGGGGGCAGCGACCTTGTTGTTGTCGAGCAGTTTTTTCAGATTCTGAACATTGATAGCGGTTGCAGAGTTTTGTACGCCGAGTTTTTTGTTCAGATCCATCATGACATAGGGATAAGAGCCGGTGCCCAACAGACGGCCTATGGCCTTGCTGCTTGGGTTGTACATGGGATCATCCATGTTGAATGAATGCGAAACGGCCAGCAGGAACTGCGAATTGTAGTTGTTGTCCGCTGCCACCTCATCGAGGGCAGCCATCATGTTGGGACAGTAGCCGCACGCGGTGCCGGTGTGGTCGATCAACAGGTGACGATGCACGAAAGAGGTGTTTGCAGCATCGGGGTCGGCCGGAAGCTCGGGCGTTTCGGGCTTGGCGACTACATGCACGGTGTTCGAGGGGTTGGGACCGTATGTCGCATAGAATTTGTAGGTTCCCTCCATACCGGTCGAGAACTTGTTGCTGCTGAGAACGCCGTTGTCGCCCGCCTCGTAGATTTTAACCTCGTTGGTGACGTCTGTCGCGCTGCTCTCTCCTTCGGGCGTGAACTTGGCGGTAAAGACTACCTCGTCGACGCCGTTGCTGAGTATTTCGGCGGTCGATGCCGACAGGACGAGCGTGCCGCGCTCGACGGGCGACGGGGTCTCTTTACCGTTATCATCGCCGCCGCAGGCTGCAAAGCCGGCCGCGATCATAAGGAGTGCAAATAATTTTGTAGTTTTCATAATAATGCTTGTTTAGAATGACGAAGTTAATACGAGGTTGAATCCCGTATATGCCGGCGAGAAGCGGCATACGCCTCCCGAGCAGATGTAACCCGCACGGTTGCGGCCGTAAGAGAGTTGCAGACGCGTGCGCGCGTGTGTCCAGCTTACGCCTGCATTGTAGTAGTGGATCTTCTTTCCGTCGTTGCCCAGATTGTACATGTCGCTTGCATATACGCTCCATGAGGGTGCTACGTTGAACTCCACCAATGCGGCAGCCCAGTCGCCCTCGTAGTCGTCGGAGTACAAATATTGCGCCTCGACGCGCAGCGACTTCTTCTTGTCGAATTTGCAGGTGACATCGGCCACGGCGATATAAGAGACGTATGTCGCCTCGTTGATGCCTCCGTGCGACGGGTTCCACTCCTGACGCGACAGGAGCAGCGCGGTTTTCAGACTGCGGTTCCATTGACGCTCGACGTCGACGTTTATGTCGCGCCACAGCAGACGGTGTTCGCCGCCGCCGTTCTCTTCGAGCGTATAGTAGGTCGAGAAGTTGGCGTGGAAGTTCCAGTAGCGCGAACGGTTGTCGGCATTGCGCAGCGAATAGTAGATGTCGGCCTGACCTCCTATCTCACCCTCGGCATTGACCTGATAGGGGTTGAGGTTGGTCAGCATGTAGGTGTATTGACGCGTCAGCGCCGGCAGATAGTTGATCGTGTTGCCCGTACCTTGACCCAACAGCGACGACATGGTGGACATGTGCTCCAAGCGTCGGAACGTCGCCGATACTGCGAAACGGTTGTAGTCGTAGGCCGCCTCGGCCAACCATGCGTTGCCGCGGGCTGCCTCCTTTGCCTGATTGTAAAGGTCGGCATTGCATTTGCCCACATACTCTCCGCGGAGTTCCAAGCCCTGCCAAGAGAGGTTGATGCGACCCGAGAACATGTTGAGGTTGGGAGATGTAAGCCCTATCATCTCGGCATTGGGCACATCGTCGAGCGACTGATAACGGCTCAGATAGCTGCCCTCCACTGTCAGCATGCCGTTGTTCCAGCCGGTGATGTCGGAGAGTGAGATCGACAGGTCGGCGCCGCGCACCCACGACGAGGCGTACTCGTCGTAGAGACGGGGACGGCCGTACATGGCCTTGACCGATACGTAGCCGTTGAAGTTATAGGCGCCATGGATACCCTCCAACGAGTTGTTGAATCCGAGAGCGCGATCCTCCCATGTGCGGAACAGAATGCCCGAGCCGAACTGGTCGAATATATCGCCCACGCGCACCGAGAAATTGCGATCCTGCCACTGTATGTATTTCGACGAGAGGAAGAATTTGCGCCCTGCGCCGTACATGCTGATGTCGTAGCCCTGCAAAGCGGGCAGATAGGCATCGGCCTGCACGCCTGCCGAGAAGCGGCCGAGCGTGTAATCGACTTTCAGATAGCTGTTCGAACCGAACCTGTCGTCGGAAGCGTCGCCTGCCAACCCGGAGTCGTCCATGTAATAGATGTTGCTGCTTTCGATGCTGCCCGACAACTGTCCATCGCCCACGCGTATCTGCGCCTGTGCGGCGGCGGCAGCGAACAGCAGCGCCAACGATATCGATAACCTCTTCATTTATTTTTTAAGCTCTTTGATTTTTTCGAATAACACGTTCTCGCTGCCGGGCGTGTAACCGGAGTGAGAGTAGACGATCTTGCCGTCGGCATCGACAACGAAAGTGTGGGGAGTCAGCGACACCTGCATGGCGCGCTTGAAATCCTGATTCTTGTCGTAGAGACAGATGAACTCCCAGCCGTTGCCGCGGGTCATGGCGCGGGCGCGGGCTACCGAGCGGCTGTCATCGGTCGATACGGCCACCACTTCGAAATCGGCCTCCTCGAGCCACTCCTCCAACTGCTCGTTTATGGCGTTCAACTCCATGATGCAGGGCTTGCATGTGGTCGACCAGAACGATATTATCATGGGTTTGCCCTGAACGAGCGATTGGGTTGATACTGCCTCTCCCTTTTGGTTTTCGATCTTGACATCGGGGAGTGTCTGAGCTGAGGCACTTATCGCCATGCCGAGCGCAAGTGTCAGAAATAGTAGTTTTTTCATAATTTTAAGTCAAATTATAAATTAATATTCGGTCGCCGAACGACCGTTTTTCATGTGCAAGATAGCGAATAAATCTTAAAAAAATGTATATTCGCCGCACTTTTTTCGGCCGGCCGCGACCGAATATGCATATCGCAGTCATTACGAATAAATATACGAAATGCGGTGGCGACACACCCGATAATCGATGCGCGGCAGCGGCAATTAGCGGGCGCATGAGCGAGGCGCGGCAATCTCTTTATTCCCGTCTCCACCTGATTTTGCGGGTGAACGTTTTGGCAGAGGGCTTGTGCGCTCGTTACAGCAGGTGCAATGCCGCTGTCATGGCGGCCAAGCCTAAAAGGTAGTCGATGCCCGAGCCTATGAGCGTCGTGCGTTCGAGCCGCACCAATGCGGTGGCGGTCAAAGCAGACAAGAGCAGCGCCGTGCAGAGAATAACGATCCATTGTACCGCGCCGGACAGGGCGAGAATGGCGAGAAAGGCGGTCATGCCGCCTGCGAAGATCATGTCGCGGCATGTCGCGCTGCGCAGCGGCATGGCGGCGGCCGTTACGATCCACAGCGTGGCCACGCCCTTCATGAGCGGTACGACGAGCGAGAAGAGCGGCGCAGTGCGCAGCGTGAATATGGCGATGAGCAGCATGGCGGCATAGCTGACATAGAGCCATCGGCGGCAGCGGGGAGCGATTTGCTCGCCGCGCGGGATTTTGCATTTGACACGCAGATATGTCTCGACCGTAAACGGCAGCAGCGACACGATTATGGCAAACGATGCGAATATGGCTATACGGTATTGCAGCGGTATCAATGCCGAGAATGTGGTGGGACAAAAGAGCATGGCCGCTGCGACGTAGAGCGGTGTGAGCAGCGGGTTTGTCAATGTGGCGTAGAGCCTGATCATCCTGTCGATCATTGTCGGGATAGGGGTTTGTTAGGTGTGGATCATATCTGCTTGCGCATGCGCGCTACGGGTATGTCGAGCATCTCGCGATACTTGGCCACCGTGCGCCGGGCTATGCAGTAGCCCTTGGCATTGAGTATATCCATCAGATTCTCGTCGGTCAGAGGACGGCGTTTGTCCTCCTGATCGATGCAGTCCTGCAAAATTTTCTTTATCTCGTAGCTCGACACCTCCTCGCCCGACGAGGTCTGCATACCCTCGGAGAAGAGCGATTTGAGCAGTATGATGCCGAACGGGGTCTGTATGTACTTGCTGTTGACCACGCGCGATATGGTCGAGACGTCAAGCCCCGTGCGGTCGGCTATGTCTTTGAGGATCATAGGCCGCAGCTTGCTCTTGTCGCCGTCGGTGAAGTATTCGCGCTGGAAATCGAGTATCGTGCGCATCGTGCGCATCAGAGTGTCGTGACGCTGCTTTATGGCCGATATGAACCACTTGGCCGAATCGATCTTGCTCTTGACGAACTGTATGGCCTCGCGATCCTTCTCCTTGACGGTGCCGTCGGGCGCCACCATGTCGCGTATCATATCCTTGTATCGGCGGCTGATGCGCACCTCGGGTATGTTGCCCGAGTTGAGCGTCAGATGCAGTTCGCCGTCGGTGTTGTCCAAAACGAAGTCGGGGACGATGTAGGGCGTAGTGTCGCTGCCGCCCTCGGTGTAGAGGTTGCCCGGCTTGGGATAGAGGCACTTTATCTGTTCGATAGCCTCGCGGAATTCATCTTCACCGATTTGCAGACGCGACATAAGCCGCTCGTAGTGTTTCTTGGCGAAGGCGTCGAAATGCGAGGCGAGAATCTTCAACGCCAACCGTTTGGCGCGGGTGTCGATGCGCTGCTGCCGCATTTGCAGCAGCAGGCACTCCTGCAAGTTGCGCGCGCCGACGCCGGCAGGCTCCAACTGGTGTATTATGGCGAGTATGCGCCCGATCTCCTCGACGCTGACGTCGATGCCCTGCGAGAAGGCCATGTCGTCGCTGAGCGACGACAGATCGCGGCGCAGATAACCGTCGTCGTCGATGCTGCCGACGATATATACGGCTACGGCCATGTCGCGCTCCGAGAGCGAGCGGAAGCGGAGCTGCTCGATGAGATACTCCTGCAACGACCTCCCCTCGGTGATGTATACCGGCCGCTGCTTGTCGTCTTTGGAAAAGTTGTTGATGCGCGCCTTGTAGGCCGGCGTGTCGTCCTCCTTGCCGATATACTCCTCGACCGAGATCTTTTCAGGCTCGCGCTCCTCGTCTGCGGGTTGCTCCTCCTCCAAAACGATATTCTCCTCGATCTCGCGTTTGATGCGCTGTTCGAGCTGCATGGTCGGCAGTTCGAGCAGTTTGATCATCTGTATCTGTTGCGGCGACAGTTTGGTCTGCAACGATATCGTCTGTTGGAGATTGGTTCCCATAGTCGTTGTTTTAAATCTACATCTTTTGCTTTCGTTAAAAATGCGAACAGTCCGACGAGTCAGACCGTTCGCATCGGGCGTAAGACGACAGTGCTGCGCAATGTCAAAACTCGGCGTTCTTCGGCGTTCTGGGGAACGGGATCACGTCGCGTATGTTGCCCATGCCCGTAACGAATAATAACAGTCGTTCGAAACCAAGCCCGAATCCCGAGTGCGGCGCCGATCCCCAGCGACGGGTATCGAGATACCACCACAGCTCGCGTTCGTTCATGCCCAGTTCCTTGACCCTTGCATAAAGCTTGCCAAAGTCGGCTTCGCGCTCCGAGCCGCCTATGATTTCTCCGATCTGGGGGAACAGCACATCCATGGCGCGCACGGTCTTGCCGTCGTCGTTCTGCTTCATATAGAAAGCTTTGATCTCTTTGGGGTAGTTGATCAGTATGACCGGACGCTTGAAATGCTCTTCGACAAGATAACGCTCGTGCTCCGACTGCAAATCGCAGCCCCAGTAGCAGGGGAACTCGAACTTGCGTCCCGATGCTTCGAGGATCTTGATGCCCTCGGTGTAGTCGAGGCGCACGAAGTCGTTGTCGAGAACGAACTGCAGACGCTCCAACAGGCTCTTGTCCCACATCTTGTTCATGAATTCGAGATCCTCGCGGCAATTATCCAAGGCATAGCGTATGAGATATTTGAGGAAATCCTCGGCAAGATCCATGTTGTCTTCCAACTCGTAGAATGCCATCTCAGGCTCGATCATCCAGAATTCGGCCAAGTGGCGCGGAGTGTTGGAGTTCTCGGCGCGGAACGTGGGGCCGAACGTGTAGATCTGACCCAATGCCAAGGCGCCTAATTCGCCCTCCAACTGTCCCGATACGGTCAGGCTGCACGGTTTGCCGAAGAAGTCCTGCGAGTAGTCCACCTTGCCCTCCTCGGTGCGCGGCGGATTGTCCATGTCGAGCGTGGTGACGTTGAACATGGCTCCCGCGCCCTCGCAGTCCGAGGCCGTGATCAGAGGTGTGTGCAGATAGTAGAAGCCGTGCTCGTTGAAGTATTTGTGAATGGCGAAGGCCATGGCGTGGCGTATGCGCAATATGGCGCCGAAGGTGTTGGTGCGCGGACGCAGATAGGCTATGTCGCGCAGGAACTCCAGCGAGTGTCCCTTCTTCTGCAACGGATAGCTCTCGGGATCGGCCGTACCGTATATCTCTATCGACTCGGCCTGCACTTCGACACCCTGCCCCGAGCCGGGAGAGGCGACCAAACGGCCGTCGACACGTATGCAGGCGCCCGTGGTGACCGCTTTGAGCTGCTCCTCGGCTATGACCGACAGATCGACGACGATCTGTATGTTGCTTACGCACGAACCGTCGTTCAGAGCGATGAACGCCACGTTCTTGTTGCCGCGCTTGGTGCGCACCCAACCCTTCACCGTAACCTGTTCGCCTGTGCCCTGCCGTCTGAGCAGCGCAGCTATTCTCGAATGTTTCATAACTCTATTGTAATTTTACTTTGTTTGTCAAACTTGCGTTCACAGCGTGTGATACGATCGACAAAATTACTAAAAAAATTGTAAACGATTGCACTCTGCCGACTTTTTTATACCTTTGTTTCGCATTAGACAGTTACGCTTTATGAAACGTTGCATGTTATATCTGCTGGCACTGCTTTCACCCCTTGCCGCCGATGCGCAGCCGGCGCGCATATTCCGTTCGGAGTTCGTGGCATTCGACAAGCGCGACGATGCCCGGCGCGGCATCCGCGACAATATAGAGAAGTATATCGACGTGCGCCCGGCGCTGATGTCGATGGGCGGCGGCGACGAGGCCAAGATGATCTTCGAGCAGCGGTTCGATGTCCCGGCCTCGTGGAACGACTGCAATACATACCTGCATATAGAGAATGCGGGCGGAGCCTACTCGGTCGACATCAACGGCCGCGAAGCGCTGCATTCCGACGATCCGTTCACGCCGGCCGACCTGTTCATTTCGCCCTATCTGCGACAGGGAGAAAACACACTGACGGTGAGATATACTGTCTGCCGCCATGCCGATCTGCAACAGCGCATCGAACCCGTGACGCGCGAATTGTTCGACAACAGCTATATATTCGCCCAGCGGCGCTTGGGCATCTACGACTTCGACATATCGCTCGAACCCGATTCGCTGCGCCGCTTCGGCGTGCTCAGAATCGATGCCGTCGTGGATAATTCGTTCGATTTCGAGGAGACGCTGCAAGTGGGATTCGACATCTACTCGCCGGCGGGCAAACTGCTCGAATACAGTGTCAACGAGATCACCGTCGGCGGACATTCGCGCGATACGATGCGCTTCTCGCCCTACATCTACCACACCAACGAGAACCGCTGGACGCCCGAACGCCCCGTGCTCTACGACGTGATGCTCTATGTCAAGCGCAACGGCATCCTGCGCGAGTATATCCCTCTGCGCATAGGCTTCGGCCGCACCGAACTCGCCGACGGCGCCGTCACGCGTTTCGACAAGCCGCTCGCGCTGCACCGCGAGCGTTACAATGCGGCCAAGGATCGCCAGACGACACAGACCGAGATAAAGCGGCTGAAGGCCAAGGGCATCAATACGCTGTGCCCCGATTATCCCCAGCCCTACTGGTTCTACGACCTGTGCGACGTGCTGGGCATGTATGTCATCGACCGTGCCGCTATCGATTCGCCCGACCGGCATCTCGACCGCTCGGTGGGCGGCACGCCCGCCAACGACCCTGCGCTCGCTGACGAATATCTGACGCGCGTCAAGGCCATGTATCATCGCTCGCGCAACCATACGTGCATCATAGCTTTCGCTTTGGGCGGCGACGACTCGGGCAACGGCTACAACATGTACAAGGCATACGAGTGGTTGAAATCGACCTCCGATCCGCGCCCGGTGATATACGGCGATGCCGACGGCGAGTGGAACAGCGACATGAATCTGTAAACGGCGCAGGCGGATGACCATAGAGCTGATAGTGATAGGCAAGACCGACATGCGCGAGGTGGAGGCGTTGGTGGAGATGTACACCAAGCGTCTCAACCGCTATGTGCGCTTTGCCGTCACCGCGCTGCCCGATGTGCGCACGACCAAGTCGATGGCTCCGTCGCGGCAGAAAAAGAGCGAGGGCGAGATGATATTGCGGCAGATAGCCGACGGCGACTGCGTGGCGCTGCTCGACGAACACGGCGAGCAGATGCGCTCGTTGGAGTTCGCCATGTGGCTGCAGAAGCGCATGAACAGCGGCATCAAACGCCTCGTTATGGTCGTGGGCGGTCCTTACGGCTTCTGCGACGAGGTGTATGCGCGTGCCGATGCCAAGCTGTCGCTCTCGAAAATGACATTTTCGCACCAGATCGTCAGAGCGATATTCACCGAACAACTCTATCGCGCCTTCACCATTATCAACAACGAACCTTATCATCACGAATAAAAATGCGATAGTTGGCGCATTTGGTAAAATTTATTATATTTGCACAATTCTAACAGTGCCCGAAATCGGAACATAAAAGTCCGTTTCGGCGAATATGTGCAACTGTTGCTGGCCGATGAACGCTTTTGAAATGAAGAGATCAACAGGAAGTCTCCTCGCCCGGGTCGCCCGGACGAGGTTCGCGTTGCTGCTGTGGCGTATGGCCATGGTCTACGCGGCGATGTTCCTGTGCCGTGCGGCGTTCTTCTTTTACAACCGCGAACTCATCGGCACCATATCCGCCGGCGAGATATGGGAGCTGTTCAAGGGGGCGCTGCTGATCGACAACTCGTCGATAATCTATACCAACGTCATTTTCATTTTGCTGTCGGTTCTGCCTCTGCCGTTGAGGTGGTGGCGCAGCAAGTGGTATCAGGGCGTGTTGTTCTGGATATATATTATATGTAACAGTCTGTTGGTGGTGGCTGCCAATCTGGGCGATACCGTATACTTCCACTATACGCAGAAGCGATGCACGGCCGATGAGATATTTTTCACCGACAACGGCAACACGGCGCAGCTGATGTTGAAGTTCGCCGCCGACAACTGGCATTTGGTGATATACGGACTGCTGATCATAGCGGGTTTGGCATACGCCTACCGCCGCCGCCGCGAGGTCGTCGACATGACGCGCGGCAAACTGTCGTATGCAGCCCATACCGCCGTGCTGCTTTTCACCGCATGGCTCTGCGTGACGGGCATACGCGGCGGCGTCACCGGCATGACGCGTCCGATAACGCTCTCCAACGCCATGCTGTATGCCGACTCTCCGGCCAAGGCCTATTTTATTCTGAGCAATCCGTTCTGCATCATACGTTCGATCGACATGCGCCTCGACTATGAACGCTACTTCGACGAGGAGCGTCTGTCGGAGATATACACCCCGTCGCACTATCCCGAGGAGTATACCTCGGAGATGTTCGGCCGTTACAAGGATTACAACGTGATGCTGGTCATATTGGAGAGTTTCTCGGCCGAGCACTCCAAATATCTCTCGCCCGATCTCTATTCGGAGCAGGAGCAGGGCTATACGCCATTCCTCGATTCGCTTATGCAGCGGTCGCTGACCTTCACCCGCTGCTATGCCAACGGCACGGTGTCGGTCGCCGCACCGCCCGCGGTGTGGAGTTCGATACCGTCATACGGCAAGCCTCACATGTTGACACCCTATTCGTTAGGCGAGTGCCGGCCTATGCCGCGCCTGCTGCGTGCCGAGGGTTACGATACGGCGTTCTTCTGCGGTTCGGAGCGAGGCTCTATGGGCTTCGGCGCCTATGCGCACATAGCCGGCATCGACAAACTGTACAGCATGGAAGACTTCACGGCGAAATACGGCGAAGGGGAGTTCGACGGCTCGTGGGGAATATGGGACGAACCCTTCCTCGGCTTTATGGGCGAGCAGATGGGGCGTATGCAGGAGCCGTTCTTCGCATCGATATTCACGCTCACCTCGCACCACCCGTTCAATGTACCCGGCAAATATCGCGACCTGCTGCCCGCCGGCACCACGCGCAACCATAGGCCGGTGGCATATACCGACATGTCGATCCGCCGCTTTTTCGAGCGTTTTTCGGGCGAGGAGTGGTTCGATCGCACGATATTTGTATTCGTTGCCGATCACGTGTCGAGCGAAAAGTTGGCCGAGCGCACGCTCCACATGCCGGAGTCGCATCATGTCGTAGGTTTCATTCATGTTCCCGACGGCAGCCTCGAAATGCGTTACGACAGCGTAGTTTCGCAGGTCGATCTGGCTCCCACGCTGTTGGGTCTGCTGGGCAACGGCCAGCCCTATTTCGCCATAGGACGCGACATATTCAACGAGCCGGAGCGCCGGCCGATTGTGTTGATCCGTTCGATGTTCGACTACGCGATTATTATTGACGATTATACCATATATTTCGACTCTCACGATGTGAAGGGTGTCTACCTTGCCGACGACTACATGTGCCGAAACGATCTTCGCGACAGCGTGTCAGAGGAGGTGCAGTGGGCTGTGGATCAGGCCAAGGCCACCATACAGCAATATTTCGAGCATGTGGGGAGAATGTATTATATGCCAGATGACAGAGTTTTATCCGATAAACCTCTCGATGCGGGAGCCGATGCTCCGGCGTCTCAGTCTTAGTCGCACCTTCGATTGCGACGCACTGTTTGCAAACCTTTATATGTGGCAGCCCCTGTTCGATTACCGATGCGCCGACATTGCCAGCCGGACGGTCATCCGTTACCGTATGCCCGATGCGGCGTGTCAGGAGTTGTCGCGCTGCGGCTTTTTCATCCCCGGAGCCGCCTGTGCCGACATGGAGTCCGTGGCGGAAGCCTTGTCGGCGTGTGCAGGCGGGGAGCCGTTGAGGTTCTACAACCTGTCGCCCGAGACGGCCGCCGCGATAGCCGCCTCGCACGGTGACGATTATGCGGTGGATTGCAACCGCGCCTACTCCGACTACATCTAGTCCCGCGAGGCGTTGGAGACGCTGCACGGACGGCACTATCAACCCAAGCGCAACCATATCAACCGCTTCCGCTCGCTATACGACTGTACGGTCGAGCCGCTGCGGCGGCAGGATGCCGACGAGTGCATGTCGCTTGCCGAGCAGTGGCGCGAGGAGCACCACACCACGCGAAGCGCCAATGCCGAGGCTGTCGTGCTGCGGCGGGCTTTCGAAGCCTTCGACGAGCTGCATCTGCAAGGTGTGATGTTGAGGGTCGGTTCCCGCGCCGCGGCCTTTTCGTTCGGCTCCTATACCGACGATCGGCGCATGTTCTGCGTACATGCCGAAAAGGCCGATACGACATACGACGGCGTATATGCGGCGGTATGCAACGCCATGGTGCGTTCGCTCGACTCTCAGTGCATGTATGTCAATCGCGAGGAGGATCTCGGCATCGAGGGGCTGCGACGCTCGAAGCAGTCGTGGCAGCCGATACGCCTCGTCGACAAATATACGGCAGTCAGGCTCGACGACCGACAGCGGCAGGTGCGGCGCCTGTGGCAGGAGGTGTTCGGCGACGAAAGAGAGTTCATCGACAGTTTTATAGTGCGTTATTACTCGCCTGAGCGATGCGTCACACGCAGCAAGGACGGCCGTGTGGTGGCCATGGCGCATATGGTTCCGATGCAGACCGATGCCGGACGCACGGCCTACATCTATGCCGTGGCCGTCGATGCGGCATACCGCGGCCGCGGACTGGGACGGTCGGTTGTAGAGGAGTGTGTGGAGCGCGCCCGGCGCGGGGGATTCGATGCTGCGGCGCTGATCCCGTCGCAGGAGTCGTTGAAGCGTTTCTATGCCGTCTCGGGATTTGCCGACACCCGTATGCCGATCGCATTTCCCGGGGAGTTCGACTTAGGCACGGGCGATGCCGCGCGCGACGAGGCGATGACCCTCGTTCTGTGACGGTCAGACTATGTGCGAGGGATCGATCCGTGTCTCGACACGCACATATTTGTAGCCTAAACGGCGCAGCTCGACCGCCACGCCCACCTCGAACATCACCTTCACCGTGCGTGCGAATACATGAAACGCCATTGCGCTCTGCGCCTCGATATGCTCCTTGCGTATCATTGCCAACGCGCTCTCGGCCGTCGAACGCACCGTGTCTTCCAACCTGTGCGCCTCGTCGGAGTAGAGCGGCAGTGCCAGCAGCACCTCGGTGACATACTCGTCCAAACAGTCGAAGCCGCGCGGCTTGGCCAACATCTCGTACCAGTCCTCCACTGCGGAGTAACGGTTCCACTCCTTGTCCCACAGCTGGGCTGCTCCCATGCCTACATACATCGCCCACGCCACGGCGGCCAGCGGGTAGCCGGCTATCTGCGGCACGGCATCGGCCATGTAGCTCGCTGCCGCCGCCTGCCACTTCGCGTTAAGCTCCTCGACGCTCAGAAGCTGTCCGTCGAGCCGCGAGTCCGACGATAGATTTCGAACGAGCGTATCGCGCAGTCGGGTTTCGTATTCGTCGAGATACTCTTTTTGCGTATTTTCCATATCGATCTGTCGTTTGCTGAGTCATAAACTGCACCATACCCGTTCGAAGGAGGGCTGTGCCGGCCTGTTTTCGCCTCCAAAAGTAATAAAATCTTTGCGGCGGAGCAAATCCTCTCCGATCGCCCGGTGCCTAAATTGCAGGGAGGAGGTGCGATTTTACGGTTTTTGAGGATTGCGTTTCGAATAATTTTATTAATTTTGGAGACCTTATGCGATGCGAAAGGAAAAATTCGATCGTTTAAACCTCGTTATAACGAAAATTTCGATCATGAAAAGATACGTCATAGGACTCGACTACGGAACCGATTCGGCGCGCGGACTGTTGGTCGATGCAGCGACGGGCAGCGTGGCGGCCTCGGCCGTGGCGGCGTATGAACGTTGGAGCCGCGGCGAATATTGCAATGCCGACATCTCGCGCTTCCGCCAACATCCGCTCGACTATACGGAGGCGCTCGAAGAGTTGTTGTGCGAGTTGCACCGGCAGGCGCCCGAAGCCTTTGCCGAGGTGGCGGCCATAGCCGTCGACACCACATCGAGCACGCCGTGTTTAGTCGACGAGCATATGCGGCCGCTGTCGCTGTGCGAGGAGTTCGCCGACGATCCCGATGCCATGTTCGTCCTGTGGAAAGACCATACGGCCGGGCGCGAGGCCGACCAAATCAACGAACTGTGCCGCCGCAGCGATACCTGCTACTCGATGTTTTCGGGCGGCCACTACTCTTCGGAGGGCTATTGGGCGAAGGTGACGCACCTCGTGCGCCGCAACGAGCGGCTCGCCCGCGAGGCATACGCCGCAATCGAGCAGTGCGATTTCATCCCCGCGCTGCTGACAGGCGCCGATTCGATCGGCAAGATGCGCCTGAGTCACTGCGCTGCGGGCAGCAAAGCCATGTGGAGCGAGCGTTGGGGCGGATATCCGCCGCGCGAGTTCTTCTATCGGTTGGAGCCGCGGACAGTCGCGCTCGCGGAGCACCTGCCGCGCCGGAACTACGCTTCCGACAAACTGTTTGCCACCATATCGCCCGAAATGGCAGAGCGTTACGGCCTGCCCGGCGATGTGCGTGTAGCTGTCGGCATGATCGATGCCCATGCCGGCGCCGTCGGTGCGGGCATACGCCCCGGGCGCATGGCGCTCAACCTCGGCACTTCGGCCTGCCACATGGCCGTCATGGAGCCTGAGAAATTGGGCGGGCGGGTCATAGCCGACGTATTCGGACAGGTCGACGGCTCGATCATACCCTCGCTCGTAGGCTTCGAAACGGGCATGTCGGCCTTCGGCGACCTCTATGCGTGGCTGCGGCGGCTGCTCATGTTCCCCGTCGACAACATCATTGCTGCGAGCCGCACGATAGATGCCGCGACGCGCGAGCGGCTGCGCCGCGAGTGCGAAGAGGGAATGCTCGTCGAATTGGGACGCGAGGCCGAGGCGATAGAGCTTCGCGACGACTCGCCCTTCGCCACCGACTGGATCAACGGCCGCCGCACGCCGTCGCCCGATCAGCGGCTGTGGGGCAGCGTCATGGGACTGACGCTCTCGACGGGCGCCGCCGACATCTACCTCGCCCTTGTCGAGGCTGCGGCTTTCGCCACCAAGGCCATTATCGATCATTTAACCGCCAACGGCGTGCAGATCGACGAATTGGTGGCCATAGGCGGCATATCGCGCAAGTCGCCCCTGACGATGCAGATGATGGCCGACGTGCTCGGCCGGCGTGTCGACTTGTCGGCAAGCGGGCAGGCATGCGCCATGGGAGCCGTGATCATGGCCTCGGTTGCAGGCGGACTGTATCGGTCGGTGGAGGAGGCGCAAGATGCGCTGTGTCCCCCGATCGAGTGCAGCTACTCGCCGCGCGAGGAGCGTCACGCGCTGCTCATGCGCCGGTACGGGAAGTATCGCGCCGCAGCGGCATTCACCGAGAAACTTGTTAACCAAGAACCATATTCGAAATGATGAAACTTTTTGCCGACCCGCGCCGCCGACGCTGGGTCATCGTGGCTACGATCTTCGTGGCCATAATATGCAACTATCTCGACCGGCAGCTGCTGTCGGTGCTCAAACCCGAAATCCTTGCGGAGTTCGGTATCGACGACAGCGGCTACGCATGGATCGTCAACGTATTTCTGATATGTTATGCCGTCATGTACCCCATATCGGGCGTGCTTGTCGACCGATTCGGCTCCAAACGCGTGATGATGGCCGGTATCGTGGCGTGGTCGTTAGCCTGCATCGGCGGCGGCATGTCGCAGAACATCGTGCAGTTCACCATTTGCCGCGGCATATTGGGTCTGGCCGAGCCGACGATATTCGCCGGGCAGATAGTGGCCGTGACGCTATGGTTCGAACGCCGCCAGCGTGCAACGGCCAACAGTCTCTGCACGGCGGGCGGTTCGCTCGGAACGGTCATCGCGCCGCTACTGATAGCGTGGTTGTGCCGCATACTGCCCTCGTGGCAGGAGGTCTTTATGGTGGCCGGTATCATCGGACTGGCGATTGCCGTCACGTGGTGGTTCGTCTATAAGAATCCTCCCCGCGAGGTGCTCGAAGCGACCATGGCCGACGAGGGCGACAAGTCGGGCGCCGAGAGGCTTGCCTTCGGCTGGGGCGGCCTGTTCCGCACCCGATCGCTGTGGGGCGTGCTGTTGATCCGTTTGGTGTCCGATCCGGTGTGGTACTTCTGCTGCTTCTGGCTGCCGGCCTATCTGCGCGACATCTATTCTGCGCAGGACGCCACGCTCTCGATGCAGGATACGCTCGACAAGATACAGTGGATAGGCGGCATACCATTCCTCATAGGCGCCATAGGCGGCGTGCTGTCGTCGGTGTGGTCTGATTCGATGGTGCGTCGCGGCAGCGATTCGCTCTCGGCGCGCAAACGCATGATGATCTGGACTGTGGCGGCAGCTCCGCTCTGCATGTTGGTGCCGTATTTAGGCAACTGGATAGGCAATGTCGATGTGCAGGTGGCCGTCACGGTGGCCATATTCTCGCTTATCGCGGTCATGTGTCTGAGCTGGCTCTATACGATATGCGTGGTCATAGCCGAGTCGTTCCCCGTAAAGAATGTGGCCAGCGTCGTGGGCATCACGGCCGGGGCAGGCGCTGTCGGAGGGGCTGTGTTCAACATCTTCGTGGGCGACATGCTTTCGTCGATGGGTAATGTCCTGTTCATAATCATGGGCTTGCTGCACATTGTCGCCGCACTGTTGCTGTGGCGCATGGTGCGTCGCGAATCGCCCGAAAAATATGCTGTGAAACGATGATGCGCCGATCGATTTGCCTGCTGCTCGCCATGGCGGCCGCAGGACTCAGCCTGCCGACAGAGGCTCGCAAGCCCGCCGGTGAGGCGAAGATAAGAGTGATGAGCTGCAACGTCCGTGTGACGGGACTCGAAGCCGACGAAGTGCCGCTGCGCCGCTGGGACGACCGCAAGGAGTATATGACAGAGTGCATATTGAAGCAGCGCCCCGACATAATATGCATGCAGGAGGTCATCTACGACTCTTACGCCTATTGCCGCAGAAAGTTGAAGGGCTACGCCGTTTTAGGATTCGAGGGTCCGGAGATGGATCCCTACGCCGAGGGTTATCACTACATATCGAAAAACGTCATATTTTATGACTCGCGCCGCTTCGAGAAGGTTGCCGAGGGCTGCTACTGGCTGTCGGAGACCCCTTATATCGGAGGTTCGAAGTCGTGGGAGTCGGCGCGTGCGCGTCACTGCACATGGGTGCGTCTGCGCGAGCGGCGCTCGGGCGCGGAGTTCCGCGTGTTGAACGTGCATCTCGACCACATATCCGATCGGGCGCGTGCGGCGCAGATCGACATGGTGATCGAGGAGAGTGCGCAGTACGATCCGTCGATGCCGCAGATACTGTGCGGCGACATGAACTGCACGCGCTCGTCGCAGCCGATGACGCTTCTTCGCGCGAGTGCGTGGCGCGATGTGTTCGAGACGCTCAACGGCGAGGTCGAAGCCGGTTACACCTACCATGGCTGGAAGGGCGAGGCTCGACCCAAGAGACCGGGCAAGGGGCGTATCGACTATATCTTCATGGCCGGCGAGTGCGAGGCCGAGACGTTCGACATACACAAGGATTGCGACAAGGGCTTGTATCCGAGCGACCACTACTTCATATCGGCCGATCTGACAATCAAACGCTGTAAACGATGATGCGCCGATCGATCATACTGCTGTTGGCCGCAGCGCTGAGTTGCACGGCTGCGCAGGCACAGAGTGCGCGCGAAGATATTGCCGCCGACCCGTGCAAGGCCGGAGGCGTGTATTACGCCTATCCCGTGCAGGAACATTATGACCGCACGCCTGCGCCGCGCGGTTACAAACCGTTTTATATAAGTCATTTCGGCCGTCACGGCAGCCGCTGGCTGCTTGCGCAGCGCGAATACGACGATCTGCAATCGGCCATGGCGGCCGCACGCAAGGCCGGAGTATTGACGCCGCGCGGGCGGAGGCTTGCCGTCTTGGTCGACTCGCTGTGCGACGCGGCGCAGAGGCACGCCGGCGATTTGACCCCGATAGGCATCGAACAGCACAAGGGTATAGCGCGCCGCATGTATGCTGCTTTTCCTAAGGTGTTCGACCGTGGTCGGGAGGTGTCGGCCACCTCGTCGGTAACCACGAGGTGCGTGGTGTCGATGGCCAACTTCTGTGCCGAGTTGCAGAGAAATGCTCCCGGGATAGTCATAACGCAGGATGCCAACCTGCAGACCACTGCGACGATCAACTTCTTCAACAAGAAGGCCAATCCCGCTCTGAGCGACCGCTATCTCGACTTCATGCGCAACGGCGCGTGGAGAGACGGCTACCGCCGCTGGCGCGAAGAGCATCTGCACCCCGAACGCCTTATGGCATCGCTCTTCGCCGATGCCGACTGTATGCTTGAAACGCCGGTCGACGGCAGGGCATTGATGCAGATGCTGTTCAACCTTGCGGTAAACATGCAGAACGTCGATGCCTCGATCCGGCTTTTCGATCTGTTTACCGAGGAGGAGATATATGAGTGCTGGCGCGCGACGCAATACGAATTTTTCGTACACCGCGGTCCCTGCCCGCTCAACGAGGATTATCCCCTGTACTACTCGTGCGCTCTGATGCGCGACATAATAGCCCGTGCCGACGAGGCGATCGAACGCGGCGACCGGGCGGCCGATCTCCGATTCGGCCACGACGGCAACATAATGCCATTTGCCAATCTGCTGATGTTGGAGGGGTATTGCCGCTACACCTCGTCGCCCGAGGAGTTCTGCTACTGGAAGGATTACGAGATGACGCCCATGGCGGCCAACCTGCAATTCGTCTTCTACCGTCGCGGCCGGAGCCGCGATGCCGGCGACATATTGGTCAAACTGCTGCACAACGAGCGCGAAGTGCGCCTGCCGCTGCCCGGCGACATGGCTCCGTATTATCGTTGGAGCGATTTTCGCCGATTCTACACCGAGCGCATGAATTCGATCGCCGTGCCGCGGGAGTAGCAGCCCGAGGTGTGCCGGTGTGCGGTATTATCGCTTGATGCTCCTCTTTTTGCGGACGCTCCACCCGAAATGACCTATGGCCTTGCCGAGCTTGTAATATTCGCCGTGGAGATAGACTATCGGGCGTGCCGCCTCCAACGAGAAGCGCCCCGTTTCGGGATCGATGTATCGCTCGTCGGCCATGATGCCCACAACGTCGGAGAGAAACATGTCGTGCGAGCCTAACTCGATGACCTGTCTTACGCGGCACTCTATCGATATGGGCGCCTCGGCGATGGCGGGCGCCGCCACGTGCTCGGCGGCCATGGGTGTGAGTCCGCACTCTTTCCACTTGTCGAAATCGCGTCCCGAGCGCACGCCGCACCAGTCGGTGGCGCGCGCCATCTGCTCGGTGGTGAGGTTGATGACGAACTCGCCCGTGCGTTTTATTATGTCGTAGGAGTGGCGCTCGCGGCGAACCGATATGTAGCACATCGGCGGTTCGCTGTTGATCGTTCCCGTCCATGCCACGGTCAGCATGTTATACTCCTCGGGCGTCGAACCGACGCTCACCAACACGGCAGGCAGAGGATAGATCAGCGTGCCGGGTTTCCATGATTGCTTCATTGCCATAGTTTTTTTCACAACAAATATACGAAAATATATAATAATATGTAACTTTGCATTGTGATCCGAAAAGACGAAGCCTATGAAACCGTTGAAACCTCGCAAAATGGGAGTGCTGCATCGCATGTTTCACTTCTATGTCGACTTTATCAATTCGCGTCT
>CAZEXJ010000058.1:0-6689 GCA_964516585.1 uncultured Alistipes sp.
CATACCTGTATGATAGGCGCGATGAGCGAAGTCATCTCCACCTCGTCGTGGTGAGCGCCTATGGCGTTGCATACGTCGGCCTTCTCCTTGTACTTCTCGGCCAGCTTCATACCGATAATTGCATGCGGCAGTTCGGGTTCGTCGTCGGGCACCTTGCCTATATCGTGCAAAAGGCCGGCGCGGCGTGCCGACTTGGGATTGAGTCCCAGTTCAGCGGCCATGATACCTGCAAGATTGGCCGTCTCACGGGCATGCTGCAACAGGTTCTGACCGTAAGACGAACGATACTTCATCTTACCTATAAGGCGTACCAATTCGGGGTGCAGACCATGGATACCCAGATCGATAGCCGTGCGTTTGCCGACCTCGACGATCTCCTCCTCGATCTGCTTCTTGACCTTGGCAACGACCTCCTCGATACGTGCCGGGTGGATACGGCCGTCGGTGACGAGCTGGTGCAGCGCAAGACGAGCTATCTCGCGACGCACAGGATCGAAACCACTGAGGATAATTGCCTCGGGCGTGTCGTCGACAATGATCTCTATGCCCGTAGCAGCCTCCAAGGCTCGTATGTTGCGTCCCTCGCGGCCGATAATACGACCCTTGACCTCGTCGGAATCGATGTTGAACACCGTAACGGCATTCTCTATTGCCGTCTCGGTAGCCACACGCTGGATCGATGCCACGACAATGCGCTTGGCCTCCTTGGTGGCCGTCAGTTTGGCCTCCTCGATAGTCTCGTTGATGTAGGTCGCGGCATCGGCTTTCGCCTCGCTCTTCATGTTCTCGATCAAGATGTTCTTGGCCTCCTCGGAACTCATGCCCGAGATCTGCTCCAAACGGGCATTCTGCTCCTTGATGATAGCGGCAAGCTCCTCTTTGCGGCTCTGCATAGTCGCCAACTGAGCGTCCATCTGTTCGCGCATGCGGTCATTTTCAGCGCTTTTCTTGTCTAACTCGCGCTCCTTGTGTTGCAGGTTGGATTCCAACTGCTTGGCACGCTGCTCGCTCTGCGAGAGCTTCTGGTTGCGTTCGTTAACCTGACGATCGTGCTCGCTTTTGAGTTGGATAAACTTCTCCTTTGCTTGAAGTATCTTCTCTTTCTTTATCATTTCGCCGTCGGCAACAGCCTTTTCGACGATAGACTTCGATCGAGCCTTGACGCCGAAGAATGCCGCCAAGCCGCCTATCACGGCGCCAATTACAGCAGCGACGATCAATATTACAGTATCCATATTATAAATATTTTGTTAATAAAAAATAGTCTTCTCTGACAATGGTCAGACATAACATCGTACAGGCAGTCCTGCGGCTATTGTCGGCAAGCAGGTCGTCCGACGATGTTCGCGCACACTACTCCCCGAACGACTCGACAGTGGCGTGGCGGTAGCCGTGTATCTTGTTCCAGTCGCCGCGCGTGAAGTCGGGCACTGCCACCGGAGCGCTGCCGTGTTCGAGCGACAATGCCGTCAAGGCGCCTATGGCCGACCACTCGGCCGCATCGTAAACATCCTGATCGAGAGGCAATCCGTTGCGCAGGCAGTATACAAGGCGGTAATCCATGATGAAATCCATGCCGCCATGCCCGCCCACCTTGCGTGCTATCTGCTCTATATCCTTGACGATCGGATGCTTGTAACGTTCCATAAGCTCCTGTTTGGCCTCTTCGGAGATGAATCCGTGAGAACTGAGGTTCTCGTGGTCGGGCAGTTCGTCGGATAGACGATCCTCGCGGAACACATATCCCTCGACGGGATATTTGTTGGCGAAGCCCTCGCTGCCGGTCAACTGGTACATGCGGCTGTAAGGACGCGGCGTATAGACGTTGTGCTGGAGGTGTATCGTGCGGCCGTTGACCGTCTTGATAAGCGTCAGCGTATGGTCGCCGTTGGCGAAGCTGTCGACGCCCATCTTCTCTTGCGCCAATTTCAAGCCGTTGACCGAGGGAGTGTCCATCGCCACGAGGTAGTCCATACGGTCGCCGCGATGAATATCGAGCAGCTGGCAGGCGGGGCCGAGGCCGTGCGTGGCATAGACATCGCCGCGATGCTTCTGATTGAAATCGAGTCGCCAGTTACCCTCGTAGTAATCCCAGAACTCCTCCAAATTGTGGATATAGGAGCCTTCGACATGCAGTATGTCGCCGAAAAGGCCGTGTTGCGCCATGTTGAGCGTCGTCAACTCGAAGAAGTCGTAGACGCAGTTTTCAAGCATCATGCAGTGACGCTGCGTGCGCTCGGCCGTATCGACCAACTGCCAGCACTCTTCGAGCGTCATGGCTGCCGGCACCTCCACCGCCACATGCTTGCCATGTTCCATGGCATAAAGAGCCATGGGCACATGCAGTTGCCACGGGGTACAGATGTAGACCAAATCGATGTCGTCGCGACGACACAGCTCCTGCCAGCCCAACTCGCCGTCATAGGCGGCCGCAGCGGGGAATCCCCGGCGTGCGAGTATGGCCTGCGCACTCTCAACACGCTCGGCATGCAGGTCGCACAAGGCAGGTATCGCAACGCCGTCGATCCATGTGAAACGCTCCACAGCGCCCGGTCCGCGCATGCCCAATCCTATGAATCCTACACGCACCGTATCGAGCGGTTCGGTGCGCAGTCCCAACACCGAATGCTGTCCCTCGGCACGCGGCGGAATATCTGTAACGATCGGTCCTTCGGCAACCGTGCTTCCGTCGTTGCAAGCGGCCAGAAGCAGGAATCCCGCAAGGGCGCACAATCTTAAAAATCCTTTACTCATTTCAATAGTTTATTTAATGGTTTATAGTAGTAGTCAACAATAATATACATATAAAAAAACCCACAAAGACCCCTTTTCTTGTTTGACGAATCCGCAGATATGTCATAAGTGGGATTCCGAAGCACGCAATCTTCCAATGGTGCCCGTGGACACACCCCCGCGCGGAGGGTCGAGGCCTGATTTTGTTACTCTTCGAGAGTTGTCCCAATGTAATTAATTGTACAGTTCGCAAAGCTATAAGGGATCTATGCGGGATAGATCTCAAATCTATGTAAAGAACCTGTATCGCCGGCGTTACGGCTCTTGCAGCCGCCGTCGCCGCTGCCCGGCGGCATTGCCCGTACCCGGCGATCGGCGCCCCGGCCGGCCGACACTCGCTGCTGCGGTCTGTCGGTGCTGCCGTCGACAAACAAACGCTCGCGACAACGGGTTTATTATGCCCGCATCGTCAGCGCATATACTCGTCTAATCGTGCCGACAAAGCCTCGATAGCCGCCGTATCGGCATCATCCAACCGGCCTTTCCGCTCTGAACTCAGAGCTAAAATAGAGTAACGCAGCGCAGCCATAGCCACGCAATCGTTCAACTTGAACGACGCCACCTGAGAAAACTCTTTGATCTTGTTATTGAGACGACGAGCCGCCTCGCGATACAACTCCTCCTTCTCCGAGTCGACCGACATCGGATAGGCTTGACCTGCAATCGAAAGAGTTATGTTGAGTTTTGCCATAACCGTTACTCCATAATTATCAAATAAATCATTCGGCTTTATCGAGCATGGCGATACACTTGTCAACCTCCCGCAATAAACTGTTGACACGCGCTCTTGCACGCTCCCTGTCGCCGTTTTTACCGCTTAAACCCCGTCCTAATTCGATACTCTTAACACGCGTATCGAGTTCCCGCAAACGCTGCTGCAATGCCCTGTTCTCGGCCACGAGTCCGTCGCGTTCGGCCACGAGCGCACGACAATCGGCGCTTATGCGTCTATGATCCTCGATAAGCCTTTCGACCTGAGCTGTCAAACGGGATACGATCTGTTTATCAACCATAAATCAAGCTGCGGTAAAATAATATATCGACCCAAAGATAATAAATTTCCGATAAACAGCCAAATATTTCGGCGTCATCAGACAATAATTACAATAATTCGGCATAGAGATCGTAATCCTCGGCCGCCGTTATACGCACATCGTAGAAGCAGCCGCGGCGCAAACGGCGTCCCGCAGCCGCGATGAGCACCTCTCCGTCGACCTCCGGCGAATCGAACTCGGAGCGCGCCACATAGTAGTCGCCCTCGCGCGAATCGACCACGACACGCATCGTATGTCCCACGCGACGGGCATTGTTTTCGAGCGATATGCGCTCCTGCAATTGCATGATCTCGTCGACTCGCGCCCGCTTCACCTCCTCGGGGACATCGTCCCTGAGTCGCGTAGCCGAATAGGTGCCCTCCTCCTCGGAATATGCGAAGACGCCCAAACGGTCGAAGCGCACCTTGCGCACAAACTCTTTCAACTCCTCGAAATCACGCTCCGTCTCGCCGGGATAACCCACCAACAGCGTCGTACGCAGTGCGATGCCGGGTATGCGTGCGCGCAACCGGTCGATCAGCGCATAGGCCTCGCGGCTTGTGTGCCGGCGCTTCATGGAGGCTAACTGAGCATCGGATATATGCTGGAACGGGATGTCGAGATAACGGCATATCTTACGCTCGCGCGCCATGACCTCGATCACATCGTCGGGGAAATCGGTCGGATAGGCATAGTGCAGACGTATCGACTTCAACTTGTCGATGCGGCACAACTCCGAGAGCAGATCGGCCAACGCCCGACGGCCGTATATGTCCATGCCATAGTAGGTGGTGTCCTGCGCTATTATCATCAATTCGCGAACGCCCTTGTCGGCCAATTTGCGAGCCTCGTCTAACAACTCCCCGATAGGCCGCGACACATAGCGGCCGCGAATAAGCGGGATAGCGCAGTAGCCGCACATCTGATTGCATCCCTCGGCGATCTTCAAATAGGCGTAGTGCGACGGCGTAGACAGGCAGCGTTCGGTCTCCAATTCGCGACGATGCTGCGCCCCTAAACGCTCGACAACAGCCTCCCAGCTTTTGACACCGAAAAACTCGTCGACCTCAGGCAGCTCGGCGCGCAGTTCGTCGGCATAACGCTCCGACAGGCAGCCTATGACGAACAACTCGCCTATGCGCCCCTGCTCCTTGGCCGCCGCGGCCGCGAGAATCGTATCGATGCTCTCCTTCTTGGCATCGCCTATGAAACCGCACGTGTTGATAACCACCACATCGGCATGCCGACAGCCGCTATCGAAAACTATCTTGTATCCTGCCGCGGCAAGCTGTGCCGACAGATGCTCGGAGTCGACCGTATTTTTCGAACAGCCGAGCGTTATGACATTTATTTTTTTCATTCGTATTCACCCAATTTGTTCTCTGCCGACGGCGTCGCAGCCTCCTGCGCCGCGACATCGGCACACTGCAACGCCGGCGGCGGTCAACGACACGGCTTTATCGTCCGCCTAATTTTCATCGCCGAACAAAGCTCTTACGAACTCCTTGCGATCGAACATCTTCAACTGGTCGATACCCTCGCCGATGCCGATATACCGCACAGGGATATGAAAACGGTCGCTGATACCGATGACCACACCCCCCTTGGCCGTACCGTCGAGCTTGGTTATGGTGAGCGAAGTCACCTGCGTGGCCTGCGTAAACTGCTTGGCCTGCTCGAAGGCATTCTGCCCCGTCGAGCCGTCCAACACGAGCATCACCTCGTGCGGAGCGTCGGGTATGACCTTGACCATGACATTGCGTATCTTCGTAAGCTCGTTCATCAGTCCCACCTTGTTGTGGAGTCGTCCGGCCGTATCGATCAACACCACATCGGCACCGGTGGCAACGGCCGAGCGCAGAGTGTCGTAGGCCACCGACGCAGGGTCGGAACCCATTTGCTGACGCACCATCGTGGCTCCTGCACGCTCCGCCCACACGCCCAACTGATCGATAGCGGCGGCACGGAAAGTATCGGCGGCGCCTATGACGACCTTGTTGCCGGCACGCACTAACTGGGCAGCCAGCTTGCCTATCGTCGTAGTCTTGCCCGCACCGTTGACACCCACCACCATCATCACGTAGGGCATGCCCGGCTTGACCTCGATGCCGAAATTGCGCTCCGACGAGTGCGACTCCTCCATAAGCGAAGCTATCTCGTCGCGCAAAATTGAGTGCAGCTCCGAGGTATTCATATACTTGTCGCGAGCGATGCGCGCCTCGATGCGCCCGATGATCTTCACCGTGGTCTCCACACCGACGTCCGAGGTTATCAACACCTCCTCCAACTCGTCCAACACATCTGCATCGACTGTCGAACGGCCGGCTATGGCCCGCGTAAGCTTCGAGAAGAAACCGCTCTTAGTCTTCTCCAAACCGGCCTCCAACTCCCGTTTCTCGGTTTCGGCCGACTGTTGCGGCTGCGGCGAAGCGACAGACGTATCTTGTTTTTTCTTAAAAAGATCGAAAAAGCCCATATCTATACATTTTATCCCGACAAAAATACAAAAAATTAGGCAAGCATACAAATTATGTCGACCACATAGCAGCGGCATGCCTTATATAACAACAAACGTCGGCCACAGGCGGCCTCCCCGGGATGACATTTCCGTCATGTCATTCCGAGCCGAGCGCAGCGAGGCGTGGGAATCTCTACACTCGACAATGGAAATAATCGTCCCCAAATGAGATTCTCACGTCGCGTTCACAGAACGCTCCTCAGAATGACATTTCCGCCATGTCATTCCGAGCCGAGCGCAGCGAGGCGTGGGAATCTCTACACTCGACAATGGGAATAATCGTCCCCAAATGAGATTCTCACGTCGCGTTCACAGAACGCTCCTCAGAATGACATTTCCGCCAT
>CAZEXJ010000059.1:0-10864 GCA_964516585.1 uncultured Alistipes sp.
GTTCAACCAACGCGTTAAATATATTTGCCATATTGTTATGAAACAAAATAACCTAAACCGCAGAACCATGAAAAAAGAGACTGTATCAGGCAGAGGAAAGATCATTGCCGGCGGCCTGCTCGCCGCACTCTGTGCAATCGCATGTATAACGATGTCGGTTCCGGCCAAGGCCGATGTAAGTATGTCGTCCGACTGTCCGGCCGAGCAGATCGCCGAGGCGCAGCAACCTGTAACCGGCACGCCTGTCGGGCAAGATTTTGTTGAGACGGCGGCCGGACTGAATATGAAGATGGTGTGGGTCGAAGGCGGCGACTTCCTTATGGGCGGCACCTCGGAACAAGGTTCGGATGCAGAAAACGACGAGCAGGTCATTCGCCGCGTCAAACTCAATTCCTACTATATCGGGGAGTGTGAGATTACGCAGGCACAGTGGGAGAAGGTCATGGGCACCTCCATTCATCAACAGACGAGCAAGGCTCGTGTCTCGGCAAACTATGACACAGGCCCCGACTATCCGATGTATTATGTAAGCTGGTGGGAGGCGCAGGCCTTTTGCTCGGAGTTGAGCCGAATTACGGGTCGCACCTACTGCCTGCCTACCGAGGCACAGTGGGAGTATGCAGCCCGCGGCGGGAAGAATGCCGACGGAACCAAATACAGCGGCAGCTGGTCGATTGACGCTGTTGCATGGTACTCTGCCAACAGCGGCAGCACGCATCCGGTTAAGAACAAGCGGGAAAACAGCCTCGGCCTTTATGATATGACCGGCAATGTGTATGAGTGGTGTTCGGATTGGTATGGTGCCAACTATAACGTGAACGACACAAACAATCCTACGGGACCTTCGTCTGGCGACCGCCGCGTTCTCCGCGGCGGCAGTTGGTACTACGATGCGCAGTACTGCCGCGTTTCGAGTCGGGACTACGATGGCCCCGGCAGCCGCAGCGGCGATTGCGGCTTCCGCGTGGTTGTTATTCCTTAGTTTAGGCGCTTTGGCCGCTACTCCTACTCTGCCATGTCATTCTGAGGAGCGGTTGAAAACCGCGACGTGAGAATCTGATTTACTTATTTTTTCATTAGGATTAATAAAACAAACATAATTATGAAAAAACTGTTACTCTCCGTAATCTTCGCACTCGCTGCAATGAGTGCCTTCTCTCAACAGGATTATACACAAGAGCATGATCCTTGGGTAGGTGACTGGACTTCTGAAAGTTATTTGGAGTTTGACGCAGACTCGCCAATAGGCCAAGATGGGGAACTTGTAGAAACTCGATACAAAAAAGTATTCAGAATCACAAAAGATCAGAACGGCTATCATGTAAGAGGGAAAACGATTGAGGTAAATGACCCAAGCTGGGTATCCTATCATGATGCATACACCGTCACCAAAATGGAAGACAACAAAATATGGATGCAATCATTTAGAAGCAAATGGCCTTTTCGAGTAGATGGTTACATAGACTCGTACAGAGACATTACCTATTACTACACATTGGAACTCAGAAACGGAGTTCTCCATTACTCATTTTTATACTATCATTATGTAGAGTATGATCCGAATATGAGATACAAAGAGGAGGGAAACGTAAATGTTGGTGATGAACTTGATCTCTTTAATGACAATTGGTAAAACAAACAAATATAATTATGAAAAAACTGCTTTTCGCCATTTTATTAATGTTGGCAACATCATCGGCATTCGCTCAAACCGATATCTCAAAGTTCGAGGGGACATGGGAACATCTTGAATCGGCTTTTAACGAATTTGTTGGTCCGAAAAATTACTATATCAGAATTGAAAATACGGAAGATGGCATTAATGTCCGATTCAAACAAGTAAATGAAGCTTATAACGGCCAGTCTGAATTCGTTTTTTACGATCTGGGAGAGAATGTGTATTTCGACGGAGAGACGATTCATTGTGTTGTTCCGCATAATTACTGGGGAGTGCGATGCGTATACAGACTCACTATCAAACAGGGCGTTCTGCATTGTTGGATTCAGAGGACAGTTCCTGATGAAGACTGGGTTGACGAAAGAGTACTTAGGTATTACAACGAAAACGACAATTGGTAAATGAGTAGCCGACGACATCACAGAGTAGGCAAATTAAAAACACATACAGCCATATCGGAGGTAGTCGATGATGATGACCTTCACGCCGTGGTGCATTTTCAGACGGTGTGAAAGTCATCATCTACTGGTAGAATTATTACAGCATCTGCAAATTATCGGGCAGCCCGGCAGTTTGGCCGTGACTGACGGTTGCGTCCTCCCTGTCGGTACGCTGAGACTCCCACGTCGCAACTGCGTTGCTCCTCGGAGTGACATGGCGAAGGTGTCATTCTTCACCCCACTGCGTTTCGTTCGGAGTGACAAGTCGGGGATGAGATTGCCACGCCTCGCTTCGCTCGGCTCGCAATGACATGGTGGGAGTGCACGGCGATATGCGGGATACCCGCCAACCGTTCCACGCCCCACCCGGAGCGAAGCGGCAACAACCCGCCCTTCGGGAGTGGCCGGGCAATGCCGATATTTCTGAAATAGCCGTAAGTGTGTTCTGCGGCGTTGTTTAGTTGACGCGGTAGGCGTGTTTGACGCCCTTGATGCGCAGTATGGCGTAGAGCAGCATGTCGACGATGCCGGTGCTCGGCACCTCCACGGTGATTGTGCCGGTGGCGGTGCCGTCGCTGCGCGAGTTCATCGATATGGTGCGTATGTTGAGTTTCAGTTCGCGGC
Source organism: uncultured Alistipes sp. (assembly GCA_964516585.1). Lineage (GTDB taxonomy): Bacteria > Bacteroidota > Bacteroidia > Bacteroidales > Rikenellaceae > Alistipes. The sequence goes on from CAZEXJ010000059.1 coordinate 2,743, forward strand.
TGACCACTTCGGTTATGGTGTTGGCTATGCCGGGCATGTCCTGCGCGGTGACGGCGACAGTGACCCGGAACGCGCCCGAGGCCTCGTCGCGCCAGCGTGCCGCCATGACGCGATAGGGGTAGCGGTTTTTGAGCCGCACGGCATTGGGGCAGTCGGCGCGGTGTATCGTAATGCCGGAGTTGACGGTTACGAATCCGAAAATATCGTCGCCCTTTATGGGGTTGCAGCAGCGTGCAAGTTTATATTCTATATTGTTGATACTGTCGTCGATGACAAGGGCGTCGGTGGAGCGGACGGGTTCGCGCGAGGCCGCGGCATTCTGCACTCTGCGCTCCTCGGCCTCGGCGGCTGCGGCACGACGCTCGTCGTCGGCCTCGCCCGAGAGCCAGCGTGAGAGTATATCCTTGATCTGCGATATTTCGATCTTCTGCGTGGCTATCATCATGTAGATCTCGGTGCCGCGGCGTATCTTGAAGTATTTGCAGAGATAGGCGACGGCCTCGTCGATGGTGGTCGACAGTTTCCAGTTTTTGATCTTGCGTTCAAGCTCCTCGCGTCCCATGCGGGCATGTTTCATCTGCTCCTCGCGCAGATAGGCGCGTATCTTCGATTTGGCCTTCGCCGTGACGCATATGTTGAGCCAGTCGGCCTTCGGGGTCTGGTCTTTGCGCGTGAGCACCTCGCAGATGTCGCCGTTGTGCAGCAGCTCCTTGATCGGGACGGCGCGGTTGTTGACCTTGCCGCCGACGCATATCGCGCCCAACGACGTGTGTATGTCGAATGCGAAGTCGAGCACTGTGGCTCCCTCGGGCAGTTTGCGTATGTCGCCGTTGGGCGTGAATACGAATATCTCTCCCGACGAGGGTCGGGCGTCGAAGCGTTTTGCCAACGAGTGCGTCGTGTCCTCCAACAGCTCGCGCAGGCGTCCTAACCACTGATCGGCACTGATGCCGCCCTGCTTCACCCCCTTGTAACGCCAGTGGGCGGCAATGCCCCGCTCGGCCACCTCGTCCATGCGTTCGGTGCGTATCTGTATCTCCACCCAGTGTCCAAGGCCGTCGCTGACGGTGGTGTGAAGCGATTCGTAGCCGTTGGATTTGGGTATGGTGATCCAGTCGCGCATGCGCTCGGGGTTGGGTGTGTAGATGCTGCCTATGTGCGAGTAGACCGTCCAGCAGAGCGCCTTTTCGCGTTCGGGTTCGCAGTCGATGATTATGCGCAGGGCGAAGATGTCGTATACGCCCTCGAACGGCACATTCTGCTTGCGCATCTTCTGAAATATGGAGAATACCGACTTGGTGCGGCTTTTGACGTGGTATTTTATGCCGTCGGCATCGAGCCGTTCCAATACGGGCGCGATGAACTTGGAGATAAACGTGCGGCGTTCGCTCTCGGTCTCCTCCAACTTATGGACGATGTGGTTGTATGCCTCTGTTTCGAGGTATTTGAGCGAGAGGTCCTCCAACTCGCTCTTTATGTTGTAGAGTCCCAATTTGTGGGCTATCTGCGCATAGAGGTTGAGACTCTCCCAGCTCTTTTTGCGCCGCTTCTGCTGAGGGAACATGCCGAGCGAGCGCATCACGTCGAGGCGGTCGGCCAACTTTATCAGTATGACGCGCGGGTCTTCGGAGTAGGAGACTATCATGTCGCGGAAATCGGGAGCCTGCTCCTTCGACACTTTGAGTTTTATGTCGGATATCTTGCAGAGTCCCACGATGATGCCGAGCACCTCGTCGCCGTAGTGGCGGCGTATTGTCGACGACAACTCGCTCACCTGCTCGGGATGTTCCCGGTTGGTGATGCGCATCACGTCGTGCAGGATCGAGGCTATGGCCGAATTGCGACCCAATCCGATCTCCTCGACCACGATGCGCGCCACGGCCACGTCGTGATCCAGCATCGGCGTGCCGTCGTAACGCCGGTACTGCCGCATGCTCTCCTCGGCGAAGGCGAGCGCGTGATCCACCATCTGTTGTGTTTCGGTTGAAAATTGCGAGGCTATAAGCTCTCCGAACTCCTTGTATCTCTCCATAACTGTCCTCTTATTGTCTCCCTCACTTCGATATGATATAACGTCGTATGTCGTCGTAAAATTGTATTTGACTGTCAGAATGCGTCGCTTGCCGGCCGTCTATCTGCGCCGGACGATGTATAACGGTTCGTCGCGCAGTGCATAGCGGCGGCGTTCGTCGTCGGAGAATCGACGGGCATAATGCTCGATCTCCACTTCGAAGCCCGCTTCGCGCAGGCGGTCGGCATAGTCGCGACCGTAGACGCGCCGGTGGTCGTACTGGCCGAAAAGGCGCGTGCGTTCTGCCTCGTCGGTGACGCTCGGGTCTTCGAATGTCTTCTCGCGCGACTCGTCGACAGGCGACAGCACGACGCCCCAGCCTCCGCGGCGCATGATGCGGTGCAGCTCGCGCATGGCGCGCCGGTCGTCGTCGACATGTTCCAGCAGGTGGTTGCATATCACCGCGTCGACCGACTCGTCGGCCAGCGGGATATGCTGCACGTCGAAGTGCATCGCGGCTAACGGCGAACACAGGTCGGCCGTGAGGTAGTCGTCAGTGCCTGCGTATATGCGCTTGAAGCGGCGCATGAGCGACACCTCGGGGGCAATGTGCAACAGATGCGGGCGTGCGCCGGCAAGGTCGGTTTCGCGCTCTATCCACAGCCACAGCAGGCGGTGGCGTTCGAGGGCTAAACATCGCGGACACAGGGCATCTTCGCGCGAGGCGACATAACCGTATGGCAGGAAGCGCCGACGCCTGACGCCGCACACGGGGCATTCGCGCCCGCGCCCTATGTAGAGCAGTCCCACAAGCGGTACGCTCCACGAGGCCGTGCGCTGCAACAGGCTGCGCGGTATGTGATTCAATATCCAGCGAACAAGTTTTTTCATAGTATGCCGTCTGTGGTGTGGTGCCACTCTGTCGACAGAGTACTCTTTGCCGAGGGCTGCGGGCGGGTATGCCGCACTCTACTCCTGCATCGTGTCGATGATTTTGTCGACCTGCTCCTCGGTTTTGCGGAGCCGCTCGCGACAAAAGGCGATCAACGCTGTTGCACGTTCGACTTCGGCCGCCAACTCGTCGACCGACATCTGCTCGTCGCGCAGGCGGGCGAGTATCGACTCTATCTGCCCGGCGGCCTCGTCGTATGTCATCTGCACTCTCTTTGCCATAATTATGCTATTCGATCGAACAAAGATAGCTGATTTGATGCGATTATCCCAAAGATTTTGTATATTTGTATTAAATACACCGATATATGAGACGTTTACTGTGTTTGTTGATGTTGGCAGCCCTGTCGGCTGGCTGCGGCGAAAAGGTGGAGGAGGAGTTCGCAATATGGGATTTCTTAAACTATGAGGTCACTTTCACCATGGTCGATCCTGCGACCGGAGCGGATCTGCTCGACGAGAACAACCCGTCGGGCTTGTGGCTTGCCGACGTGGCGGTAGTCTATGACGGCAAGCGATATGCGCTCTCCGATGCCGACCGGGTGCACAAATCCCAAAACATGCCGCTGCCGATAGCTCTGCGCCGCACCGTGGCCGACAAAGATGGCGTGCAGTACAATGCGTTGAGCTTCGGCGAGTTTTCGCCCGAGAAAGACTACCATGGCCAGAGCTTTACGGTGGAGTGGGGCGACGGCGCCCGAACCGAGGTCGTGTTCGACTGCTACATCACGTGGAGCGACCGGCAGCCGACCGTCCATAGCCGCGTGTGGGTCGACGGCCGCGAACAGACGACAGGCAATGTGTGGAGGGTCGACATCGAACGCACGCTGCCCCCTTCGACCTTCGATGCCTCGTACAAGTCGACAGACTACTCGGCCGACGGTCGGGTGACGGTGCTGCAACGCGCCACAGAGGGGCGCGGCATAGATATCGTGGTCATGGGAGACGCCTTCTCCGACAGGCTTGTGGCCAATGGCGCCTATATGCGCAAGATGCGCGAGGCGGTCGATGCCTTCTTCTCGGAGGAGCCGTATCGGTCGCTGCGTCATCTGTTCAACGTCTATGCCGTCACTGTGGTGTCGGAGTCGGAGGGCATACACGAGGGCGGCAATACCGCGTTGAAGGTGACATTCGGCGAGGGCACCGTTGTCGATGGCGATTATAACGCCTGCTTCGGCTATGCGTGGGGTGTCGACGATCTTACGGACAACTACGAGCGTTTGAACGAATTGGTCATATTGGTGGTGGTCAACCAGATACGTTGGGCGGGCACTTGCTACATGTGGGGTCCATACTCGTTGGAGGACGGTCAGACGCTGCTCGACGGCGACTACGGCCGCGGCTTCTCCCTGACGTACAGCTGTTATATCGATCCCGCCGATCTGCGATATACGATCATCCACGAGGCGGCCGGTCACGGATTCGCCAAGTTAGCCGACGAGTATTTCACCGTCGGCGAGGCGTTGGAAGAAGAGACTCGGGCATATTACGCTTGGATACAGCCTTACGGCTATTACCGAAATATCGATATTTCGGGCGATGTAGTCACCTCGCCGTGGTATCGCTATACGATCGATCCGCGGTATGCGGGCAGCGATGTGGGTTACTTCGAGGGAGGCGCCTATTATGGCGAGGGTGTGTGGCGTTCGTCGTGGCAGAGCCTGATGCTCTACACCGAAGGGGGATTCAACCCCATAAGCCGCGAGTCGGCCTATCGCCGTATCAACAGATTGGCCTACGGTGCGTCGTGGCAGTTCGACTACGAGGAGTTCGTGGCTTTCGACATGGAGCATCGCTCGCCGTCGATAGCAGCGCCGTCGGCAGCCCTTCTGCCGCCCGGTCGCGAGCCTCTGCCTCAGCCCGTCATGATCGATCGCCGCGGCGGTCTCGGCCGGTGACTTCGGCCTGCAAATGACCGTCCGACAACTCTATGTCTATGCGTGAACCGCAGCCGACCGCGTCGACCGAGGTCACGGCCGCACCTGCGATGCGCACCACCGAGAATCCGAGCCGCAGGATGTTATCCACCGAACGGCTGCCGACAATCTCGGAGGCCGACTGCAATCTACTGTTTTCGACCATGATCAGATGCTGTATATTGTATTTGAGGCGTTCGGCCTGAGAGTCGATGCGTGCCGATGCACCCACGGTCATCGTTACCACCGAGCGGTGCAACTCGGCCGAGCGGCGTTGCATCTGCATCTGTTCATGATGCAGCGACTCGACGACGCAGCGGCGCAGCATATCGGCGGCCGCGTCGATCAGAGCCTCCTCCGCAGCCATGCGCTCGACGATCCATGCCGCCACGGCGGTGGGTGTTTTGAGCATCGTGTGAGCGACCATATCCGCCACACTCGTATCCTTGTCGTGCCCGATACCCGTAACGACGGGCAGGGGGAATTGCGCCACGTGTGCGGCTATGCGGTAGGAGTCGAATGCCGCCAGATCGCTTGTCGAACCGCCGCCGCGAATTATCGCCACGATGTCGAATTGCTCCTGCACGGCTGCAACCCTTTCCATAGCCGATACGACAGAGTCTTCGGCCGCCGCGCCCTGCATGCAGGCGTCGAACAGCTGCGCAGTTATGGCATAGTCCGAGCTGCCGATCTCGCGCATGAAGTCGCGGTAGCCGGCTGCGCCGGCACTCGATATGACGGCTATGCGCCGTGCGAGTCGCGGCAGCGGCAGCTCGCGGTTCATGTCCCACACGCCGTCGGCCTGCAACTGCATTATTGTTTGGCGGCGGCGGCGCTCCACCTCGCCCACGGTGTAGGCGGGGTCGATGTCGATTATTTGCAGCGAGAAGCCGTATACTTCGTGATACGACACCAACACTTTGGCCAGTATGCACATGCCGGCGGCCAATTCGCTGGCGGTCTGCGACGAGAAGTATGCGGCGATTTTTGAAAACGAACTGCGCCAGATGACGGCGCGTGCCTCGGCGCGCGGCAGACCGTCGGTCGCGCCCTTCTCCACCAAATTGAGGTAGCAGTGCCCCGAGCGGTTGACTTTCAGTTCTGATATCTCGGCGCTGATCCATACGGGCAGCGGGAACCGCTCCTCGAGGGCAGAGCGAACCATTCGTTGCAGGTCGCAGAGCGTTATGTGGTGTTCGGGCGATGTGGTCATGGCGCGAAAGCGTGTGTTTACAAGAGTATTATTCCGCGCTCGGGGGCGAGACGCCGGCCTTTGGGCAGGGTGATGTTGAGCAGGTGTTCGCTCTCGACGGGGCTGCCGTCGCGTGTTGCGGGCTGCCACTCAGGCGCGGTTTCGAGTGCACGCATTATGCGGCGCAGCAGACGTTTGTCGGTCGATTGCAGTATCTCGCCGACGACTATGCCGCCGTCGATGCCCACCGTGTATCGCAGCGACACTTTGGCCGCGGGCATGCGGTCGTCCCACTCGACATGGGCGGTTACGTAGTCGGCAAGAGAGGTGACACCCTCGGCTTCGAACCGTGCCGCCGTGTCGTAGCGCAGCGTGACGACGATCACGCCGCCGCTCGCCTGCTGCCCGTAGAGGGCGATAGTCTCTTCATCGGCGGGCAGGGTCTCGATGCTCTCGATGTTGCTTTGCGGAATATGGTCGATGCTCGACATCGTCTCACCGCCCACCACATAAAGGGGCGACTGTGCCGCAGCTGCGTTCATGGCGGCAATGGCCGCGGCCGATGATATGAGGTATCGAAGTGTGTCGTACATGCGTGTCGTTTCGGTTTTTATGAATATGAACGCCTGACGGGCGTGCGGTATTGTCTTCGGCCGCGGGTTTATACGCCGGATCTATACGCCGACGACCGAGCCGTGAGTCGCCGGCTCGGTCGTCGCGCTGTATGCAGAGCCGTTTACAGCTCGCTCTCTTTCAATCGTTCGGCGTTCTCGGCCACGATCAGATGATCGATGCAGTCCTGAATGTCGCCGTCCATGAAAGCCGACAGGTTGTAGATCGTGTAGTTGATGCGGTGGTCGGTGATGCGCCCCTGCGGATAGTTGTAGGTGCGTATCTTCGCCGAGCGGTCGCCCGTCGACACCATAGTCTTGCGCTTCGAGGCTATCTCGTCGAGATACTTCGAGTATTCGAGGTTGAATATTCGCGTGCGCAACTCCTCGAAGGCTTTGTCGGTATTCTTCAACTGCGACTTCTGATCCTGACACTGCACCACGATACCCGTAGGGATGTGTGTCAGACGCACGGCCGAGTAGGTGGTGTTGACCGACTGCCCGCCCGGACCCGATGCACAGAATATATCCTTGCGAATATCGTTCCACGAAAGGTCTATGTCGAACTCCTCGGCCTCGGGCAATACGGCCACCGACGCTGCCGAGGTGTGTACGCGACCCTGCGTCTCTGTCTGCGGCACACGCTGCACGCGGTGTACGCCCGACTCGTATTTCAACGTGCCGTAGACGCTCTGCCCCGTCACCTTCATCACCACCTCCTTGTAGCCGCCTGCGGCGCCCTCGGAGTATGATGTGATCTCGTAACGCCAACCCTTGGTCTCGATATATTTGGTGTACATGCGCAGCAGGTCGCCGGCGAATATGGCCGCCTCGTCGCCGCCCGTGCCGCCCCGGATCTCTACTATGGCGTTCTTCTCGTCCTGCGGATCCTTGGGTATGAGCAGCAGTTTGATGTGCTCCTCCATCTCTGCGATGCGCGGTTCCAACTCTGCGACCTCCTCGCGCGCTATCTCGCGGAACTCCTCATCCTTCTCGTTGGCCAATACATCCTTGGCCTCGGCCAGATTGGCCAGCGCCGTGCGATATTGCTCCGAGGTGATGACAATCGGCTCCAACTCCTTGTACTCCTTGTTGAACTGTACGAACTGCTTGACGTCGGCTATCACTTCGGGATCGGTCAGTTTCTGTCCTATCTCCTCGTATTTTAGCCGCAAACCGTCGAGTCGTGTCAATATCGAATTATCTGCCATTTCTCTATATTTTGGGCAAATATACGAATAAGTGAGTGTAATGCCAAATTTATTTGCGCATTACCGAACGAGAGTATGTTCGGCGAAGCCAAATTACGAATAGCACGCGCCCCGCAATGTCACTCCGAGGAGCGTGCTTGCACGCGACGTGGGAGTCTCGGCACTCGACAGCGGAAATTATCGTCCTCAACCAGATTCTCACGTCGCGTTTTTCAAACGCTCCTCAGAAT
>CAZEXJ010000060.1:0-10259 GCA_964516585.1 uncultured Alistipes sp.
TTATCAAAGAGGGCACTGAAAAAGTCCTCAAATTGTGATTTTCCATATTGCGTTATCCGTACTCCTTATACGAGAGCAGTTGTAAATATGAAAATCTCACGTGGTTAATTATTGTTGAATTTGAATTTTTCAGTGGCCTCCCTCGGAGGGGATTTAGGGGAGGGTCAGAATTATAAAACGGCGCAAGCCGTCGCTTAGTGGTCGACGTTTGCCCTGTCATTCTGAGGAGCGCGCAGCGCGACGTGAGAATCTGGTTGGGGACGATTATTCCCTCTGTTTTATGTTGAATGAGATTCCCACGCCTCGCTGCACTCGGCTCGGAATGACTGGGAGGAAGTGTCATTCTGAGGAGGCCGCTTGCGGCCGACGTGAGAATCTCTGCGCCCGACAATGCAACAACGATAATCGTCTCCAACCGGGGCGTGGCAATCTCTTGCGGCGTTGTCACACGTGAAACATCCGGCTGCAAAAAATCGTCATATAGGTAAATGCGATACCGGAAATTTGCATATCTTTGTTATCGGAATAGTTATGAAATATTATAAGGCGAAGTAACCTAAATTGTTAGCTATGAAAAAGAAAACGGCGTCGGGCAGGCGGGGAGTTTTTGGCGGCTTGTTGGCTGCATTGTGTGCAATCGTATGTATGGTGGCATTTATGCCGGCAACGGCCGATCCGCATACGCAATCCGAAGCAGTACAACCGTTGACCGACGATTGCATGTCGAATGCCTATCAGCCCGGCATCGGCCGAAGCAACGGGCACGATTATGTCGACTTGGGTTTGAGTGTGAAGTGGGCGACATGCAATGTAGGTGCGACTTCGCCTGAGGAGTATGGCGATTATTTCGCATGGGCAGAGATCTATTTCAAGCCGACATACAATATGTCGAACAGCAAATCGAGTGAGGTTTATTTCGAGGACATATCGGGCGATTGCCGTTACGATGCTGCGCGTGTCAATTGGAGCGGTAAGTGGCGACTGCCGACGCTGGCGGAGATAGATGAACTGTTCATTCGGTGTGAATGGACGTATATGATCAAGCGCAAAGGTTGCAAAATTACGGGGCCGAACGGTAATTCCATTTTCTTGCCGGCCGCAGGTTACTTTTTCGACCGGTATACATTGGAAGATGTAGAGGCCGGATATTATTGGTGCTCTACGCCCTACGACGATGACGAGATGAAAAATGCCTATTGCTTTCGTTTCAACAAGGGGGAAAAATCCATATCGATTGTCGACCGCTGTGAGGGGCGGAGCATCCGTCCTGTCATGGAATAGGGTAATAGCGGGGTAGTGAACCCGATATGGGCATACAGCCCGATACGGTGTGATAAAGAGTGTGGCAACAATACCTGTGAGTACTGTTGCCACACTCTTTTGCAATGCCGGTCGAGAGCGGCCGCAGCCGCTATTGCTTTTTGAAGACCGCTTCGACGATCATGTCGGTAGCTCCGCAGTTGCTTTGCGTGTAGTCGGCGGCCAAGCGGCTGATGCGCAGGCGTGTGACTTCGTCGTCGCGCAGCGGGGAGAACCACTCTTTCAACTCGGCGGCCGACGATATGCTGCGAGCGGCGCCGAGAGCTATCATGTCGCGTGCCTCCTTGAATTTGCCGTAGTTGGTGCCGAATGCCATTGGCAGCCCGAAGGTCGCGGCTTCGAGCGTGTTGTGTATGCCCGCACCGAATCCTCCGCCTATATAAGCCCAAGAGGCGTAGCCGTAGACCGACGACAGTATGCCGACTGTGTCGAGCACGAGCACATGCACGTCGGTGAAGTCGGTGGTGTCGTTGCATTGCGTGTAGCGCACCGCTCCGCCGCGTGTGTTGTCGATGATGTGTCGTATGCGCTGCTCGTCCATCTCGTGCGGCGCTACGACGAAGCGTATATGCTGATTGTCGTTGATTAGCTCCTGCAAAATATCCTCGTCGGGTCCCCATGTGGAGCCGGCCACGAACAGGCGCGAGTCGCCCTTGAACGACTCGATAATCGGGATGCGTTTCGCGGCGCGGGCTATGTCGGCCACACGGTCGAAACGCGTGTCGCCCGCCACCACGACATTGTCGATTCCGATCGAGGCGAGCAGCCGTTTCGACTCCTCGTTTTGCACGAACAGCGTGGAGAATGTCCTGAGCGCCTTGCGCCATGCTCCTCCGTAGAAGCGGAAGAAAATCGATCGGCGGCGGAATATGGCCGATACTATATATGTAGGTATATGCCGCCTGCGAAGTTCGCCTAAATAGTTGAGCCAAAATTCGTATTTGATGAATATGACGGCTGCGGGGTGTGCTATGTCGAGAAATCGGCGCACATTGGCCGGTTTGTCGGCCGGCAGATAGAAGATGTAGTCGGCTTTGGGATAGTTCTTGCGAATCTCGTATCCCGACGGCGAGAAGAATGTCAGCAGGATCTTGTAGTCGGGGTACCGCTCCTTGATCTTTTCGATTATAGGACGTCCCTGCTCGAACTCACCGAGCGAAGCCGAATGCACCCACACCACACGATCGGCGGCGGAGATGACTTTTTGCATTTTGTCGAATATGCCTCGCCTCCCCTCTTTCCATTGTCGGGCTTTCGTGTTGCGATGCGCGGCTATGCCTATCGCAAAATCATATAAGGCTATGCCTATATTGTATAACCACATGGCTATCTTGATTAAAACGGCGCAAAGATATACAAAAAACTGCTAACGGCCAAATACCTGCCGCTGCCGACCGCAGTCGGCGGCGGCAGCGGCTTACATTATATCGGGCAGATACCTCAGTGTACGTTGTCCGTCGGCGCGATTCTCCACGGCTATAAGATCGAATCTTATCTCGTAGCGCGACATGCGGCGGCGTGACAGGTAGGCTGCTGCGGCGCGGCGCAGCGAACGCAGTTTGGCCGCATCGACAGCCTGCTCGGGTGCGATCCAGCCCTCGCTGCGACGCGTCTTCACCTCGACGAAGTGCACTTCGTTCCACCTCTGCGCGATGATGTCGATCTCGTAACGGCCGGCACGCCAATTGCGCTCGCAGATGTAGAACCCCTCCGTGCGCAACCAGTCGACCGCCGCATCTTCGCCCGCCGAACCTATCAGTGTGCCGCTGCCGCTCATTTGCCGCGGATGCTATTTGTTGAAAAGGAATCCAAGGTCGTCGCCCGCATTTACCTCGTATGGCTCGATGCCACTTTTGAATATGCGCATCGGGCGGCTGCCGATCAGATCCATTCTGCCGTCGTGGCAATGCAGCATGCACCCTTCGCGCAGACCCACCACGTAGCGGCGCGGATTGGCCTCTATGTATTCGGCTATGCGCTGCTCGCGCGTTTCACCGGCATGACCCGCGGGATTGGCATCGAGATAGTGGGGATTGATCTGGAACTTTACCGCGCCTATGGCCGCGAACGACTGCGGCTGGACGATAGGCATATCGTTGGTGGTGCATATCGTCGGACAGGCCACATTGCTGCCGGCCGACCAGCCGACGTATGGTATCCCGGCCTTTATACGGCAGAGAATGGCGCCCATAAGCCGCTGCTGCTGCATCTTCTTGGCCAACGCGAACGTGTTGCCTCCGCCGACGCATATCGCTTCGGCATGGCGTATCATCTTCCGGGGATTGGGCGAGCGGTGAACCGAGCGCACCCGTATGCCTATTTCGTCGAAACGTGCCTGCACCTTGCGCTCGTACTCTGCATAAGAGAATGTTACGGCTGCATAGGGTATGAATACAATCTCCTTGACACCCGCGAGGAAGCGTCCTATTTCCGCTATGGGATATTTGAGGTACTCCTCTCCGGCATTGGTAGAATTGGAAATTAATAATAAGTTCATAATGTTCTGGTTTTTAAACTGTTTACCTATTCTGTGACATGTGCGTCAATAAAAAAATTGCGTTATATTGTCAAAGATAATAAAAAAAGTGTTATTTTTGTGCCGACTCATGAATAAAATAAGAAATATACAGGAAGTGTTTATATAATGTTTAACTAAAACTTATTAATTATGTCAGAAATTCAGTCAAAAGTTGTCGAGATCATCGTAGACAAATTGGGTGTTAAAGAGTCTGAGGTTGTACCCGAAGCAAGTTTCACGGCACATCTTGGTGCAGATTCGCTCGACACGGTTGAGTTGATCATGGAATTTGAGAAGGCTTTCGATATTCAGATCCCCGATGAGGATGCAGAGAAGATCGCTACCGTAGGCGATGCTATCAACTATATCGAGGAGCACAAGAAATAATCGTCGTAATCAACGATAATCTCACACGCCGCTGGAACTTAAATCTTCGAGATGGATTTGCGCAGAGTCGTCGTTACGGGCTTGGGTACGATCAATCCTTTGGGAACAGATGTCGGAGAGTATTTCTCCAATCTGCAACAGGGAGTCAGCGGAGCCGCCCCTATCACGCACTTCGATGCGAGCCATTTCAAGGTGAGGTTCGCCTGTGAGATCAAAAATTACGATTGGACTCGTTACTTCGACCGCAAGGAGGTTCGCAAATACGATCCGTTCGTGCAATACGCGCTTATCGCGGCCGCCGAGGCTGTGGCCGATGCCGGTATCGACGGGGAGACTGTCGACCGCGGGCGTTGCGGCGTGATATGGAGTTCGGGCGTCGGAGGAATCGAGACATTTTTCAACGAATGTATGGACTATGCCAAGGGAGAAGAAGTCCCTCGGTTTAGTCCATTCTTCGTTCCTCGCATGATAGCCTTTTTGGCGTGCATCATGGCCGTTACGCGCGGTGTAATACCTCCCACGATCAATGTCGAACACCTCGACGGGCAGATCGACCCGCGTCTCGATCTGACGCTTGCCAAGGCACGACATCGCGACGTGAGGTGTGCATTGAGCAATACGTTCGGCTTCGGAGGGCATAACTCCACCGTCATATTCCGCAAATTATCTGTCGCATAGTCAATCTCCGCTGTTATGTTCGATTTTCTGCTGCGCCCCATTCGTCGTCGTTTCGGCAGTGACAAACGCTATTATGCCGCCATTGACGACATGTTCGGGTTTATACCCCACAACATTGAACTTTATAAATTGGCATTGGTGCATAAATCGGCGTCGATCACGCTCGACGACGGCCGGCAGATCAATAACGAGCGCTTGGAGTTTTTGGGCGATGCAGTCATCGAGAGCATAACGTCGGACTATCTGTTCATCGAGTTTCCCGATCGCGACGAGGGCTTCATGACGCAGCTGCGCTCGAAGATCGTTTCGCGCCAGTCGCTCAACAACATAGCCAAGAGCCTCGGACTCGATGCACTTCTCATCTCGCATTCGGGCGGCAACTTCACGCAGAAACATATCTATGGCGACGCTTTCGAAGCCATGATGGGCGCCATATATCTCGATCAGGGCTACGACTTCGTCAACCGCCTTTTGATAAACGACATCTATGGCCGTTATCTGTGCATTGATGATATACTTGCCTCGGAGACCGACTTCAAGAGCCGGCTTATAGAGTGGTGCCAGAAGAACCACCTTGCCATAGAGTTCCACACCGATAACGAGAAGGGCTGTTCGTCGAGTCACCCTGTGTTTTTGTCGACGATCTACGTCGACGGCATAGTCATCGGTCACGGCGCCGGCGAGTCGAAGAAGGAGGCGGAGCAGAATGCGGCATTCTCCGTGTCGCAGAGCACGGTGACCATAAGCGACGAGCAGAGTGCGCAACTGCTCGACAGCCTCGACCGCATGAAGAAAAAGGCGTAAAAAAGTCGTACAATCTTATATTTTATCGGATAAAAATGTGTAAATTCGCAGGACATCTGCGAATTATGTTTTTGTATGCGTACCCTGACCGAAAAAATGCTGTCGCGCGGAGTCGGAGCCATGACCGACAAGGAGCTGCTGTGCCTGTTGTTCGGCGAGGAGGATGATGCCGTGCAGGGCATGGTGGCCGATCTGTTCGACGAGTGCGGCGGCACGCTGTCGGGAGTTGTCGCGCACGATATATCGCGTCTGCGCATGATCTCCGGCATGGGACTGCGTCGTGCCCGGCAGTTGAAAGCGGCGGCGGAGATAGGCCGTCGTATCGCTGTCGAACGCAGCCGCGAGGTGGTCGACATCTCGTCGAGCGACGATGTCGAGCGTGTGATGCGCCCGCTTATGGAGTCGTTGCCCTACGAGGAGTGCTGGGCGTTGTATCTCACTTCGTCGAATCGGGTCATAGAGCGTATGCGCGTGAGTCAGGGCGGAGTGCAGGCTACGGTGGTCGATCACCGGTTGATCGTGAAACGTGCTCTCGAACTGCTCGCCACGCAAATCATTTTGGTGCATAATCACCCCTCGGGCGCCGCCGAGCCGAGCGTGCAGGACAAGCAGCTGACGCGGCGCGTAGCAGAGGCGTGCCGCCTGTTCGACATCACGCTGCTCGACCATGTCATCATCGCCCGCAACAACGACTCTTACAGTTTCCGCTCGCACTCGCTTCTGTGATCCGCTTCCGCCGCCTGCGGTCGCTCCGACCACTGTTTTATTCGACATTTCGCCGTTATGATTGTCGATTTTGATTTTTTATGCTACCTTTGTAGATCGAATAAAACTGAGAATAATAAATCCAAATAACGATGACACAAGACGAACTTTTCAAAAAACTCGTGGCTCACTGCAAGGAGTACGGCTTCATATTCCCGTCGAGCGAGATCTACGATGGCCTTGGCGCCGTGTATGACTACGGTCAGAACGGTGTCGAGTTGAAAAACAACATCAAACGCTACTGGTGGGATTCGATGGTCAGACTGCATGAAAACATCGTCGGACTCGATGCCGCCATTTTCATGCATCCGCGCACGTGGGAGGCTTCGGGACATGTCGGAGCATTCAACGATCCGCTGATCGACAACCGCGACTCGAAGAAGCGCTATCGCGCCGATGTACTTGTCGAGGAGTGGCTTGCCAAGCAGGACGAGAAGATCGAAAAGGAGGTGGAGAAGGCTCGCAAACGCTTCGGCGAGTCGTTCGACGAGCAGAAGTATCGTCAGACGTCGCCTCGTGTGGCGGAGACGGCCGCCAAACGCGACGACGTGCATGCCCGCTTTGTCAAGGCGCTCAACGACAACGATCTTGCCGAGTTGCGACAGATAATCATCGACTGCGAGATAGTATGCCCCATATCGGGTACGCGCAACTGGACTGAGGTGCGTCAGTTCAACCTGATGTTCTCTACGCAAATGGGTTCTACGGCCGACGGCGCATCGACTATCTATCTGCGTCCCGAGACCGCACAGGGCATATTCGTCAACTTTCTGAATGTGCAGAAGACCGGCCGCATGAAACTGCCGTTCGGTATAGCTCAGATCGGCAAGGCGTTCCGCAACGAGATCGTGGCGCGTCAGTTCATATTCCGCATGCGCGAGTTCGAGCAGATGGAGATGCAGTTCTTTGTGCGCCCCGGCGAGGAGATGCAATGGTGGCAGCAGTGGAAAGAGACCCGTATGGCATGGCACCGCGCACTCGGTTTCGGCGACGACAATTACCGTTTCCACGACCACGACAAACTTGCGCACTATGCCAATGCCGCAACCGATATAGAGTACAATTTCCCGTTCGGCTTCAAGGAGGTGGAGGGCATCCACTCGCGCACGGACTACGATTTGAGTCGTCATCAGGAGTATTCGGGCAAGAAGATACAGTATTTCGATCCCGAGTTGGGACAGAGCTATGTGCCCTATGTGGTCGAGACGTCGATCGGCGTGGATCGCATGTTCCTGCAAATCATGTCGGCTGCCTATACCGAGGAGAAGCTCGACGGCGGCGAGGAGCGCGTCGTGCTGCGCATTCCGGCGCCTTTGGCGCCTACGAAGGTGGCTGTCATGCCGCTTGTCCGCAAGGACGGACTGCCCGAGGTGGCACAGCGCATAATCGATATGCTCAAATTCGACTACAACGTGGCCTACGACGAGAAAGACTCTATCGGCAAGCGCTATCGCCGTCAGGATGCTGTCGGCACGCCGCTGTGCGTTACGGTCGATCATCAGACTTTGGAGGACAACACCGTGACGGTCCGTCATCGCGACACCATGGAGCAGGAGCGTATAGCTATCGAAGCCCTGCCTGCACTCGTCGACGGCGAGGTGTCGTTGCGCACGCTGCTCGCTAAGGTCAAGGCTTAACAGGTCGCTGCGTGGCTCGCATTCTTGCAATAGACTACGGTACGCGACGTACCGGCATCGCGGTGAGCGATCCGTTGCAGATCATAGCGACGGCATTGGAAACGGTCGATACGCGGTCGTTAGAGCGATTTTTGGCCGATTATTTCTCTCGCGAGCAGGTCGACACGATCGTTGTCGGCTATCCGCGCAGGATGGACGGCTCGCCGTCGGATACGATGCGTTACGTCGAACCTCTCATGGGGCGGTTGCGACACTCCTATCCCGACAAACGCGTGGTCGGCTACGATGAACGGTTCACGTCGGTGCTCGCGCAGCGAACCATACGTCAGAGCGGCATGGGCAAGATGGCGCGCCGCGACAAGGCTTTGGTCGACAAGGTTTCGGCCGCGATAATTTTGCAGGATTATATGTCCTGCCGGCACTGACTCGATGTTAGATTGTAAACAATAGAATTATGATTTATCCGATAGTGATTTACGGCTCGCAGACATTGCGCAGCGAGTCGATAGAGATAGACCGGGACTATCCCGATTTCGACAAACTCGTCGAGGATATGTTTTTGACATTGGGCGAGGCCGAGGGGGTAGGTCTGGCAGCTCCGCAGATAGGCAAGAATATACGCATGTTCATCGTCGACTGCACACCGTGGGGCGAGGAGGATCCTTCGCTTGCCGACTACCGTCGTGTATTCGTCAATCCGGTTATATACGAACATTCCGAGCAGACCGACCTGTTCGAGGAGGGTTGCTTGTCCCTGCCGGGACTGCATGAAAACGTGCGCCGTCCGGTGAAGATCCGCATGCGTTATCTCGACGAAAATTTCGTCGAGCACGACGAGGAGTTCGACGGCCGCCCGGCGCGTGTAATTCAGCATGAATACGACCATATCGAGGGAAAGGTATTTACCGATCATCTCTCGCCGTTGCGCCGCAACCTTATAAAGAACAAACTCTATAAACTGGCCAAGGGCAATTACAGTTGCTCTTATAAGACCAAACGATGATGCCGTTTTGCATGAATATTGTCTGATGCTGCATGACACTGTTTCGTTATAATAATGCACCGTTTGGTTGATTTGTATTGCAGATAAGATTAAATTTGTAACTAATTATATAATTTTGTATTAAACTATATTAAAATACGATTATGAAAAAGTTTATTGTTGCTGTCGTGATGTGCTTTGCCGTAGCAACCGCTGCCAAGGCACAAGATACAAAGTATGCCGCAGGAATTCGCTTCGGCGGTAGCGTGGAGCTGTTGTTCGATTATAACCTCAGTTCGGAGAACTATCTGGAATTTACGTTGGCCGTACCCAATTATGACGGTATATCTGTCACGGGTATATATAATTGGCGATGCTGCGAGTGGGATTGGACTCCCCGTACATGCTCATGGCATCTCAATGCCGGTGTCGGCGCCACAGTCGGTGTCTATAACTTCGGCAATGCGGGCTTCCTGCTCGGTGCAGTGGGTTCATGCTCGTTCGGCTGTCTGTTCAACAACGTCCCGATCTCTATCGATGTCGATTATCGACCCGTTGTCGGAGTAGTTGCCGGCGGCGGCAAGAGCGGATTCTTCACTCCCGGATTCTGGAATTTCGGACTGTCGGTGGCATACCACTTTTAATTGGTTCGAATCTTTGTAAAAGGCGCCGCCAAGGCGTCTTTTTTATTCCGACGTGATAATCTGGTTGGGGACGACTATTTCCATTGTCGAGTGTAGAGATTCCCACGCCTCGCTGCGCTTGGCTCGGAATGACATGGAGGAAATGTCATTCTGAGGAGCGTTCTGTGAACGCGACGTGAGAATCTCATTTGGGGACGATTATTTCCATTGTCGAGAGTAGAGATTCCCACGCCTCGCTGCGCTCGGCTCGGAATGACATGGAGGAAATGTCATTCTGAGGAGCGTTCTGTGAACGCGACGTGAGAATCTCATTTGGGGACGATTATTTCCGCTGTCAGGTGCCAAGACTCCTACGCCGTGCTGTCTAAAATTTATACTCTATACCCACCGATATTGCCACCGGATTGCGGTGATTGACAGCTGTCTGTGCTAACCATTTGCACTGTACGGATGCCGTCCAGCGGTGGTTGAACCGATAGTTGAAGCCGCCGCCGAGCGCTCCGGCGAATGACCACCCCTCGCTG
>CAZEXJ010000061.1:0-9719 GCA_964516585.1 uncultured Alistipes sp.
CTGTCGCTTAGACCTATGCACTCGGCCTGCACGCAAAGCACCTCGATCTCCGGAGCTTCATATTTCGCACGTGCGTTATCGCCCATAATTCCATAAATTATTTTGTTATACAAATATACCCAAATTTCGGGAATAGATGAAGAAAACAGATCAAAAAATTGGGCTTATTGGCCAAAAAAGTACATGAAATCGTGAGATATCTATTTATCGGTCAAAATTTGCAGATAAAATACGGGCAAAGCCATAGTTCGGCGGTGGCGCAAGTACCGCGACAAAACGGCATTTCTTGCTCCTAATTTCATCCTGCTTTTTGCGTATTAGGCCTCTTTTAACGAAACATTTGGTGGTGATGCTTGGACTGCTATTTCCATGGATATGTTCTCTCTCGGAGTGATGACAAGGTGTGACGTTGCGGCTTGTCATTTTGAGGAGGCCGCTTGCAGCCGACGTGAGAATCTCATTCACACACGAGATTGCCACGCCTTGCTTCGCTCGGCTCGCAATGACAAGGTACAAAGCCCTGCCTTGTCACTCCGAGGGAGGGCGCAGCCCAACCGTGGGAGTCTCTATCCACACAAAACAGCGGAAATAATCGCGCACAACAGAGATTCTCACGTCGCGTGCATGGCACGCTCCTCGGATTGACAGAGTGGGAAATGAGTATTCCCGCCGTCTGTTATTTCGAGCGCATGAGAAAAATAACGCGATAACAGCAACAATCGTATATGGTTTTGTCAAAAATTAGTTAATTTTGCAGTCGGGTCGAAGTGACCGATTAATAACCGCCCCAACGGAATTAATAACCGCTCGGAAGGGGCATAAGGAGGAAAAGTATGGATCAGAAATTTTGTCAGAGCTGCGCGATGCCGCTATCGAATGAACTGCTCGGCACAAATGCCGACGGCAGCAAGAACGAAGATTATTGCATCTATTGTTATAAGGGCGGAAAGTTCACGCAGAATTTCAACATGAGTCAGATGATTGAGTTCTGCGCACGGTACACCGATCAGATGAACGAACAAGCGGGCTGGAATATGACGCCGGAACAGGCAAAGGCGCAAATGCGGCAATTCTTTCCCACACTCAAACGTTGGATGCAAAAAGATGAAAGGAGCTTGACAGAAAAGGCGGCCTCACTGCTTGAACAATGCGACGAAGTTACGCTTGCTACAATCAACAGCGATGGTTTCCCGCGCCCAGTGCCCATTAGGAAGGTTCACGGCAACGGGTGCAATGAGATATGGATGGCATCGGATGCGGCATCGGTGAAGGCAAAAGACCTGAGCCACAATTCGAAAGCCGGAGTAAGCTACTATTTCTACGGCGACAGCGTTGCTCTTCGGGGTACGGCCGAAATTATCGATGACGATAAAATCCGCAGGGAGATGTGGCAGGACTGGATGACAAATCACTTCCCGGAGGGAGCCGCCGATCCGAATTACATTCTCATAAAGTTTACGGGCATGGAGGCCACCATATATATCGACGGCGAATTTACCCACACCGATCTTGCCGGCAAAGCTTGAAATATAGGCGTTTAATATTATAATACAATCCCCGCCACGGCATGTGGCGGGGATATTTTATCGTATGTATTCCGCGTCAGAGGAATCTCTCGGTCGAGCGGGTTGCCGACGAGACATTCATCGTGCGCAGATAGTCGGGTATGGCGGCCGGGACATAGACCGATCGGTCGGTTGCATCGGCCGTACTTGTCCATATCATTCTTTCGCCGTCACGCTCGACGCTGTACGATGCCGACCATGTCTGACCGTCGCTGTACACGCCGGTTACCATACCGTCTTCGAATGTTATCGTACCGCTGAATTTCTGCCACTCGACGCTCTGCAACTGCTGCCACAGTTTAAACTCTCCGTCGGCCGTGACAGACAGA
Source organism: uncultured Alistipes sp. (assembly GCA_964516585.1). GTDB lineage: Bacteria > Bacteroidota > Bacteroidia > Bacteroidales > Rikenellaceae > Alistipes. The sequence goes on from CAZEXJ010000061.1 coordinate 1,895, forward strand.
TATATGGCAAATTGCAGGTCGGTCGAACCATGCCACTCGTCGAGCCGCCAGTCGCCCATGATGTCCTGAAATTTGCTGTTCTCGTAGAGTCGCTCTACGATGCGTTGCGAATACACCCTCGTATCGCCGACCTCTATCCATGCCCGAACTTCATACACGGTGTCGAATGTAAGAGAGGCAGCGGCTATGTCGACCGTGAAGCCCTTTGCGGCATCGGTCGTTGTGCTTGTCACCGACACCCACTGCGAAGCGCCTTTGGCTCTGTACTCGGCGCCGCAGCGATCCGACTTAACGGTTTTCTCGTCGACAAAGATGTCGACCGATGCCACCGACAGCCGCAAGCCGTCGCCGGACGCGGACAGCTGCATATCGCCGAACGAGGCCTCCAAAGTGATGTCCTGTGTGGTGAAATACCTGATATCGGACAAATTGGTGCCTGAGTCGGTAACTGCATACACCGTGTATTCATATCGGGTCGACGGCGTAAGTCCGTCGAGTGCGATAGTATATTGTTCCGGATCGGCTGTGTTTATACCCGGCGCCTTGATCCATTCGCTGCCGCCCTCGGCACGATAGTTTATGCCCACAGAACGCACGGCCTGCGATGCCCCGTTTACTATGACGCGAGGCGACCGGATAGATACTATGGCAGTTTTCGAAGTGGTCGTGACCCCTATTTCCGAGAATTTGATCTCTACCGATTGGTCGTTGTCCTCTTTTTCGCATGCCGTGAACAACGATGCGAACAACAATGCGACGACGGGGAATAAAATATATTTTTTCATCTCTTCAATATTCTTAAATTATCATTAGAGCCAGCCGCCGTTATCCGATACCCGGCTGCGTACCACGATTGCGAATTTGCGTGTTACCTCCACGCCGCCCATGGATGTTCCGCCCTCGTTCTCTCCTCCGACTATCGCCTTTACGGTAATGATCGCCGTGCCTGTTTTCGAGCAGTTGAAGTGCAGCATACCGCCCGAAACGGTGGGCTTTTCGGTGATGCCGAGATTATCCATATCGGCCGCAGATATGTCGACAGACTTGTAGGTGAGCGATTTGCTCCCATCGCCGAAGTATGGCGAAAGCGAGCATTGCTGTTCTGCCCCGGCCTGCATATAGATACACGGCGTGCCTTCGACCTGTCGCAACAGACGATAGGCGTCGATGTAGCCCGATCCCATTTTACCTTTCAGGTCGGCCAGATTGACCGTGTGCTGACGGTAATTTGCGTCGTAGAAGGTTTTGGTACCGCTCTGATACGAATCGATATCGCATACCGACGTGAGCAGCAGATCGCGGAACTCCCCGGCCGAGAACTTGCGGCCGATATGTGCCGCATACGACAGTCCCAATGCGGCGCAGCCCGACACATGGGGGCAGGCCATGGATGTACCCTCCATGTAGCCGTATTTGCCGTAAGCGCTGGTCTGGGTCGAGTATATGGTGTATGCCGTGCCGTAGTCGCTGTCGCCGCCCGGAGCGGTGATGTTGGTGCCGGGTCCGTAGTTGGTGTAACGTGCGGCACGATAGTCCGGTGACATGGCGGCCACCGAAATGTAGTTGTAGTAGGCGCCGGGGTAGCCGGGGACGTTCGATGCCTCGTTGCCTGCGGCGAATATGGCCAAGCCGCCGTCGATTATGCCCTCGGCCTTGGCATTGGCGATGAAGTAGTCGATAGCCTCTTTCTCGATAGAGCACGAGCGTGCGAACGACACATCGCTCGTGATCGCTCCTCCATCGTAGCCCCAAGAGCATTGAAGTATAACGGCTCCGTTGTCGGCCGCATATTTTATAGCTTTGGCCGTATTCGAATCGGTGGCGCCCTTTTCGCCCGAAAATATCTGCAACGACATGATGCGCACGCCCTTGTTGGCGCCGTCGCCGCCCGCTATGCCGCATACGCCCTTGTCGTTGCCGTTGACTGCGGCGATAGTGCCGGCCACATGCGTGCCGTGACCCGTATCCTCGGGGCTCGCCCACGATATGATGCCCGTATTCATTACGAAATTGTATCCGTAGATATCGTCGCTATAACCGTTGCCGTCGTCATCGGTATTTTTCGAGCCTGACAACTCTTTCTCGTTGACCCACATGTTGGCGTTCAGATCCTCGTGCGAGTGCATCACGCCCTCGTCGACAACAGCCACTATGATGCGCGGATCGCCCGTCGAGAGCTTCCACGCCTCGAAAAGGTTGACATCGGCTCCGGCCTTGGCCTTCTGTCCGAGCGAACCGTCGTTGGTATAGTGCCACTGCTTTATGAGTCCGGGATCGTTGAACGGCGCCGATGCGCGTGTCGCCTCTGCGGCCGCCACCCCGTCGGCAGATATCGGTTTGTTGTTCTCGGCGCGTTTCACCCGCACGTTATACTGCACGCGCACAACCTCCGCTATGGCAGACAGGCGCGCTGCCACCTGTTCCAGATCGGCACTCTCGTCGAACGACAACAGATACCAGCAGTGCAGCCCAGCGCGCATGGTCGCCTCGGCATTGGATTCGTCCATAGGAAATATGCGCTCGATGCTCTCGGCTCCGATGCTGTTCATTATCTCGTCAACCTCCTCGATGCCCGAGCGAGTCGTAAGGGCGCCTATCCTCTCGGCCGCTTCGGTCGTGAATTTTACGATAATCTCTCCGCGAGCCGCACCGGCCACAGAATTGATTATCTTCGTCGACGGCGCATCGGGTGCGAGTTGCTGCGCCGGATCGGGATCCTGCGTACACGCAATCATTGTCGCGGCACATAGAATTGATATCAAATATTTGTGCATAAGCCTAATTTTTTAATATTATCTTCGCAAGATACGAAAATTTTACATAAAATCGCTATTCGGCATCGTAATTTTTCAAAGCCTCGCTAACCGAGCCGTGCAGCAGCAGCAGCCTCTGCGCCTCGGAGTAGGTCAAACCCGTATAGTCGACTATCATGCGCGTACCCCGGTCGATGAGTTTGTCGTTGGAGAGCTGCATGTTGACCATGCGGCTGCCCCTGACGCGTCCCAGAGCTATCATCGTCGAAGTGGTTATCATGTTGCATATCATCTTCTGACCCGTACCCGACTTCATGCGCGAGCTGCCCGTAACAACCTCCGGACCTACGACCATCTCGATCGCTATTTCGGCGGCCTGACTCAGCGGCGAGCCGGGATTGCTGGTGATGCCGGCAGTCAATATGCCGTTTTCGCGGGCACGCCGCACGGCCGCCACGACATACGGCGTAGTCCCCGAGGCGGCTATGCCTACGAGCGTATCGCGCCGGTTGATGCCGTGCGCAGAGAGATCAGCCCACCCCTGCTCCGTATCGTCCTCCGCCCCCTCGACAGGTGAGCGCAGGGCGCGTTCTCCGCCCGCTATGACGCCAACGACGAGCGACGGCGGCATGCCGAACGTGGGCGGTATCTCCGAGGCGTCGAGCACGCCGAGACGGCCGCTCGTGCCGGCTCCTATGTAAAACAGACGACCGCCGCGCCGCATGCGCCCGACCAGCGCCTCCACTAAATGCTCTATGGCAGGAATGGCGTGCGCTACGGCATCGGCCACCTTGCGGTCTTCGGTGTTTATGGCGTGCAATATCTCAGCCGTCGACATGCGATCGAGATTGTCGTATGGCGACGGCTGTTCGGTGATCTTGGTAAAACTCTCCATCTTGCAGGCTTACATTTGAACGGTTGTATGTTGCATCTTGTTGTGGTATTCGACCAAAGCCTCGATCGGCGAGCGCATGATGCGTCCCGCCCGCAGTCCGTGACGCTCGACGGCGCACACTATGCGTTCGCGGAAGAAATGGGCTATCGAGCCGACGAACCCCACCTTATTGGCGGCCGTGTCGTACTGCATGACATTGCGCTCGATGAAGGCATCGAACGCCCGGTCGACGCAAGCGGCTATTTCAGGCTCGTCGAGATGCCGGGCTGCAAACTCCGCAAAGCCTGCCATATAGCGGTTGGCCTGCGGTTGGCGATATACGCGGTCGATGATCCCGGCGTATGAAGCGGCGCACTCCGCGTAGAGAGCCGTGCGCAGAGACTCCGATGTCAAACCTTTGAGTATGTCGGACACTACGAGGCGGCCTATATGCGCACCGCTGCCCTCGTCGCCGAGTATGTATCCCAACGGCGGGACATTGGCGACGATCTGCCGGCCGTCGTAGAGGCAGCTGTTCGACCCGGTGCCGAGTATGCAGACTATGCCGCTGCTGCTGCCGCACAATGCGCGCGCCGCACCGAGCATGTCGCTGGCCACTTCGATGCGTGCATGCGTAAAACGGCTGCGCAGAGCCTGTTCGATGCGCTCGGCGCCCTCGAATATGCACCCTGCGCCATAGAAATATACAGCCTCGACTTTCGCCCCGCCGCCGATATGCGGCATCAGCTCGCTGTCGAGTATCTCGGATATTTTCTTATCGTTGCAGGCGAACGGGTTGAGTCCGCCTGAGGCTATGCTCTCCGCCTCGTTGCAGCTGCTGCATATAGCCCAGTCGCATTTGGTCGATCCGCTGTCGGCTATCAATATCATATTTTCGATTTTTTAAGCGATAACAGCCACAGCCCCGCAGCCGTCAGCACGGCATTGACGATAAGTATCTCGTAGCCGAACCGATAGCCGTCGAACCACCGCTCGGAGTTGCTCTGCAATACGAAACAGATGATCGGCGCGGCCACCGCCACGGCCGGCACCCAACGGTCGCGCACCTTGCGGCGGCAGAGTATGCCGAAGCCGAACATGCCGAGTATGGGTCCGTAAGAGTAGCTGGCAACGGTATAGACGAGCTGTATTACGCTTGCATCGCCCCAACGCTCGAAAGCCAGTATGCAGAGACACATTATGACGGCCATGGCTGCGTGTACGCGCTTGCGCATGCGGGTCAGGGTCGCCTCGTCGTAGCGCTTGCGGCCGTCGAGAATATCTATCGTGAACGATGTGGTCAGGGCGGTAAGCGCCGACCCCGCCGCCGAGTAGGTCGACGAAATCAGTCCCAGCACAAACAGGATACCCACCGCCAGCGGCAGTCCGCACTGCGTGGCGGCGTAGGAGAACACGGAATCGCTCTTGTCGATGACGGCAGCGCCGCCGCTGTCGAGCATCGGGAACAACTGCCCCGCGCCGTTGTGTATGCCGCGCTGTGCGAGGAAGATATAGAACAGTGTTCCCAACACGAGGAACAGGAATATGACCGCCGTCTGCAACACGATCGATATGATCATGTTCTTCTGCGAATCGCGATAGTTGCGGCACGACAACGTGCGCTGCATCATGTCCTGATCCAATCCGGTCATGGCAATGACCATGAATATGCCGGCGAGGAACTGTTTCCAGAAATAGCGTCTGTCCGAGGGATCGTCAAAGAAGAACATACGCGAGAAATCGTGCTCGCCGACGCTGTCGACAGCCTCTCCGACACCCATGTTCAACTCCTTAACCATAAACACTATGCACAGCACGACGCTGCCTATCAGGCACGCCGTTTTCAGCAGATCGGTCCATATGACCGACTGCACGCCGCCGCGTCGCGTGTAGAGCCATACGAGCGCCATAAGTATGACGGCGTTGACCCAAAACGGTATGCCGTATGGCGTGAACACGAGCACCTGCAACACCGCGCAGATGACGTATGCGCGGATCGAAGCGCCGAGCATCTTCGATGCGAAGAAGAACCATGCGCCCGTGCGGTGCGATCCCATGCCGAAGCGGCGGTCGAGATACTCGTAAAGCGATACCACGCCCATGCGATAGAAAAGCGGTATGAGCACGAAGGCTATGACCATGTATCCGACAATAAAGCCCGCCACCATTTGCATGTAGGAGAAGCCGTCGGCAGCGACCGATCCCGGCACCGATATGAATGTCACGCCCGATATGGCCGCTCCGACCATTGCCAACGCGGCAACTGCCCAGTGCGTGCGACGGCCGCCGGTGAAAAATCCTGCATTGTCGGCACGGCGCGATGCCGCGAGCGCCACGGCAAACAGCATGGCGATGTAAACAACGACGGTGATAATGACTGTGATAGGGTTCATCATTTATTTTGTTATTCTGTTCAATTTTTTCAGTCAACAAAGGTACGAATAAAAAGTGGAATGCGGAACAGCGGCATAATGGTTTTGGCCAACAGATGATTTGAAAAGTTGGGAGCAACGCCGAAACGGTAGCGCCCATTTTCATATTGTTTTTTTGTCGCATTGTTTGGTCATATCGTGCAAAATGCTTACTTTCGCGGCATGAGACAAACTGTTTATTCGGATATTGTATTGTAAACAATCTGCATGACGCATGCAGATTGTCCCTTTATTTGTTCTCGGGAAATTCTTCCCGATAGGACTTTATATACTATTTTTTAATCATATATTCAACCGGCAGACAGCGTTGGAAAGAGTTGTATTCCAGCTGTATGCACATAAAATAATAAAAACAATGAGTAACGATCACAATAATGTCTACGAATTTGACGTCAACCTGATTTGCAATTTCTTTCTTCTGACAGAGAGGCAAGGCCCCGGAAGCCCCGACGCCACTAAGCAGGCGCTGAGCTTTATCGACAATCTGAGCAGCGAGTCACATATCGCAGACTTGGGCTGCGGCACCGGCGGACAGACATTAACGCTGGCACAGAACACGGCGGGAACAATCACCGCATTGGATCTGTTCCCCGGCTTCATAGACAAACTCAACAGCAGGGCTGCAAAGATGAATCTTCAAAACCGGGTAAAGGGAGTTGTCGGCTCCATGGATGCCCTTTCATTTCAACGCGGGTCGATGGACTTGATCTGGTCGGAAGGCGCAATCTACAACATAGGCTTTGAACGAGGCATCAACTATTGGCGTGATTACCTGAAACCGGGCGGATATATCGCCGTTTCGGAAAGCTCGTGGTTCACGGAAAAACGCCCGGCGGAGATAGATGACTACTGGATGCAGAATTACAGCGAGATGGACACCATCCCGGCAAAAGTCGCCCAGATGCAGAAAGCCGGATATGTCCCCGTGGCGACATTCGCCCTGCCGGAGCGTTGCTGGATCGAACACTATTATTCGCCTATGGCCGAGGCCCAGAAGCGGTTCCTCGACCTCCACAAGGGGGACAGTGCGGCAGAGAATTTCGTCGAATACCTGCATACCGAGGAGTCCCTGTACCGCAAATACAAGGAATACTACGGATATGTGTTCTACATCGGAAAGAAAATCTAAGCAACGACCATTTGCTTAACGCGCTTTTCAATTCGCAAGTCATAACCGCTTAGGGCGTAAACGGTCAAAACTTGCATATAATTCCTTCGCCCCCGACCACCGCGCCGGGGGCGTATTTATTCTACACTATAATAATAAGGGGCACCCTGTCACTCCGAGGAGCGCGAAGCGCGACGTGGGAGAAAACAAACGTCGACCACAGAACTACGGCTTACGCCGTTTTACAATTCTGACCCCACCCCATACCCCTCCCTCGGGAGGGAAAACAAACGTCGACCACAGAACTACGGCTTGCGCCGTTATACAATTCTGACCCACCCCTCAATCCCCTCCTCGGAGGGGACTTGGGTCGCTTCGCTCCGGGTGGAGCGCGGAACGGTTGGCGGGAATCCCGATAAGTGCGCTTTGCACGCCCTGTTTGTCATTCTGAGGAGGCCGCAGGCCGACGTGAGAATCTCTGCGCTTGGGAGCATTTTCGCAAGAGATTGCCACGCCTCGCTGCGCTCGGCTCGCAATGACAGAGTACAGTGCTCCCAAGGTCACTCCGAGGAGTGCGAAGCACGACGTGGGAGTCTCTATCCACGACAAGGCAAAGGGAATAGCCCAAATGAGATTCTCTCGTCGCGTTCACATAACG
>CAZEXJ010000062.1:0-3274 GCA_964516585.1 uncultured Alistipes sp.
ACCGAGGAAGGTCACCGAACCCGTCTTGCCGTTGGTCAGCTTCACAATGCCGGCACGCGAGTAGAAGTTCGAAATGATGGCCGACAAGTCCATCGGGAAGGCGTCCTGACCCGGAAGCTCCTCCAGACGGTTCGACATCTCACGCAAGGCCTGTGCCCAACGCGACGTCGAGTCCGCCATCACCAGCACCTTCAGACCCATCGCGCGGTAGTACTCGGCGATGGACATACCGGTGTAGACCGATGCCTCGCGGGCCGCCACGGGCATGTTGGAGGTATTGCAGATGATGATCGTACGCTCCATAAGCTTGTGCCCCGTGCGCGGGTCAACCAACTCGGGGAACTCCTTGAAGATCTCCACCACCTCATTGGCACGCTCGCCGCAGGCGATCATGATGATGATGTCGGCATCGGCCTGCTTCGATATGGCGTGCTGCAACACCGTCTTGCCCGCACCGAACGGACCGGGAATGAAGCCCGTACCGCCCTCGGCCAGCGGGTTGAACGTGTCGATGGCGCGGACGCCCGTCTCCATTACGCGCGACGGACGCGGCTTCTCGTCGAAGCAGCGTATGGCCTGCTTCACCGGCCACTTCTGCACCATGGTCACCGGATACTCGTTGCCGTCGGAATCCGTCAGTGTGGCGATCGTATCGGTCACCTTGTATTCGCCCGCCGCAGCAAGCGACTTTACCGTGTAGTTGCCCTGCATGATGAACGGCACCATGATCTTGTGTGCCACCCACTGCTCCTGCACCTCGCCCAACCATGCGCCGGCGGTCACCTTGTCACCCGCCTTTGCAAGGGGCTTGTACTCCCATTTCTTTTCGAAGTCGATCGGATCGGTGATCGAACCGCGGGCGATGAACAGACCGTCCATCTTCTCCAAATCGTTTTGCAGACCGTCGTAGTTGCGCGACAGAAGACCCGGGGCGAGCGTGGCTTCGAGCATGTGACCCTCGAACTCCACCCGATCGCCGATCTTCAACGCACGCGTACTGTCGAACACCTGCACATAGGCCTCGTCGCCTATAACCTTGATGACCTCGGCCATCATGCGGGTCGTGCCGCAATATACATAGCATATCTCGTTCTGACCCACCGCGCCGTCGGCCTTGACGATCACGATGTTCGAGATAATACCGTTAACACGTCCTGTTGTTTTCATCAGTTTATCGTAGTTTTATTGTTTATTCACAAAATCCTTTCCGTCCAACTCGCGCATCAGGCGGTCGAGCATCTCGCGTCCCTTCTCGGGGCTGAGCACGCTCCAACGCGCCACGATGTCCACCTTGACGATATAAGAGAGTATGGCGTTGATGTTGAAGTAGTCGAATACGCTCAACTCCTCGGCCTCGTTCCAGCGTATGAGATCCATTTTATGCTCCTTCTCCACCAAATCGCTCTCATCGGCTATGGCCGTGATTACCGAGTCGATATAGGGCAGTTCGCCACGCAGACCGAAATCGGCTGCCGACGAGCGGGCGAGTTGCTCCGCCACGTCGCCCGAGCCTACCGTGACGCTGTCGATCTGGCGCGACGCCACGCGTGCAGACACCGCAGCGGCGATGTTGCGCAGGTTGCGGTCGAATGCGCCCCACTCCCTCAGAAAGCGGCACTTCGATGCCGCCAGCTCGGCATAGTATGCCTCTAAGAGACTCTTCTCGAAGCGGCCTCCGACGTCGATCGTCTCGGCGTGTTCGCCCTCAGGATCGGCATATGCGGCCATGACCGCAGCCAACGACCGGGGCAGCAGCTCGTAGCGGCCGCCGACCGCCTCCTCCACTTGCTCGGGCGAGAGATTGCCCAACGGATTATGGTAGGTGCGACCCTCGCGGCGGGCGATGATGTTCTGACAGTCGTAACCGGTGTGGAGCAGACGCACTGCCTCGGCGTCGTCCTCCGACAACTCTTCGAGTATGTCCGACACAATGGCCTTGGCATCGAAACCTTTGGTATCGGAATCGAGTGTCCATTCGCGCAGACCGGCTACTAAACAGTAATAATTCTTGGAGAACATAACCTACTCGTTGAACAACATGTTGGCGACCTTGTCGCGCAGATACTCCTTCAACAGCGCATCGAAGCTCTCGTCGGTAAAGGCTATGTAGTAGCCGCCGTTCTTGGCGCCGACCTTGAACCCGTTCTTAACATCGGCCGAGTAGCCCACCTCGACACCTGCTGCAAGCAGTTGCTTGGCACTCGCCTGCATCGCCGCATCGAGAGCCTCGCGACGAGCCTCGGGCAGAAGCGCCGACAGCGATATGTCTGAGGCCGACGACGACCAGTTCTTGGCCACGGCCAGCAGCATATCCTTGATGAAAGCGGCATCGAGCACGGCACCCTCGACGGCCTTGCCCGTCGACTTCATGATGACAGCCTCCGCAAGCTCCGCCTTGATCTTGGCAACGGCCTGACGGCCTGCTAACGTGATCTCGGTCATGGTGTTCTTCTCTATATCCTTCGAGCGGGTCTCGGCGGCCTTTACCAAAGCTTCGGCTTCGGCCTTTGCCTCGGCGACGATCTTTCCGGCCTCGCTACGTGCCTCCGAAACGAGCGCGTCGGCCTCGGCGCGACCCTTCTCCAAGCCGTCGTTATAGAGCTTCTGCGTAAGCTCTTGCAGTTTGTTGTTTTCCATAGTAAAAAAATCGTTTTTTAATATTTTGTAATTATCGTTTCGTTCGATCCGTTATTCGCTCCGCCGCACCTTTTTGTGACAATTCGTCAGTCAACATCCTGCCAGCGAGGATAAATTCTCACAAATATACTCCATTTTTTTTTGTTTCCAAAAGTTGAACGGGGTCAAGATGCCAAATTTACGACGATTTTATCATATCTATTCAAAAAATGGGTAATGTTGAATATGCAACCGGCCATATAACAGCCGCACGGGGTTGCATATGCCATGCAACCCCGTGCGCAATTCGTCGGTTATTCCTTATTTAACCTCTTTGAGCGAGAGGTACAACTCGTCTAACTGAGCCTTGTCGATGGCCGACGGAGCGTCGAGCATCACGTCGCGGCCGGCATTGTTCTTCGGGAAGGCTATATAGTCGCGAATCGAGTCCGAGCCGCCGAACAGCGAGCACAGACGGTCGAAACCGAATGCCAAACCTCCGTGAGGGGGCGCCCCGAACTTGAAGGCGTTCATCAGGAATCCGAACTGCTCCTCGGCAGCCTCGGGCGTGAATCCCCAAGCGGCGAACACTTTGGCCTGCAACTCCGACGAGTGGATACGTATCGAGCCGCCGCCGACCTCCGTGCCGTTGCAGACG
>CAZEXJ010000063.1:0-30633 GCA_964516585.1 uncultured Alistipes sp.
GGTAGTTCTTGGCCGCATTGATACCACCCTGCGCAGCGATCGAGTGAGCGCGACGCGGCGAGTCCTGAATGCAGAATATCTTGACGTTGTAACCCAACTCGCCGAGCGAAGCGGCTGCCGATGCGCCGCCCAGACCGGTACCGATCACGATGATATCCAACTTGCGTTTGTTAGCCGGACTGACGACCTTTATGGCCGCTTTGTGGTTGCTCCACTTTTGTGCCAACTCACCTGCCGGTATTTTCGAATCCAATTTAAGAGCCATATGTGTTTTCTGTTTTTTATTGTTATCGAATGATTGACTATGCCTCAGGCACCCAGTGCGACATCTGATTGATGATATCTCCGCTGTTGAGCCACATGAGGATCAATACGACGGCGAAACCGAGCATGATGACAGTAGCCGCGATCTTGGCTATGCACTTCAAACGGGGATACCACGTGTCGTTAGCCCAACCCACCGACTGGAACATCGACCATACGCCGTGCGTGAGGTGGAACCACAGAGCTGCCAACCACAGCAGATAGAGCACCACGTTGTACCACTTCGAGAATGTGTAGGCAACTAACAGCGAACCGTTGGCGGGATTGATCACCGTAGCCGTGCCGTCGATCTCGGGGGTGAAGAAGTGCGAGTTCGTCAGCTCGACGAGCTGCATCTTCGACCAGAAGTGAACTAAATGCAGTGCCAAACCGGCAAGGACGATCCAACCGAGCAGAAGCATGTTCTTCGATGCCCACTCCACGCCCTTCTCCTTGACGGTGACGGCGTAACGCTGCTTGCCGCGAGCGCGATAATTGTCGACGGTAAGCATCAGCGCGTAGATGAAGTGAATGGCGATGCCCGCAACTAAAATAACCGTTCCGACCAACGCATACCAGTTGGCACCAAGGAACTCGCATACCATGTTGTAGGCCTCAGGGCTAAACAACAGAGTGATGTTCATTGACATGTGGAAGAGAATGAAGAGCACGAGGAAACAACCCGTAACGCTCATAACCAATTTCTTCCCCAGAGATGAATTAGTTAAAAAACAGCTCATAATAATTAAAAATTTGTTGTATTTGTAAATAGTTCAATTTATTGCACTCTTTTCTCGCCTCGGCAGCCCGAACAAGTTCGGCTTATCCCAAGCGTTGAAAAAGCGTTGAATCTTTTTCTTCGTTTTCTCTCCCCGGCATAACCTGAATAAACTCGGCTCCGCCTCCGGCTTATCGAAAAAGTTCATTTCATGCATCTTTCCCCGCCTCGACAGCCCGAATAACTCGGTCCCGCCCCCGGCTTATCGAAAAAGTTTGTTCGCTAAAAATCTTTCCGTTAAACTGTCGACACCGATAGCTTCTGCAAAGATAAGAATTGTTTGCAAAATAACAATAGTAAATAATTCCTTTTTGATTGCTTCACCTCGAAAAACAGCCATTTGCATTCGTCAAGGAGCGTTCTGTGAACGCTTTCATGATAGGAAGCAAACATCTGTCATTGGACTTTGTCATTCTGTGAAGGCCGCAGGCCGACGAAGAATCTCATTTCCGCGGTGTCATTCTGAGGAGCGCGAAGCGCGACGTGAGAATCTCATTCACACGAGATTGCCACGCCTTGCTTCGCTCGGCTCGCAATGACAAGTGATGGTGTCATTCTGAGGAGCGCGAAGCGCGACGTGAGAATCTGGTTGTGGACGATTATTTCCACCGTTCTGTCGTGTGTTGAGACTCCCACGGTCGAAGCTGCGCTTCTCCCTCGGAGTGACATGGTACAAGTGTCATTCTGAGGAGCGCGAAGCGCGACGTGAGAATCTCATCCACACGAGATTGCCACGCTTTGCTTCCCTCGTCTCGCAATGACATACCGAGTTGTGCCGGCATTGAGTATAAAAACGAAAAACCGACATGCCCCGGGGAGCATGTCGGTTTGGAGTGTTTGTGCGGCGAATCAGTTCGCAGCCTTGATCGTCATCTTGTCGACCCACATACGCGGTTCGTTCTTCGAGCCTGTCGTGTAGACGTTGATTCGGGTCTCGGGAGTGATGCCCGTGATCTTCACCGTGTGGTGTGTGGTCTCGTAACGCTTGTTTGCCTCGGCGCCCTGACCGTTGAACATATCCTTGGCAAGCGTGTTGGTCAACTCGGCGTCGGCAGCACCGACAGCCGTACCGTCGGCCTCGGCGATCGTACCGCTGCCTGCGGCGATAGCCACGTGGAACTTCTTACCGTTCTCGGCGACACAGTCTTCCTGCATCTTGCCGGCAGCTGCGTCTTTGCCCGGTTCGTAGTAAGGCATAGCGTCGATCTCCAAGATGATGTCGCCGGTGTGGTTTACAGCCGGCAGCCAGATGTGAGCCTTCTTGCTGCTGCCGCCAAACTTCAGTGCACCTACGGCGGGAGCCACGTTGTAGGTCTTGCCGCTCTCGTCGTTGGCCTTTACATCCTCATAATCCCACATGGGGAAGTATGCGGCATAGTACGATTCGTTCTCCGTGACGCGCGAGATGTTGTAAACATAATTCTTGCTGCTTGGTGTGGCGAGAACGATCTGTGTCCGGTAGTCGGTCACTTCGCCCTTGCCCGAGCCGTAAGCGCAGGCGAAAGGTTGGCAGCCGTAGGGGTAGTTCTCGAAATCGGCATAGAACAGGTAGCCCGATGTCTCGGGAGCAGCATCGGTCGTTACGTCGACGCCGACCCACTCAGAATCGAGATACTTGTCGAGATTGTCCTCCGTGATGCGGCGACGCATCTCGATACGATATTTCGTCGAGGGGGTAAGACCGCCGTAAACGAAGCGCATGTGCTTGTAGCGTGCAAATGCGAAGAAGTTGTAGTTCTCCATGGTGCGGCCTTCGATCTCTTTGCCGGCGGCGTCGAGCAGACGGAAGTCCACCAGATCGGCGGCGCCCAACTCCTGCTCGGCGAGAGCAGCTTCGGTGTAAGCCCACTCGATGACAGCATAGCCGTGCGTCTTCTCGTAGAGTTTAACGGTAGGTGCGGTGAGCGGATTGATCTTCACGCCGCCCTCGGTCTGAGCCGAAACGGCAACAGGCTCCGAGTTCCATTTCTCGTCGGCGCTGTAAACGGCCATAACGGTGATATTATAGGTCGTACCCTCTTCCAAACGGGTAACTTTCAGTGTATTGGTCGTCACGTCGACACTCTTTACGAAGTCGGGTTGAGAGGCCGATGCGATAGTCACGCGATAGGCGTCGGCGCCCTCCACCTTATCCCAGTCGATCGTGATGCTGGTGCCCTCTGCCGTAGCGGTTACGTTCTCGGGGGCTGTCAGCGGCTCGGTGCGCTCGACGATAGAGCCAGAACCCATGACCTTGATGTTGTCGATCATGAAACGGCCGTTACCGTCGGTCTTCTCGGTGAACCATTTGAATGCCGTCGATGAACCTGCGCCCTTGATAGTGACGGTGAACGAACCCCACTGAGCGTTAGAGTAACCGTCGTACTGGGGAGGATCGAACTGCGTGAGACCGGCAACCTCGCCCGAACCGATGATTGCGAGCTGGATAGGCTCCGTGGCCTTAGACCAGTGCGCCAGATCGAACGACAGAACTATATCCTGTGCGCCCGACAGAGACGATACGTCTCCCATGGGAGGAGTCTGTATATAACCGGGCTTCGAACCGGTGGCCATCTTGATGTATCCCGGGTGCTCGTAAACGCATGTACCGCTCCAACCGGTCATGTTGCGCGCAGCCAAAAGAGCCTCGTTGCTGGCTTCGGGTTTGCCTCCGCGGAAATAGTCCTTGGTGCCGCTGGTTCCGGCCGAAACCTCCTTGCAGTCCTCAGTCTTGCTCCAATCGATGCCCTCGGTTACGTCCATCTGCGCGCCGGTCTGCGTGAAGCCCTTCTTGTTGGCCATCACGTCGCCGCCGTAGATGCAGAGGCTGAAATCGAAGTTCCAGATGAAGTTGTCGTTTACGACGCTGGCGTTCAGTTCGCCTGCGTAAACCTCCGTGCCGTCGATCGAGAGCTTTACATCGATTTTCAATGCACCCATTTCAACGGCCGTACCGGTGATGGGCAGCTGCAAAGAGCCGTCGCCCTCCTTCTCGATGACGGTGGTATAGGGCGATTCGATCGAAAGACCCTCGGTCACGCCCGACAACGATGCCTCGATGACCGCCTGCTCGCCGCCTACGGCTTTGAGATAGGGTATCGAGATATATGCCGTACTCTCTACGTTCTGCTTGATGTCGCCTTTAAGTGCAGGAGTCGATACCTCGAAGATGCCGGCAGCCTGCTTTACGGTGATCTCCAAAGACTCCTGAGAACCTGCCTGACGAAGATATACGATAGTCTGACGCTCGTCGCCGGTATTGCGGTTTGCCGTCATCACGAGATACTGATACTCCGAGCCGTTACCCACGCTCGATATGCTTGGTGCAGCCTCGCCGTTGCCGACCGACAGCAACAGCCAGTCGCAGTCGTTGGCAACAGATGCCTCCCAAGAGCCGTTGTAGCGCACCGACAACTGTCCCGAAGAACCGTTGGCGTAGGCCAAGCTAAGCTCGTTGGTGTCGCGCTTGATCACGTTGGCCGAATCTTCGTCGTCAGTACAGCCGGCGAGCAGCAACGAGGTCGCAGCGAACAACATTAATAATCTTTTCATAAATGCTTGCGTTTTGATTTAGAGTTAACTACTAAAAATAGCAATTCGGAATGCGCAGATTGCGCCTCCTCCCTAAAAGATATGTCCGTTACAACTTACGACGACAAATATATAAACTTTTTTTTTCTTTTACAATATTTCGCAAACTTTTTTCAATTGAGGGCAACGATAATCGCGATATGAACCGATTTTGATAAGAATCGCAGCTTTTATTTTCGAAACGAAATGAAACGAAAAATTTTTTTAATTTTTCGACGTCATTTTAACTGCGTTTTATTTTGATATATAGAAAATATGACATACCTTTGACTTGAAATAGAGAAATCGAACGCAAATACGAAAAAAAGAACTAATAACTAAAAATTTAAAAATCTACAAAAAACAACAAACAAACTATTTTTTAACCCCTAAATGACAACAATTGTTATCGGTTACGACTTACACCCGATCCCTAATCGGCGAGTTATACCTATTATTATTTATATTGGCGCGATGAAGCGATAAGGGATAAAACCGAACAATAACTTAAACTGTTGTAAAATGAAACAATGTTACTCTAAAACGCGATCGACTCTGCTGGGGAGGGGAATCTTCTCGCGGATTCGGTCATTCGTGCTCTTGCTTCTTTTTACCTCCGTATCGGGCGCTGTGATGGCTCAAAGCCCCGTTAAAGGTACGGTCAAGGACGAGGCTGGAAACCCGATGATCGGCGTTGCAGTGTCGGTGCCCGGAACCTCGATCGGATCTTCGACCGATGCGGCCGGCAATTACGTGATAAAGGCGGCTTCAGACCAGAAGTTGCAGTTCAACTATTTAGGCTACAAGTCTCAGGTGGTCAATGTAGCGAATCGCTCTGTCATCGATATCGTCATGCAGGAGGACAACACCTCTTTGGATGAGGTCGTTGTGATCGGTTACGGTGTGCAGAAGAAACGCGATGTCGTGGGTGCTGTCGAGACCCTGTCGGCCGACAAGCTGGAAGGACGTTTGGGCACCTACCAGAACGCCGCACGTTCGTTGCAGGGAACCATTCCCGGCGTGGCGGTGTCGTTCTCCGATGGCAAGCCTAACCGCGGTGCAACCCTTCGCGTGCGCGGCAACAATACCTCTATCGGTATGGGCGGCGAGGCGTTGGTTTTGGTCGACGGTGTCGAGCAGTCGCTCGAAACGGTCAACCCCGAGGATATCGAGAGCTTCACCGTGTTGAAAGATGCCTCTTCGGCAGCCGTTTACGGCGTGCGCGGTACTTTCGGTGTGATCTTGGTAACGACCAAATCGCCCGACAAAGGCTCTGCCAAGATAAGCTACAACGGTTCGTTCTCGCTCTACCAGCGCACGGTGACCCCCGATTTGGTATCGAACGGTTACGAATGGACTACTTCGTATCTCGAAGCGTATATCAACGCGAGGGCAAGCGAACCGGCCAACATCAACAACGTATTCCGCTTCTCGCGTCAGTGGTACGACGAGTTGGGCAAGCGCAATGCCGACCCCTCTTACGAGAAGTGGAGAATCAATAGCGGTACAGGTCGTTACGAGTATTTCGGCAACACCAACTGGTACGACCTCTTCTATCGCGACGTAGCCCTCGGACACACCCATTCGGTGACGGTACAGGGCGGCAGTGACAAGGCGTCTTATTATATCAATGGCCGTTACTTCTATCAGGACGGTATGTATAAGGAGGGCGACGAATACTACGACCAGTACAACGTTACGGCTCGCGGTATCGTTAAAGTGCGTCCTTGGCTGCGCTTGGAAAACACCACCACGTTCTACTACCGTCACTCGAATCAGCCTCAGGGTCACACCGGCGTTAACAACACCATGACTCCTGTGCGTATGATCTCGCATCAGGGCTACCCTATGACGATGCCTTACAACCCCGACGGAACATGGACTCAGACGGCCGTCTATATGGGTTATGCCGGATTTGTCGAGGGTAACAACTGGCGTCGCGACCACAAGTTCGACTTCCGCAACAAGACATCTCTGACCATCGACCTTATCAAGGATGTGCTGGTGGCCAAAGGTACTCTGGCTTACTACTACAACCACACTCTGCGCGAGACGCTGATCTATCCTACGTTCTACTCTAACGGTCCGGGCATGGTCGGCCAGCAGGTCGCCGACTCGTCGTTCGAGGAGCGCACCTACGACCGCGACAACATCATGGGCGATGCAACCCTCACGTGGACTCCGCGTTTGGGCGACGATCACAAACTTACCGTAATGGGCGGTTGGAGCATCGACAACTATGTGTTCAAGTCGCGTGCCATGGAGCGTTTCGGCATGACCGATCCCGACAAACCCAACCCGAGCCTGTCGACCAACAGCGAGACGGTAACCTACAAGGATAACGGCTCTTACGACTGGGGTATGGTCGGCGCATTCTTCCGTTTGAGCTACGGCTTCAAGTCGCGTTACCTGTTCGAGGTATCGGGTCGTTACGACGGCTGCTCGAAGCTGATGCCCAACGACCGCTGGGCTTTCGCTCCGTCGGGATCGTTCGGCTGGCGCATATCGGAGGAGCCTTTCATGGAGAATGCCAAGGGCTGGTTGGACAACCTGAAGCTGCGCCTGTCGGCCGGTCAGGCCTCTAACGGTCTGCTGTCGAAGTGCTACGACTTCGAGTCGGTTATGGATCTCAAACAGACCTCGATATTGAGCAACGGCGCATTTATGACCTACGCCACTCCGGCATCGCTTATCCCGTCGAGTCTGACTTGGGAGAAGGCCACCACGTATGACATCGGTATCGATTTCGAGGCTCTGAACGGACGCCTGAATGTCGTGGCCGACGTATATCGCAAGTACACCACCGATATGTATGTAGCAGGTCCGGAGCTTCCCGCCGTATTCGGTCAGACGGTGCCCAAGGGCAACTATGCCGATATGGAGACCAACGGTTGGGAGTTCTCGGTATCATGGCGCGATTCGTTCATGGCCGGCGGCAAGCCGTTCAACTGGAACATCCGTGCAATGGTTTACGACAGCACCTCGGAGTTGACCAAATACACCTCTAAGACAGGTACGCTGCCCACCAACTACAAGAACAACTACTACGAGGGTATGACTCTCGGCGAGATCTGGGGTTATGAGGCCGACGGTCTGTTCGCCACCGATGCCGAGGCTGCCGCTATCGACTACACGAAGTTCACAAACAGCAATCAGGTATTCAGCGCCGGTGATCTGCGTCTGATCGATCAGAACGATGACGGTGCTGTCAACAACGGTGCGAACACGATCTACGATCACGGCGATTTGAAGGTTATCGGCAACACCACCCCGCGCTATCACTACTCGATTCAGGCCGGCTTCAACTGGAACGGTCTCGGATTCAGTATGCTGTGGGAGGGCGTTGGCCGCCGCGACTGGTATCCCGCCAAGGAGTCGAACTACTTCTGGGGTCAGTACGGCCGTCCCTACTCTATGTCGTTCCCGTGGTTCAGCGAGCGTTACACCGACGACAATCCCGACGTGAATGCCTACTGGCCTCGTTTGGTCGGTTACTCGGGTTCGTCTTCGGGCAGTCTCTACTCTACGCCGAATACCCACTTCTTGCAGAAGGCGCGTTATATCCGCCTGAAGAACCTCACGATCGACTATACGCTCCCGAAGGAGATCGTCAAGAAGATCGGTTTGCAGAAGTTGAAGATCTATGTAACGGGTGAGAACCTGTTGACCTTCTCTCCGATAAAGAAGCATGCGAAGAACTTCGACCCCGAAGGCATCAGCGCCGGCGACTCGGATATTGCATCGAATCGCGGCAGCGACAACTCGGGCGACGGCGAGGGTTTCCCCATTCTGCGCTCTTACACCATCGGTCTTAACATAACATTCTAAAACGAGCTATATGAAAAAGATATTATATGCTTTGGTCGCAATCTCCACGGTAGCGACGACCGGCTGTGAAAAATGGTTGGAGCGTCACGATCCCGCAGCGATAGACTCAGTGACCTATTGGAAAGATAAAGAGGCTTTGGAGCAGTACACCAACGGTTTCCTCGAATCGTACACTCCCGATGAGAGTACGATAACCTACTCATACGACAGTTACAGCGACATTATTCAGGCGCGCAACCAGAGCGACTTCCTGCAAACGGCGTGGAACTCGTCGCAGCAGGGCAGCTGGGCATTGAGCAACTGGAAGTTCATCTACAACATCGAGTATTTCCTCGACAACTACCGCAATGTTCCGGGCTTGGACGAGGCTACCTACAAACACTACGAGGGTGTAGCCCGCTTCTGGCGTGCATGGCAGTACTTCACGAAGGTTCAGACCTTCGGCGCCGTGCCCTACTACGACTATGTGCTGGATCCCAACGATCCGACCCTGTACAATCATCGCGATCCGCGCGAGTATGTCTGCGACCGCATCCTCGAAGATCTCAACTTTGCTGCCGAGAACATCTCCGATGCATCGGAGTATGTCGGCGTATCGAAGATCAACAAGTATGTGGCGCTGTTCCTCAAAGCCAAGTTCTGCCTGTGGGAGGGTACGTTCCGCAAGTATCACAGCGTAGACCCCTCGACGGGGCTGCCGTGGTCGTCGGAGTACACCTCTTCGGAGGAGTTCCTGCGTCAGGCGTGCGACGCCTGCGAGGAGTTGATGGAGAACAGCCCCTATTCGCTTGTAATGGGCAATTCGGCTGCCGATCGCAAGAACGTCTACCGCAGCCTGTTCATCAACGAGGCTGTCAATCATCAGGAGGTGCTGTGGGCGCGCGAGTATAACGACGGTCTGAACGTATGGCACAACGTGACGTGGTACTTCTGCTCGGGTTCTATGGGTCAGGGCTGGTCGCTCGACTCCGATTTCGTGGCTATGTACCTGAAAACCGACGGTTCGCGCGTTACCGACAATGCCGATTGGAAGAACATGTCGTTCGCCGATGTCTTCGCCGATCGCGACCTGCGTTTGGCACAGACGGTTATTTCGCCCGAGTACAAGAAGTTGGACAAG
Organism: uncultured Alistipes sp.; assembly: GCA_964516585.1. Taxonomy (GTDB): domain Bacteria; phylum Bacteroidota; class Bacteroidia; order Bacteroidales; family Rikenellaceae; genus Alistipes. Next base: position 9,579 of record CAZEXJ010000063.1, read on the forward strand.
GCCGGCAAGCTTATCTCGGCTGCTCCCAACATGTCCGTATCGGGCACGGGCTACCAGATCATCAAGTGGAATATCGACAACGAGGCATACGAGGCATCGAAGATTGCCAACAACTCGCTGCCGATAATGCGTTACGCCGAGGTTCTGCTGAACTACGCCGAGGCCAAGGCCGAGTTGGGCGAGATGACCGACGAGGTTTGGGACAAGACTATCCGTCAGTTGCGTGAGCGCGCCGGCGTCAACGGCGACCGCCCGACAACGGTCGACCCCTATCTGAACGAATACTACGCTCAGGAGGACGGCTCGAAGATCAACGACTCGGATATCTTGGAGGTTCGCCGCGAGCGTTCTGTTGAGCTTATCTCCGAGGGCGACACCCACACCGGCCGCTGGTTCGACCTGTTGCGCTGGCACATGGGTCACAAGGCCGTAAAACAGTGGTACGGCATCTATATTCCGGCTCTGAGAACTCCTATCGATCTCAACGGCGACGGTGTGAACGACCTTTGCATTGTCGAGCAGAAGTCTGAGATCGGCAGCGAGCAGGGTGTGACCTACATCAACCTTGCCGAGGGTCAGTATCGTCTGGAAGAGGGCGATCACGGCCGTGTGATGTATATGAAAGACCGCTACTGGGAGGAGGCCAAGTATCTGCGCCCGATCCCCTATACGGCAATGCAGATCAATCCCAACCTCGCTCAGAACAAGCTCTGGGAGGGACGTTAAAAATCAGTTTCTTATGAGGGGGATCGATCCGATCCTCCTCATAAGTTAACTTTAAGGATAAATTAAAAATCCTCACATCTATGAAACGTATATTTTTATTGTTGACGGTTTGCGCCACACTCTTTGCAGCCTGTTCAAAGGACGATTCGGGCAAAAACGACAACGGTGGCACTATCACTCCGATAGAGCCGGGTAATGACGTATACGGTGTCATAACCGATACCGATGGCAATCGGATGGAAGGGGTGGTCGTCAGCGACGGTTTCACGGTCGTTGCCACCGATAAAAACGGTTGCTACCAGTTCAAGCGCAGCAGCGACGCGGTATATGTCTACTATTCGACTCCTGCCGACTGCGAAGTCGCTATCGAAAACGGCGGCCCGTGTTTCTACAAGGGGTTGCAGGACAAAGTCAAGCAATACGATTTCCAATTGAAGCGGCTGCCTGCCCCCGAGACCCGGTTCAAGCTCTTCTGCTTTGCCGATCCGCAGTCGAAGAACGCCAAATACAACACACGATTCACCAAGGAGACGATCCCCGTGGTAAAGATGGAGGTCGAGGCTTCGGATGTCCCGTGTTACGGCGTTACCTTGGGCGATATAGTCTACACCGAGGGATCGACCAATACCGTCGGAAACATGGTGCCGATGCGCAATGCCATGCGAACGGTCAATACCGGCGGCATGCCCGTGTTCCAGACGATGGGCAATCACGACAACAACTTCGCGCCCGTTCAGGCCGATGCCAAGTCGTCGACGTTCAACCTTGCCTTCCAGCGCCAGTTCGAGTATGTGTTCGGCCCGATCAACTATTCGTGGAACCGCGGCGATGCGCACATCATCTCGATGCGCGACATACAGTACACCTCCAATACTGCCTCGAACAAGTACGATCGCGCCTTTACCGACGAGCAGTACGAGTGGCTGCGCGAGGATCTGTCGCATGTCGACAAGGACAAGATGATCATCTTCTGCGTCCACATTCCGTTGGTCAACTCCAACACCAAGAATGTGCAGAATGTGCTGAACCTGCTCAAAGAGTATAAGGAGGTGCACATCATGGCCGGTCACACGCATTACGGCCGCAACTACATCTACTCCGACAACATGTACGAGCATATCCACGGCGCCGTGTGCGGTGCGTTCTGGCACTCGAATCTCAACGGCGACGGTACGCCCAACGGATTCGCCATATATGACGTGGACGGCGCGACGATCGACGAGTGGCGCTACCGCGGCGTCAACGATCAGATGAACGATCGCGATTTCCAGATCCGCATGTATCGCGGCAATGCCCCCACCGGCGGCGATTACGAGACCTTCCAGTTCGGTTACGGCAGCGACGTGGTTTTGGCCAACGTATTCAATGCCGACAAGGATTGGAAAGTGCAGCTCTACGAGAACGGCGTGCTAAGCGGCGACATGACGCTTATCCCCTTCAAGAAGGAGGAGAACCCCTCGGCCGCATCGTCGCAGGACTGGTGGGCGATAGGCTACAATGTGGGTGTGGTAGGCCGCGGCCACAGCGGCGGTACGCGCTCGAACTACTGCACGGCTTGCTACCACATGTACAAATATAAGCTCAAAGATCCGTCGGCTGCTGTCAAGGTCGTCGCCACCGATCCGTTCGGCAATACCTACGAGTGCGACCGGTTCTACTCCAACAGCGACTACACGTCGGCCACTCCGCCGACCCATTAGCGCGTGCGCTCCGCTGTCGGAGCCTGCATATTGCGATTTTGTGGGCGCGGTTTGATCGCCGCACCCACAGCTAAACGCCGCCGCTGCCGCAGCGGCCAAGAGAAGATTTAACTGAGTAATTTTTATGAATAAAGTTGAACAAGCGCTGACCCGCACGACCGATACCAAAGATCTGTACATCGGTCGCGGCGCGGTATCTCGCACCGGCGAGATGTTTAAGAAGTTGTTTCCAGAGAAAAAAGCCATAATAGTTGCCGACACCAACACTTGGAGGGTTGCCGGCAGACAGGTCGAGTCCTCGCTCGCCGCAGCGGGCATCGAGCAGCATGCACCCCACATTTTCGACGACCCGGCACTCTATGCCGAGTGGAGATACGTCGACGAGTTGGAGCAGGCGCTCTCCGCGACCGATGCCGTTGCCGTAGCAGTCGGCTCGGGCGTAATAAACGACCTTGCAAAACTCGTGTCGCACCACTGTTCGCGCCGCTACATGTGCGTCGGAACGGCGGTGTCGATGGACGGTTACACCGCCTACGGCGCTTCGATCACGCGCGAGGGCAACAAACAGACTTTCGACTGCCCGGCGCCCTACGGCTTCATCTTCGATCCGACGATCGCGGCCGATGCCCCCAAGGAGCTGGCTGCCTCGGGCTATGCCGATCTCATCGCCAAGATCCCGGCCGGTGCCGACTGGATATTGGCCGACGCTATCGGATCGGAGCCTGTCGACGAGTTCTCGTGGAATCTTGTGCAGAACGGTCTGCGCGAGTCGCTGTCGGCTCCTGCCGCCGTGCATGCGGGCGATGTCGGCATGACCGAGGCCTTGGGCGAGGGGCTTATCATGTCGGGCTTCGCCATGCAGGCGTTGCAGTCGAGCCGTCCGGCTTCGGGCACGGAGCACCAGTTCTCGCACTGCTGGGACATGGAGAATCTCTGCTTCAACGGCAAACACGTATCGCACGGATTCAAGGTGGGCATCGGCACACTCGTGTCGACCGCATCGATCGAGATGCTGCTCGAAGAGCCGATAGAAAACCTCGATATCGAGCACGTCGTGGAAAATTGGAAGAGCTGGAATGAGGTAGAACAGGATATTTTACGTATATTTGCAGGAAAACCGGGGCATACAGCGCGTGCTGTCAAAGAGACTCGCGACAAATATGTCGACAAGGAGGGGCTTCGCCGGCAGTTGACGCTCTTGAAAAGCAAGTGGCCTGAACTTAAAAAACGCATCAAGGCTCAGATCATACCTTTCGACGAGGTCTATGCCAACCTGAAGGCTGTCGGAGCGCCGTATGAACCGGAGATGATAGGCGTAACACGCGAACGTCTGCGCACCACGTTCGGTTATATTCCTTACATGCGCAGCCGCATCACCAACATCGATATCATCTATCGTTGCGGTTTGATGGACAAGTTCTCGGAACGGCTCTTCGGCAAGGGCGGCAAATGGGAGGTTAAGTAGGAACCGCAGTTAGAAAGTGGGGGATAAGCCAATTTAATACTATTTTAACTTACTGCAAATGGACGCAAATCAGAAGAAACTTTTCAAGTATTGGCAGACGCGAACCATTCTCGTCACGATGATCGGCTATGCGCTGTTCTATTTCGTCAGGAAAAACTTTTCATTCGCCATGCCCGGTTTGGCGGCCGAGTACGGAATCTCTAACACGAGCTTCGGCATCATCTTGGCCGTTGTGGGTTTGGTCTACGGTCTGTCGCGCTTCATCAACGGCCTTATCGCCGACCGCATGAACGCGCGCTACCACATGTCGATAGGCTTGTTCCTCTGTACGTTAGCCAGCTTTGCGTTCGGCTTCGCTCCGTCGCTTTTGGGCATTGAGATAGGCGCCGCGCCGCACACGCTGATCATCGTCTTCGGCGCGCTGCTCGTGCTGAACAACATATTTCAGGGCAGCGGCTTCCCCCCGTGCGCACGACTGCTGTCGCACTGGATACCGCCTCAGGAGCTGGCCACCAAGATGTCGATATGGAATACGTCGCACTCTATCGGCGCAGGTCTGTTGGCCATACTCTGCGGTTTCATCATGGGTCACATGGGAACCGATCTGAGCGACGACGAGTCCAAGGTCGGCGACATGACCTACAACTATGTAAGCTGCAATTTGAAAGACGACGTCAAGAAATCGGATATCCGCATCGCCAAGGTCGACAAGGTCGATGTCAAAAAGGATGACGACGATGTCATAGCCCATGTCGAGTACACCTTCAAGGAGAACTACGGGCAGGGTACCGCCGTCGAGGAGACCTTCGTATTCGATCATGACAACTATACCGCCGTCAAGGACCTGCTTGCCGCCGATGCCGAGGCTTCGCCCGACGTCATCGCCGAGAAGCTCGACATGTCTCCCGCCGAGGCCAAGATCCTGTCGAGCATCGTATCGCTCTCGACCAATGCCGGAGCTTGGCAGTGGTGCTTCTTCCTGCCGGCCATAATCGCACTGTTGGGTGCGTTGGGCATCTTCACGTTCCTGCGCGATACACCCAAGTCGGTGGGTCTGCCCGAGTTGGAGAATACCAAAACCTCGCTCGACGCCGATAACAACGACCCCGCCGCCTACAAGGCGTTCGTTCGCAAAAAGGTATATGGCAACAAACTGATATGGATTTTAGCCGTTGCCAACTTCTTCGTCTACATCGTCCGCTTCTCGGTTCTCGACTGGGGACCCAAGTTCCTGACCGAGGCGCGCGACATGTCGTACACCTATGCCGGCTGGACGGTGGCCATTTTCGAGATATTCGGCATCATCGGCATGCTCGTGGCGGGTTGGGCTACCGACCGCTTCTTCAAGGGGCGCGCGCACCGCACCTGTGTATTCTGCATGTTGGGAACGGCTGTGTTCATGACCATATTCTACCTGCTGCCCAACGACGTGCACCCGTTGGTGCTGATCTGCGTGCTGGCAATGGCCGGTTTCTGCATCTACGGTCCGCAGGCGTTGATCGGTATCGCCGCGGCCAATCAGGCTACGAAGAAGGCTGCCGCCACGGCCAACGGCCTGACAGGCATATTCGGTTATCTGAGCGTATTCGTGTCGGGTTTGGGCGTGGGCGTTTTAGTCGATCACTTCGGCTGGAACTATGTGTTCCTCGGCATGATAGCCATAGCGCTCGTCGGCATGTTGGTCTTCACGCTTATGTGGGGCGCGCGTGCCAACGGCTACGACGAACAGGAGGCATAAACATAATCAAAGATAAAGTTCGATCGGATACGGGCATCTTCAACGGGTGCCCGTATCTGCTTTCTGCCGGCGCGGCAATGATGCCATGGCCGGGGGTTTTTTAGCTGCCGGGCGTAATATTTAGTCCGCTTGAAACGTTATTTCGAAAATTATGTATAACTTTGCGTGCTTATTGTCTTCATAGGCATAAATAACTATCGGTCGGAAATGAAGCGAATTATCGGATATATAACCTTTGCACTTCTCCTCGGTTGCATGGTGTGTGCCTGCTCGAGTATCAACAAGATCATCAAGTCGGGCGACCCCGAGTATGCCTACCGGCAGGCGTTGGAGTTCTATGAAGCCGAGAAGTGGTCGAAGGCATCGACGCTGTTCGAGGCCTGCCGCCATATATATGTCGGTACGCCGCGCGAAGATACGATCACTTTCTACACGGCTTATTGCAAGTTCAAGGAGAAGGATTGGGATCAGGCGTCGATGATGCTCGACGAGTTCCGCCGCAAGTTCGGCCGCAGCCCCTTCATCGAGCAGGCCGAGGGTATGTATGCGTACTGCTTCTTCCAAATGGCGCCCGGACCCAAGCGCGATCAGTCTCTTACGACGCAGGCCATAGTCGCCATTTCGGAGTTCATGTCGCGTTATCCCGATTCGGAGCAGATACCCGAGTTCCAGCAGATGATAGACATCCTCTCGGAGCGCTTGCAGGAGAAGAGCTATCTGAATGCCTATACCTATTTCAAAATAGGCCGTTACAAATCGGCAATCGTGGCCTTCAAGAACGCTATCAAGCGCTATCCCGACTCCAAGCACCGCGAGGATATGATGTACTACACCGTGGTGTCGTCGTATCGGTTGGCCGCCAATTCGGTGGAGGCGAAACAGACCGACCGCTATCTGTCGATGCTCGACTCCTACTATACGTTCCTTAACGAGTTTCCCCAGTCGGAGCACCTGAAGGAGTTGGAGCGCATGGCCAAAGATGCGCGCAACTACCTCGACAAGAACCGCAGCTCGGAGGACGCAGCCTCGCCGCAGCCGTAACCCGATGATTTCAGATAAAACAATATAAATAAACGATGGAGATCAAGAAGAATATACCCAACAACACCATCACACGCAAGTTGGTGGATTTGGATCGTCCGACAGGCAACATCTACGAGAGCGTAAACATCATTGCCCGCCGTGCCAACCAGATTGCTACGGAGCTGAAAGCCGAACTCAACCGCAAGTTGGCCGACTTCTCTTCGCCGAGCGACAACTCGGTGGAGGAGACGTTCGAGAATCGCGAGCAGATAGAGATTTCGCGCTACTACGAGCGTCTTCCCAAGCCCGTCATCATCGCAACCGAAGAGTTCCTCGACGACGAACTCTACTACAAGCACGGCGCGAATCAGGCCGAGCAGCAGTAGCGATGCACACCGCGAGTCGCCGCCGGCCGGTTTGCAACGACCGTCAGACGGCTCGGATAACAGATATGAGGTATGTTGAAAGGGAAACATATCATACTCGGAATAACCGGTAGCATAGCGGCATACAAGGCTGCTATGCTTTGCCGTCTTTTAAAGACGGCAGGTTGCGAAGTGCGCGTGGTCATGACACCCATGGCCAAGCAGTTCATTACGCCGCTTACGATGGCCACATTGTCGCGCAATCCGATTTTGGTCGACTTCTTCGATCCGGAGAACGGGGCATGGAACTCGCACGTGGCGTTAGGCGAGTGGGCTGACTGCTGTCTGATAGCCCCCGCCACGGCCAACACGCTGGCCAAAATGGCTGTGGGTGCGGCCGACAATCTGCTTCTTACGACCTATCTTTCGGCACGTTGTCCGGTGGCCGCAGCCCCGGCAATGGATTTGGACATGTATGCCCATGCCACGACGCAGCTCAACCTCGCGACGTTGCGCGAGCGCGGCGTGAGGATCATCGAGCCTGACGAGGGCGAACTCGCCAGCGGACTTGCGGGCAAGGGGCGCATGGCCGAACCCGAGCGGATCGTCGCCGAGATCGACGATCTGCTGTCCGAAAAAAAAAAGAGCCTCGCAGGTAAGCGTTTCATCGTGACGGCCGGAGCCACTGTCGAGGCTATCGATCCGGTGCGTTACATCACCAATCACTCTACCGGAAAAATGGGTTACGCCATAGCCGGCGAACTGGCCGGCCGCGGGGCGGAGGTGTGGCTCGTTAGCGGCCGCACATCGCTGCCCGTGCCGCGGGGCGTGGAGCGCATCGACGTGCTGTCGGCGGCCGACATGTATGCCGCTGTCATGGCGCGTTGGCGGGATGCCGACGGCGCCGTCATGTGCGCCGCCGTGGCCGACTATACGCCTGCCGAGGTGGCCGACCGCAAGATCCGAAAGTCGGACGGCGACATGTCGATCCGCCTGTGCCGCACACGCGATATCGCCGCCGCGTTGGGAGCCGACAAGGGCGGCCGCATATTGGTGGGCTTCGCTTTGGAAACCGACGACGAGCAGGCGCATGCCGAGGCAAAACTCGTGAAGAAGAATCTCGATTTCGTCGTGCTCAACTCGTTGCGCGACAAGGGTGCGGGTTTCCGCGGCGATACCAACAAAGTGGCGTTGATCGATCGTTCGTCCCGCACGGATTATCCTTTGATGCCAAAAACGGAGGTGGCCTCGATCATCGTCGACCGCATCGCGGAGCTGGCCGATAACCGCAAACAGGAGGAGAAATAGAGCCATGTTGAAGCATCTGTCGATTGAAAATTATGTGTTGATCGATCGTTTGGAGATCGATTGGGACGCTCATCTCAATATATTGACCGGTGAGACGGGCGCCGGAAAATCGATCCTGTTGGGTGCGCTGGGGCTGTTGCTCGGCTCGAAGAACGAGGGTGCGGCCATGAAGGACACCTCGCGCAACTGCGTCATCGAGGCTGCGTTCGACATCGAGGGCTACGGTCTCGAAGAGCTTTTCGCGGAGGAGGATATCGATTTCGAATCGCCCTGCACGATACGCCGCATCATTACGCCGGCGGGCAAGAGCCGTGCCTTCATAGGCGATATGCCCGTGCAGTTGACCGCTCTGCGGCGCATAGGCTCGCGCCTTATCGACATACACTCGCAGCACCAGAATCTCATACTCTCGTCGGAGGAGTTCCGCACGCGCACGCTCGATACGCTGGCCGACAATGCTTCGCGTCTGACCGCCTACCGTGCGCTGTACGACGAGTTGTCGGCCGCCAAGGGCGAATACCGCCGCCTGTCGGCCGAGTCGGAAGCGTCGCACAAAGACGAGGAGTGGTTGCGCTACACGGTCGACGAGCTGCGCGCGGCACACCTCAAAGAGGGCGAACAGACCGAGATCGAACAGCAGATAGCCACGTTGGAGAGCGCCGATCAGATCATCCGGTCGCTTGGTCTGCTGCGCAATGCGCTCGACGACGAGCAGACGGGCGCACTGCTGACGCTCGCGCAGTCGGAGCACGAATTGACGCGTCTGTCGGACTGCTATCGTGCGGGCGGCGAGATGGCGGCACGGCTGCGTTCTGTTATCGAGGAGCTGAAAGACATCGGTTCGACTGCCGCCTCCGAGATCGAGCGCATCGATGCCGATCCCGAGAAGTTGCAGAAGTTGGGCGACCGGCTCAACACGATCTATTCGTTGGAGATGAAACACAAGGCGGCCGACATGTCGGAGCTTATCGCCAAGACGGCCGACTACGAACGCCGGCTTGCCGCCATCGACAACAGCGATACGGAGCTGCGCCGCACGCGCGAGCGCATCGAGGAGTTGGAGCGTCGGACGGCAGAGGCTGCCGGGGCGCTGCACGAGGCGCGCGCAGGTGTCACGGCTGCACTGTCGAAGAGCATCGAGCAGATGTTGGCGCGATTAGGCATCGCCGATGCCCGTTTCGTGGTGGAGGTGGAGAGCGTCGGCGAGTTCACGCCCACGGGCAGCGACAGCATCCGCTTTCTGTTCTCGGCCAATGCCGATCTGGCGCCGCAGCCTGTCGAGCGCACTGCGTCGGGCGGCGAGTTGTCGCGCGTGATGTTGGCTTTGAAGGCCATGTTAGCCAAACGGTCGAAGCTGCCGACGATCATATTCGACGAGATCGACACCGGCGTGTCGGGACGCATAGCCGATGCCATGGGCGATATAATCTTCTCGTTGTCGGCCACGATGCAGGTGATCGACATTACGCACCTGCCGCAGGTGGCCTCGAAAGGCTCGACACACATGGTGGTGTATAAGACCGACGGACGAACCAATGTGCGCCGGCTCAATGCCAAGGAGCGTATCGACGAGATCGCCAAAATGTTGTCGGGCAGCACCGTGACCGATGCCGCGCGCGAGCAGGCCTGCATTCTTTTGGACAATCATCAACGTCTGTTCTGAATGCGCACGGCAGTGAATGCAACATGCCGCACGGATTTCACCTCGTGCGGCATGTTGCATTTGCGTGAGCAATCTTCCTATTGCTGCTTCTGCTTTTTACCTCGCTTGTCGTAGAGGAATCGGCGTATTTTTTGCGTGGGAGTCTTCACGAACTCCTCCTCGTTCTCCACCACGTCGCTGATCTTCGAGAAGCGGTTCACCTTGGAGTTGACATACTCTATGATCTCCTTCTTGATCTCCTCTTTCTTCTGACTCAACAGTTCGGCGTTGCGCGAAAGCTTGTATTTCAACTCCTCGTAGTGCTTCATTATGGCATCGGTGTCGAAATGTATCAACGCTATCAACCGTCCCTCCTGCTCGGTCACAACCGACTCCTGCACGAAGCGGAAAGAGTTGATGACCGTCTCGATGTCCTCGGGGTAGATGTTCTCGCCGCTGGGTCCCAATATCATGTTTTTCAATCGTCCCTTGATATATAACCAGCCATCGGCATCGACCGAACCCAAATCGCCGGTGCGGAACCATCCGTCGTCGGTGAATACGGCCTTGGTCGCCTCCTCGTTCTTGTAGTATCCGCGCATGACGCACGGCGTCTTGACGACGATCTCGCCCTGCCCGCTCTCCGGATCGATGTTCTCCAAGCGCATCTCTATGCCGCTTAAAATGGGACCGGTGGAGCCTAAGCGCACCATGTCGCCGACCGATCCGGCCAACAGGGGCGCCGTCTCGGTAAGGCCGTATCCTATGCCGTAGGGGAAACCCGATTCGAGCAGGAACTGTTCGGCCTCGGCATCGAACTTGGCTCCGCCTATGGCGAAGAAGCGCATGCGTCCGCCGAATATGCGTTTCAACTGACGCCCGGCCATGCGGTTCAACAGCTTGCGCGACCAACCCCAGCCGTAGAGCGTGCGCAACAGGCGCGTGCTTTCGAACTTGGGTTTGATCTTCGAGCGATATATCTTCTCCATGATGAGCGGAACCGAGGCCATGACCGTCGGACGCACTTCGGCTAATGCCGGCATCAGTACCGATGCTGTGGGCGGACGATCGATGTAGACCACTTTCGAACCGCGTGCAAAGGGAAATATCATGCCCAACGTACACTCGTAGGTGTGCGACAGCGGCAGTATCGACAGCAATACGTCGTCGCTCGTGAAATCGAACAGCGGCGGAATCACCGTTAGCTGCATACATATGTTATAATGCGACAGCATGACACCCTTGGGACTCGATGTCGTTCCCGAGGTGTAGATGATTGCCGCTATATCGTCGGGCTGCGGCCGGCGCATCTGACTGCGTTCATGTACGGTCTGCGATATGACGTTGAGTCCTTTGGTGCGTATGACGATGTTGAGTCTGTCGACGGTCGACTTCGACAGCTTGGCGAAGAGCTTGTCCGACACCATAAGCGCCTTGGCGTCGGAGTGCGTGATGATCATGTCGAGTTCTTCGCCCGAGAAGTCGGGCAGGATGGGCACGGCTACCATGCCGGCCGTAGTGACGGCAAAATATGAAACCGCCCAATTTGGACGGCTGCTGCTGAGAATGGCGACCTTGTCGCCAGAGTTAAGACCTGCGTCGAGCAATAACTCCTGCACCTGCCCGATGCGCTCGCCGACCTGCTTGTAGGTCAGATCCTCGCTGCCGAGCAATGTGTAGGCTATGCGATCGGAGAACTTTTCGACGCTGTGTTTAACAACCTCATATAGTGTGTTGAAAGTCATGCCAAATAGCGAAATATGCAATAATTTACCATTTAAAAACCGTTGCAAGATAACAATTATTAATTATAAATAATTATTTTTGAATGAAAAAAGTCGGGTATGCTGTCTGTCGAACATATCAAACATGCTGCTGCCGAGGCCGGTTTCGACCTTTGCGGCATAACCCCGGCCAAACATCTTCGCATCAACGAGGAGGCTTTCGCCCGATGGTTGGAGAAGGGTTATCATTCGTCGCTGTCGTATCTCGAACGCAACCGCGAAAAACGTTTCGATGCCGCGCGTTTGGTCGAGGGTGCGCGGTCGGTGGCCGTATGCGCTGTCGGCTACAAGTCTCCGCTCAGCGAGGGCTATGCGCCGCAGTGGCCGGCCAAGGTGGCTTCGTATGCCGCCTGCGAAGATTATCACACCGTCATCAAAAGCATGTTGCGTGCCATGTCGGAGTCTCTGCGCGCCATATATCCCGATCTTGCGTGCCGCATGTTCACCGATTCGGCGCCGTTGTGCGAGAAGCCTCTGGCCGTCGAGGCCGGTTTGGGATGGACGGGACGGCAGTCGCTGCTCGTCACGCCGCAGTTCGGATCGTTCGTGCTGTTGGGCGAATTAGTCTTGTGCGACGATGTCGACCGCTACGACACCCCTTTCGAAGGCTCGCTGTGCGGCGCCTGTCGTGCATGCGTCGATGCCTGCCCCACTGGCGCAATTCTCGACACTCGCACAATCGACACCTCGCGCTGCATATCGTGTCATACGGTCGAGCGGCAGCCCGACAACCGCGTCGACCTTCACGGCTGGATATTCGGCTGCGATGCCTGTCAGAGCTGCTGCCCCTATAACCGCCGCGCGCCGCAGCACCGAAACCGCCGTTTCGATCCGCTGTTCGACCCCCGCACGATGACCCCCGGGCAGTGGCGCATGCTCGACGACGCGGAGTTCGCCGAACGGTTCGGCCGCACCCCCATGATGCGCAGCGGACGCAGCCGCATAGTGGCCAATATAATCGACGAGTGAGTGTTCGCCCTGCAAGTTGGACGAAATGTTGTATGCGATTTGCCCGTTTGTGGGCAAATATTATTATATTTGCAAACTAATATAGTTTTTCTGGAATGGTCGAATTCAATTTTAAACGTTGGAACAATATCATCGGCTGGGCGGTATTCGCCGTTGCCACGCTGTCGTATCTTCTGACGATGGAGCCGTCGTCGAGTATGTGGGACTGCGGCGAGTTCATCGCAACATCGTATAAGTTGGAGGTGGGACACCCTCCCGGAGCGCCGCTGTTCATGATGTTGGCGCGTCTTGCCACCATGCTCGCCCCCTCGGAGCATTATGTGCCGATGATGGTCAATGCGATGAACTGCATCGCCAGCGGCTTCTGCATCCTGTTCCTGTTCTGGTCGATAACGCATTTGGCGCGCCGCATAACCACGCGCCGCGGCGACAAAATGTCGCTGCCCGCAGCCGTGACGATATTGGGCGCGGGCGCCGTGGGCGCTTTGGCATACGCCTACACCGATACGTTCTGGTTCTCGGCGGTCGAGGGCGAGGTATATGCCCTCTCGTCGATGTTCACCGCATTGGTTGTATGGCTCATGCTCAAATGGGAGGAGCAGGCCGACGAGCCGCACTCCATGCGCTGGATCATACTCATAGCCTACCTTATGGGTCTGTCGATAGGCGTACACATCTTAAATCTGCTGACCATACCGGCATTGGTGTTCATCTACTTCTTCCGCCGCTATCGCATATCGTCGGCGAAAAAGCTGCTTTGGACATCGGCCTTGGCAACGATCGTGGCTTTCGTCATATTGGGTGCGGTCAACGGCGTGATAATCCCCTATACGGTCTACGTCGGTGCGGCTGTCGACAAATTCTTTGTCAACGTCATCGGCCTGCCGGTCAATACCGGCATCGTTGTCTTCGCCTTAGCCGTATTCGCCGCTATGGGCTGCCTTATCTGTTGGACGCACCGCCGCGGGTGGAAGACATTGAACATGATAGCCGTCTGCACGACCATGATCTTGGTGGGCTACTCGTCGTATGCCTCGATGACCATACGCGCCGTGGCCAATCCTCCGATGAACAGCAACAACCCGTCGACACCCTACAATCTGCTCAGTGTGCTCAACCGCGACCAGTATGGCAACCGCCCGCTGCTGTGGGGACCCTATTACTCGGCCGTGCCGATCGATATGGTCGATGAAAACGGCGATCCTACGGGCGAATACGAATCGAAGATCACACAATATCTCAATCCCGAGACGGGCAAATACGAGCCTCGCGAGATATTCACCGGTTACAAATATCACCCCGGCTTCATGCACCTCTTCCCCCGCATGTGGAATCCGCAGCGCAACAGCGGATACGAAAACGGCTGGGTGGAGTTGCAGCAGGTCGTTACACAAGATGACCGCGGTCGCGACAAGACGCTCGAAGTGCCTTTGCGCGAGGTGCGCTACACCGTCGAAACGCAAAATGGCGAAATGGATTTGGCCGGATACGAGCCTACGCGCGGTGAGGACATACGCTTCTTCTTCGGCTACCAGATGGGCGACATGTTCTGGCGTTACTTCATGTGGAACTTTGTCGGCCGTCAGGACGACATACAGTTGGAGAAGGACGAGAACGGCACCTATATCCACGGCGGCTGGCTGTCGGGCATCACGCCTATCGACGAGCTGTTCTGCGGCCCGCAGAGCGACCTGCCCGATGAAATGGCCTCGAACCGCGCCCGCAACACCTATTTCTTCCTGCCGTTCCTGTTGGGATTGATAGGCCTTATCTATCACCTCAATCGCGATCCGCGCTACTTCATCGTGGTAATGTGGCTCTTCGTGATGATGGGTATAGCTTTGGTGGTCTACTTCAACATCTCTCCCAACGAGGTGCGTGAACGCGACTACGTATATGCCGGAGCCTTCTATGCCTTCGCCATGTGGATAGGCATAGGACTTATGGCCGTCGAGGAGCTGTTGTCGAAGATCGTCCGCCGATCGGCATCGTCGCAGCGCGCCAAGACGGCGGTTGCCGCCGCGGCTGTGCTGCTGTCGTCGTCGGTGCCCGCGATTCTTGCCGCCGAGAACTGGGACGACCACGACCGTTCGGGCAGAACCATGGCACGCGACATCGGCTGGAACTATCTCAACTCCGCACCTGCGGGCGCCATTGTTGTGAACTACGGCGATAACGACACCTTCCCGCTGTGGCTCAATCAGGAGGTCGACGGCGTGCGCACCGATGTGCGCGTGATGAACTCGTCGTATCTGGCCGGCGAGTGGTATATCGACGAGATGAAATTGGCGGCCAACGATGCCGCAGGGGTTCCGTTCTCGCTGCCGGCTTCGAAATACAGCTATGTCAACGACTACGTTATGGTGGAGCAGCCGGGAAGCGCGATATATGCCGGTCAGTTGGATTCGCTCTATGTCCAATTGCGCGACATTGAAGAGCGTTACAGCCGGTCGATTAACGATTTGGAGGCCGATCGTCTTGAAGCGCAATACAACGCAACAGTATCCCGCTATTATGATGTATCCTCGAAGGTCGACAGCATCAACAATATGCGTCTTCCGATGAATGTGGCCGATGCCATACGTCTGGTGGCAACCGAGGCGGAGGGGTTGACGGCCGTGCGCAACAACGGCACGATGCGCCTGCTCGGCAAGGGAGAATCGATTCCCGTCGGGGAGCGCAGCGAGGACTATGCTGTTATGGGACTGATGCCGGCCAAGTTGAAATCGCCTATCGACGGCAAAATAAGCGACTATATCCCGACGGCCAATCTCTTCATCGATGTCGACCGCGAGAAGGCCATAGCCTCGGGCACGGTCAAGGAGCGCGATTCATCGCTTGTGGTCGACAGAGTAAATATGCGTTTGGCCAACAGCGCGTTGCAGAAAGATCAACTGATGATGCTCGATCTGTTCGCCAATTTCGGCTGGCAGCGGCCGCTGTCGTTCACGCAGTCGCACCTGCTGCAAGACTACGGGCTGTTGGATTATGCGCAGTTCGACGGCTACTGCTATCGTTTAGTGCCGATCCGCACTCCGGCGCGCTCTGCGCGCGAGATAGGCCGCATCGATCTCGACTACGTATATCCTCTGCTTGCCGGCGGTTACGACGATCCCGGCGAAGAGGCTGCGCGCGGCGCCTTAAACGCTCCGTTCCGCTACGGCAATCTGTCCGATCCCGAGGTCTACGTCGATTACTTCTTCCAGTACAACCTTTCGGCGTCGCGTACGCGAGAGGGCTTCGCACGTGTGGCCAAAGCCCTTATCAGCCGCGGCGGGAAGGGCGATTTGGAGCGTGCCGAGAAGCTGCTGCAACGGGGCATGGAGCTGTTGCCGCCCTCGCAGGTGCGCTACACCATGTCCAATACGAAGGGTTACATCGAGGCATACTACCAGCTCGGAGCATGGCATCTCGACCGCTCGATAGAGCTTATGCAGCAGGCGGTCGGGGAGATGCAGCGTCTGACGGGCGATACGACGGTTGTCGAGTTCAACGATTACGACCGTTTCACCTATCGCTACGACCTTGCCGACCTGTATGCCCTGTTGATAAACTCGGCTCAACTCACCCTGCCGGCCGAGGCGCTGGCTCAGGTGCGCATCGTTGTCGCACAGAGCGACGATGAATATATGGCGGCCGAAGAGGCTTTCAACGAGGGCGATCGCATCATGGCCGGTTATATCCGCAACTCGGCGCAGTATGTACGCTACTACATGCAGTTCATGACCGACGAGAGCTTTACGCTTAAAGTCAGCAATATACTCTACAACCATATGGCCGACATCATCGAGATGTTCGACGCCTCGCAGCAATTGGGAGGCAGCCTCGACCGTCATATCGTGCCTGTCAGCGCTCTGCTCTCGGAGTATGTGAAGCGCGTCGACGCGATCACGCCCCGATCGGTCAACGATCCGAAGATCGTTTTAGTGCTGCATCATATCGACAACATGTTGAAACTGAACGACTACTTCTATATGATGTCGCAGCAGTCGCCCTCCGACGACGGCGGCATCACATCGCAGAATATAGACGATTTTGAGAAAATGCTCTCGTCGAGCGACAATTACCTTCTGCGCGACGAGGTGCAGACCATATTTCGTGTTATGAATGAAGAATAGTAAACGAGTAAACGGATATAACTATGGAGAAATTTGTGTTGTACAATACGCTCACGCGTCGTAAGGAGGAGTTCGAACCCATTGCCGCCCCCAATGTGGGCATGTATGTCTGCGGTCCGACTGTCTACGGCGATCCGCATCTTGGACATGCGCGCCCGGCCGTGACATTCGATCTGCTGTTCCGCTATCTGCGTTCGCTCGGCTACAAGGTGCGCTACGTGCGCAACATCACCGATGTAGGCCACTTGGAGCACGATGCCGACGACGGCGAGGACAAAATAGCCAAAAAGGCGCGTCTCGAACAGTTGGAACCCATGGAGATAGCCCACCACTACACCGAGCGTTACCACGATGCCATGCGTGCATTGGGTGTGCTCACCCCCTCGATCGAGCCGTTTGCATCGGGTCATATCATCGAGCAGATAGAGATGGTGCGACGCATACTCGATGCGGGCTATGCCTACGAGTCGAACGGATCGATCTACTTCGATGTTGAGAAGTACGACCGCGACTACCGCTACGGCCGTCTGTCGGGGCGCAACCTCGAAGACATCGTGACCAACACCCGTGAGTTGGACGGTCAGGGCGACAAACGCCACTCGTTCGACTTCGCGCTTTGGAAGAGGGCTTCACCCGAGCATATCATGCGTTGGCCGTCGCCTTGGAGCGACGGTTTCCCCGGCTGGCACATGGAGTGTTCGGCCATGAGTACGAAGTATCTGGGCGAGCGTTTCGACATACACGGCGGTGGCATGGACCTCATGTTCCCGCACCACGAATGCGAGATCGCGCAGTCGACGGCGGCATTGGGTCACGACTCGGCCAAATATTGGGTACACAACAACATGATCACGATCAACGGCCAGAAGATGGGCAAGTCATTGGGCAACTTCATCACTTTGGAGGAGCTGTTCACCGGCTCGCACAAACTGCTGCAACAGGCCTATTCGCCCATGACCATACGCTTCTTCGTGCTTCAGGCTCACTACCGCTCGACGCTCGACTTCTCCAACGAGGCGTTGCAGGCTGCCGAGAAGGGGCTTGACCGGCTGATGAAGGGTATCGAGACCCTCTCGAAGTTGAAGCCCGCCGATCGCTCGACGGCCGATGTCGCCGATTTGGAGCGCCGGTGCGCCGAGGCTATGGCCGACGATCTCAACTCGCCCATGGTCATCTCGGCTCTGTTCGACTGGGTGCGCATAGTCAATCAGGCTGCCGAGGGGCAGCAGTCCTTCACCGAGTCCGATTTGCAGGCGTTGCGCGCCACCGTATCGAAGTATGTGTTCGATATTCTCGGTCTGCGCGACGAGAAGACCGCCTCTGCCGCAGGCGGCCGCGACATGCTCTCTCCGCTTGTGGAGATGCTGCTCGACATGCGCATGGAGGCCAAGGCTGCCAAGAATTGGGCTGCGTCCGACAAGATACGCGACCGTTTGACCGAGATAGGCATACGCGTCAAGGATCGAAAGGATGGGTATGACTGGGAGATAGAATAACTTGTTCGGTGTGATAGCCGCGCACCTGTCGCACGATCCCCGCTCGGCGATCAATGGGCAGTATTGTGCGAATGTTATGAATTAATAGAGCAAATATATGGTATCGCAGGAACAGATAAAAGATGCAGTGGAGCGTTGCGACAAGTTGGAGCGTTGTCTCGATATCGAGCAGCGGCGCATCGACTTGCAGAACGAACAGGAGCGAACCGAGGAACCCGATTTCTGGAACGATGCCGAGGCTGCGCGTCGTCAGTTGAAGAAGGTGGCCGACATAAAGAGCTGGATCGAGGACTTCGATGCCGTCAGAGGCGGTGTCGACGACCTGCAACTCATGCCCGACTTCGTCGAGGAGGGGGTGATGAGCGAGGAGGAGTTCGACGGCGAGTATGCTGCGACGATCGAGCGCATCGAGAAGCTCGAACTGCGGCAGATGCTCGGCTCGGAGGAGGACAAGCTCGGCGCCATAATGGATATCAATGCCGGTGCGGGAGGTACGGAGGCTTTGGACTGGGCGTCGATGCTGATGCGCATGTACACGCGTTGGGGCGAGGCTCACGGCTACCGTGTGAAGGTGATGGACTATCAGGCTGGCGACGAGGTGGGCGTGAAGTCATGCACATTGGAGTTCGAGGGCGACATGGCCTACGGCTATCTGAAAAGCGAAAACGGCGTACACCGCATGGTGCGTCTGTCGCCGTTCAATGCCAACAACAAGCGTCAGACCACTTTCGCGTCGGTGTTCGTCTCGCCCGCCGTCGACGACACGATCGAGATCAACATCTCGCCGTCGGACTACGAGTGGGACACGTTCCGTTCGAGCGGCGCCGGGGGTCAGAACGTCAATAAGGTGGAGACGGCGGTGCGTCTGCGTTACCACGGCAAAGATTCCGACACGGGCGAACCGGTTGAGTTTCTGATTGAAAACATGGAGACGCGCTCGCAGCTGATGAACCGCGAGAACGCCATGCGTATCCTGCGTTCGAAACTCTATCAACGCGAATTGGACAAGCGCATGGCCACGCAGCAGGCGTTGGAGGCGACGAAGAAACGCATCGAATGGGGTTCGCAGATACGCAGTTACGTCTTCGACGACCGCCGCGTTAAGGATCATCGCACGGGTTATCAAACATCCAACGTCGATGCCGTGATGGACGGCGATCTCGACGGTTTCATCAAGGAATATCTGTTGCAGAACGGAGGTTTGCAGGAGGACAAACAGTAGAACGATGAGGATATATCTTGCCATAACAGCCGCACTGCTCGGCACGATGCTGTCGATGAGTGCGTGCGCGCAGTCGCCGGCCGCGGTCGAACGTGCCGCAGTGGAGGTGGGTGCAGCCGATACGGCCGCCTACATGCCGCTTCTCCGAGGCCGCCGCGTGGCGGTGCTGGCCAACCATACGGCCATGTTCTCCGACGATGAACATCTGATCGACATGCTGTGCCGGTGCGGTGTGACGCCTGTCGGCATATTCTCGCCCGAACACGGGTTCAGAGGCCGCGCCGAGGCCGGAGCCGCTGTCGGCAACTCGGTCGACGAGCGCACGGGAGTGCCCATATTGTCGTTGTACAACGGCCGCACGCAGCGGCCGGCCGACGATGTTATGCGCTCGTTCGATGTGTTGGTGGTCGACATGCAGGATGTGGGGTTGAGGTTCTACACCTATTACATATCGATGATCCGCATGATGGAGGCCTGCGCCGACTTCGGTCGCAGCGTGATAGTTCTCGATTGCCCCAATCCCAACGGACACTATGTCGACGGGCCGCTGCTCGACATGCGCTTCAAGTCGGGCGTAGGGTGGCTGCCCATACCCGTGGTGCATGGCATGACCATGGGCGAACTTGCCAGCATGGCCGTTGGCGAGGGGTGGTGCAAGAGAGTCGATCTGCGGGTGATAAAGTGTCGCAACTACGATCACCGTACACACTATGTGCTGCCCATTGCGCCGTCGCCCAACCTGCCTACGCAGCACGCCATATATCTCTATGCATCGATGTGCCTGTTCGAGGGTACGGTCGTGAGTCTCGGCCGCGGAACCGATTTCCCGTTCGAGGTCTACGGTCATCCCGATATGACGGGGCGCGAGTTCACATTCACGCCGCGTCCCAATGCCGGGTCGGCCGCGCCGCCGCTCAACGGCCGCGTGTGTCGAGGTGTCGATCTGCGCGAAGTGCCCGACGAGCAGATATGGCGCGAGGGTCTGACGCTGCGATATGTGATCGATGCCTATCGCGATATCGATATCGGCGATCGGTTTTTCACGCCCATGTTCGAGAAGCTGATCGGGGTCGACTGGGTGCGGCAGATGATCGAGGAGGGCGCTTCGGCCGAGGAGATCAAGGCGCGTTGGAGCGGCGATGTCGAGCGCTTCCGCCGTCAACGCCGCCCCTACCTGCTCTACGAGGAGTGATCTTCTGACCGGCGTTTCGGCCGTTTGAAAGGCCGCCTGCCTGAATCGTGCAAGCCGGACAAGTACAACGCCTATACCACCGATGCCGAGTGGTTCTGGCAGTCGCCATACAGGAACCGATAGCCGGGTGCCGTCTGAGAGACCGAAACAGCCGCTTTCCTCGAAGGGAAAGCGGCTGTTTTCGCGTCTATTGTCCGGCGGACAGTTACTCGTACTGGCCGGTTTTCAGGCGCATTACCTCCTCGCGCGTCAGAAAACGCCATGCCCCGCGTTTGAGGTTCTTCTTCGTAAGCCCTGCATAGTATAC
>CAZEXJ010000064.1:0-6013 GCA_964516585.1 uncultured Alistipes sp.
AACGATGGTGGGGCTACACATCGTTCCGTCCGATGCAGCGCGAGATAATCGACTCGGTCATCGCCGGCCGTGACACGCTGGCGCTGATGCCCACAGGCGGCGGCAAATCGCTCACCTATCAGGTGCCGACAATGGCTGTCGACGGATTGTGCATCGTCATAACGCCGCTCATAGCCCTGATGAAGGATCAGGTCGACCGTCTGCGCCGGCTCGGCATACCGGCCGTTGCCGTACACTCGGGCATGGACTCCCGCCGCATCGATATTGCGTTAGACAACTGCGTTTATGGCGACATAAAGTTTCTGTACATCGCTCCCGAGCGTTTGGCCACCGACACGTTCCGGCTGCGTCTGCAACGCATGAACGTAGCCTTTCTTGCTGTCGACGAGGCACACTGCATATCGCAGTGGGGATACGATTTCCGGCCGTCATACCGTCGCATAGCCGAAGTGCGGCGGCTCGTGCCCCATGCTACGGTGTTGGCTCTGACGGCCTCGGCAACCGATATCGTGGCGCGCGACATCATGGAGTCGCTCTCGTTCGGCGAGCCGCATATAATGCGCAGCAGCTTCGCCCGCCCCAATCTGTCGTATGTAGTGCGGCGCACCGAAGACAAATACGGACAGCTGATGCGCATATTGTCGAGCGTGGCGGGATCGGCCATAATCTACATGCGCACCCGGGAGGGTGCGGAGCAACTCGCCGCGCGACTGCAAAACGACGGACAGTCGGCATCGTTTTATCACGCCGGACTGCCCCACGAGGAGCGGTCGATACGTCAGGACGAGTGGTTCACGGGCAAGGTGCGCATAATGGTGGCGACAAACGCATTCGGCATGGGAATCGACAAAGCCGACGTCCGGTTGGTGGTGCACTACTCCATGTGCGACTCGTTGGAGGCCTATTATCAGGAGGCGGGGCGTGCCGGCCGCGACTCGCGACGCAGTTATGCCGTGCTGTTGGCTGCTCCCGACGACGAAAGCCGCATAGTAAAACGTTTCGAGTCGGAGTTTCCTCCTATCGACGACATAAAACATATCTACGAACGCATATCCAACTATTTGCAGGTGGCCGTCGGCGACGGTCAGATGGCATCGTTCGTATTCAACATACACGACTTCTGCCGCCGCGAACGGCTCTATGCGGGCAAGGTCGTCAATGCGTTAAAACTGCTGCAACAGAACGGTTATATGACGTTGACCGACGAGACGGACAACCCTGCACGCATAATGTTCTGCGTAGGTCGCGACGACCTCTACCGCCTGCGCATCGACCGCGAGGAGTACGATCACTTCATACGTGTGGTGCTGCGTCTCTACAACGGTGTCTTCACCGGGTTCCGGCCAATCGACGAGGAGCGTATCGCCGCTGCGGCGGGCTACGGCATACATCGTGTGCGGGAGATGTTCAAAGTGTTGTGGCAGATGCACATAATACGTTATATTCCGTCGAGCAGATCGCCCATGATATTCTTCGATACGGAGCGTTTGCCGACATCCGACCTTTATATCGCGCCGGAGACCTACCGCCGCAGGTTCGACATGATGCACGAGCGTTTTGAAAACATGCTGCGTTACGTCGGCTCCGACGACGAATGCCGCAGTGTGATGTTGGAGCGTTATTTCGGTGCCTCCGATGCCCGGCCATGCGGCGTGTGCGATGTCTGCCTTACACGGCGAAAGAGTGCAGCGGTAACGGCCGATATGGAGACCAAAATAATCAACGCACTGAAAGACAACGCGATGTCGGTGCGTGATACGGTCGATACCGTCGGAGGTAACGAGACTACGGCCGTCGCTGCGATCGACAAGTTGATCGCGGAGGGTAAAATTTCGGCCACTGCCGCTGGGAAACTCGCGATAATTGAGTAAATTTGCAGGTTGTTAATTTTATTCGGATGTCATTTGTTTCTACAATATCGAACGACGAAATAACCGAGATGCCCACGGCGCGCTTCGACGGCCGCATAGTGGTGGTCGACAACGAGTCGCAGGTCGAGTCGGCATGCCGCGATCTGTCGAAGTGGCCGGTCATAGGCTTCGACACGGAGACGCGTCCGTCGTTTCGCTCGGGCGTGACGAATCGTGTGGCGCTGTTGCAGTTGTCGACACCTCGCACGTGCTACCTTTTCCGGCTGTGCCGCATACGCCTCGACAACCGCATATTGAAGATACTCACCTCGAAACGCATAACGAAAGTGGGTACCGATGTGGCGGGGGACATGCGCTCGCTGCATGTGTTGAGGAGTTTCCGCGAACAGGGATTCGTCGATCTGCAAACCGAGGCTGCCGATTGCGGCATAGAGGACAAAAGCCTGCGCAAACTTGCAGCCATAACGCTCGGCGTAAAGGTGTCGAAGGCGCAGCGTCTGAGCAACTGGGAGGCCGGTACGCTGACCGAACACCAGAAGATGTATGCCGCGATCGATGCGTGGGTCTGCATAGAGATATTGCGCAGCATACGCGCCCGGCAAGGCGAAAACGGGCAAACCGATTGATGCAATTATGAAGAGCAAGATTATGGATATGCCTCGCATATATCTTCGCCGAGGGAAAGAGGAGTCGCTCCTGAGACGTCACCCGTGGATATTCTCGGGTGCGATCGAACGTGTCGACTGCCCGATCGAAGGTATCGCCGAGGGGGCTTTGGTCGATGTTTTCACCTCGCGCGGCGAGTTCATCGCCCGCGGTCACTACCAGATAGGATCTATCGCTGTCAGGGTATTGTCGTTCGAGCAGGAGCCGATCGACGACAGGTGGTGGGCGCAACGCATATCCGTTGCGCGGGAGGTGCGCCGCGCGTTGTCGCTAACCGACAATGCCGATACCGACTGCTATCGTTTGGTGCACGGCGAGGGCGATTTGCTGCCCGGGCTTGTTGTCGACATCTACGGCTCGACGGCTGTCATGCAGTGCCACTCGGTGGGCATGTATCGTTCGCGTGCTGCAATAGCTGCCGCCATACGCGAATGCTACGGAGCCGATATCACCGCCGTTTACGACAAGAGCTCGCAAACGCTCCCCTTCAAGGCCGATCTGGGGGCTGTCGACGGCTATCTGTTCGGCCGTCCGTCTTCAAGCCGCAACATAGTCAAAGAGAACGGATTGCTGTACAACGTCGATTGGGAGCACGGGCAGAAGACGGGATTCTTTTTAGATCAGCGCGTCAACCGCGATATAGTGCGCCGTTACGCCAAGGGTCGCACGGTGCTCAACACATTCTGTTATACGGGAGGTTTTTCGGTCAACGCCTTTGCCGGAGGAGCGGTGGAGGTGTGCTCGATCGACGCTTCGGAGCGGGCTGTGCAGCTGGCCGACGAGAATGTGCGTCTCAACTTCGGCGACACGGTGCGTCATACGGCCTCGGCCTGCGATGCGGTGGAGTACCTTAAATCGATAGGCGACCGTTACGACATGATAATCCTCGATCCGCCCGCCTTTGCCAAGCATCACAAGGTGTTGGGCAATGCGTTGCAGGGATACAAACGAATAAATGCCCGCGCCCTGTCGCAGATACGCCCCGGCGGAATACTCTTTACATTCTCCTGCTCGCAGGCCGTCAGCCGCGACCTGTTCCGCACGACCATATTTTCGGCTGCGGCGATCTCAGGCCGCCGGGTGCGCATATTGCACCAGTTGACCCAGCCAGCCGACCACCCGGTGAATATCTACCACCCCGAGGGAGAGTATCTCAAAGGGTTGGTGCTGTATGTAGAATAGCGTAAAACAATATAAAAGATGAAAAGAGTCGTAATACTATTGACGGCGGTGACATTGTCCATGGCATGTTGCCGCGACAAGAAAGGAATCGTGCTCGACGAATTTGCCGCCGGGGAGATGTATGACAACGCCGCCTCTCTCTGCGAAGATGTGGTGTGCGCCGGCAGCTATGAGGAGTTCAAGGCTGCGCGACAGCGTTTGACCAATTATTGCGAGGCATATCGCACGCAGTTGGGCGGCGATGTATATACCGAATTTTTGCAGCTTTGTAACGAAGGTCTTATGTTTTAACCTCCTGCCGATATGAAAACGACAAATATCATACCCATGATGACGGCAGCAGCCGTCGTGGTGTTGTGCGCTGCATGCGGCAGCGACGTGAAGATAACCAAGCCGTCGGTCGATGCGCAGATCATCATCGATCGCGGTCGCAATGTGGAGACCGAGGCCGAGCTGCGCGACTTGGAGCGTTTGGCCAACGACTATGAAATCGCCTATCGCCAACGTATCAACGGAGCCGCCGCCGAGCGTTTTAAGGATCTGACGGCCGACGTGCTGACCGATGCCGCCCGCAATATGCAGGAATATCAACAGCATCAGGAGGAGGATCAAGCCCTGCGCCGCACGATCGACGATAAACTCGCTGTGCTCGACAAGGCGTGGTCGCTCAGTCTGACCACCATCGAACAGGATCGCCAAAAGTTGGAGCAGACGGCACGCCGGGTCGAAGAACTCGATCGCAAGCTTGAGGAACTCGCTTCGGAGCGCCGTCGCGTGACCGAGGCTCTCGATGCCGTAGGGTACGACGACGACAATGCCGACGAACTGTTGGAACGTTACGGCAACGAGTTGGACGCCTTGGACCGTCGCAAGGCCGAGGTCGAAGCGACACTCAACGAGGCATTGGGCGAGGTGGCGCTGTATCGGTTAGCCTATAAACTGCAACGCGGCGAGGAGTTCACGTTCGCGACCGCGTCGGATGACAGTGATGCAGATTCCTGCGATGAGGGCAGCGACGACATGTAGCATTTTGCTGGCAGCGGCGGCTGTCGCGGCTGTGTCGTGCGGCGGCGGAGGCAGAAATGTCGCCGACGCGGACAGTATTCCGACGGATACGATAACACCTTACGAGCAGGCGCGAAGTCTGACCGCAGCCTATGCGTCGCTTGCCGAGGAGTACGATAGCCTGTGCTGCATGCGTCGCGAGGCGTTGGCCGAACAGAACGATGCCCTGCACAGAGAACAAATGGCAAGAACCGATTCACTCATCGAGGTTTTGTCCGCCCGCAGCCGTGCGCTCGACGCGGAGTGGCGGCATATAGCCACCAAGTATTACGACCGCTGCGACGGCTCGTTCACGGAGTTTTGCCGCGGTGCAGAGGTCGACTCGGCGAGTATCGATGTCGAAGCCTGCAAGATTTATGAATCGTTGAATCATTAAACACCGATTATGAAGCATATTGTTTGTATCGCGGCATCTACGGTAGTGATATTGGCCACAGTCGCGTGCGGCGGCAAGAGCGACAAGAAGGCGACGGAGAGCGCCGGAGCGGAGCCGCAGACGGAGAGCGTCGGAGGACTTGCCCCCGAACGCATCGAGGTGACGCTGACCACACCCGCCGAGGACGTTGCCAAATTTATGGAGGAGGTCAAGCTCATCGACGCCATGATCGAGGAGTGCGAGGCTACGGGCGACGACGTGACGGTGCCTACCATACAGGAGATGACCGCCGAACTCGATCGCCGCATAGTGGCCTATGCCAAGGCCTACCTCGATCGCAGCGAGACGGAGTTCACCGAATTTTGCACGCTGCTCGATGTCGAACCCGACCATATACGCGAAGGCTTTAAGGTCTACGGATATTGATCCGCATGCAATATTGCATCTCTCGGGAACCGTATTTGAGGCGGCTCCCGATTTTTTTTGCATTGCCCCTCGGAGTGACATTGCGGGGCGATGCACACTGTCATTGCGAGCCGAGCAAAGCGAGGCGTGGCAATCTCATCCCCGTCCTGTCATTCTGAACGGAACGCAGTGGAGTGAAGAATCTGGTCGGGGACGATGTGCGTGGTCGATATGTCCGTTCTCCTTGTCACTCCGAGGAGCGTGCTTGCACGCGACGTGGGAGTCTCTGCACTGGACAATGGGAATAATCGTCCCCAACCAGATTCTCACGTCGCGGTTTTCAACCGCTCCTCAGAATGACATGTCGGTGGGAATAGCATCCAAAGCGCCACAACCAACTTTTTCGTCAAAAGCGGTATTATACCACGCGACGACGGAGTGAGACGAT
>CAZEXJ010000065.1:0-5993 GCA_964516585.1 uncultured Alistipes sp.
TTCAAAATCAACTAAATTATATCAATGGTCCGTTATTTCAATATATTGTATTCGACTACGCCGCGAACTGTATCCCACGGATAGACGATCTCGACCTGTATTCTCAGTGTCGCATCGTAGCGCAGCTGGATGTTGTCCCTGTTGTCGAACTTGACGGTACCCTCATCACCGACGGTGATATATTTGTTCAGTTCGGCGGTAATCTCTCCCGTATCGTTGCGTACAACCTGCCACTCCTTGACGGTGATCGACTGAGGCAGCGAATATACATCGGCCACATTGATACCGGCGGCAAAACCGTTGTCGCCGTCTCCGACAACCCACGGCGAGGTCAGATTAACAGCCTCCGACGAGATCAACTCGTAACCGCGCACATCTTTAAGCGAGAGTTTGTCGACGATGTTGTATACATACTCCTTCATCGAGAGCGAAGTATCGATCGTTGCGACCTTCGTATCCTCGAACGCATCGCCCTCGATCGGATCGAACTTGTGTACGAAGAACGAAGTATAGTTGTTTCCGTTGTATGCGTTGCTGAACGCCGTAGGAACCACAACGTTGTCGATAGTCATCTCACCGCTTACGGCAACGTAACCGGCACTGCCCATATAGCTGATCTTGTTATCGGCGATGGTTATGCCCTCGTCGTCGTTGTCGACCAGATCGAAGCTCAGTGCGAGCAGCTGCTCGGCGATCTCCTCGTTGGATACTTCAACCCAGTTGGTGCCGTCGTACTTGCAGATAGTGAAGCATGCATTCATATCGACATCCTCCGTGGTGAACGATGTCACGGGGTCGATCTTGTTGGGATCCCAGAGACCCTTGACATCGGCTACCCACGCATTTTCATTGATACCCGGGTGGAACTCGCAAGGCGTGTATGCAACCTTGGCGGCCACATGGCGCACAGCATACTTGGGCAGCTCGATTACGGCATTGCCCTTCAGTACGATCGGCATAGAGTAGTTGGGGGTGAAGGTCGACTCTACATAGAACTTATCGTCGGCAGATACCACGTCGGCACGCTTGATGCTGATCCAAGCCTCCGCAAGCGGTTCGTCCCATGAAGCTGCGGCAATCGAATAACCCTTGCCCGTCTCGGGATTCCATGTCGGAACCCAAGACAGCGAATGTTTGGCATTGGTAATGACCTCCTCACCGCGCTTGGCCGTGTATGTCACATAAGTGTATTTGGTTGCATCGGCAGTAGCATCCAAATTAGGCAACAACGAGTTAGAGAACTGCTCGGCGCTGTCGAAGTGCTCCTTGACCTGCTCGTAGAGCGCGGCTACGGCACCCTTGTCGATCTCCGACTCCAAGACGGCCTTGGTAGAATCGTAACCCAGAACGGCAGCAGCCTCGGGCGTAAGATTGTATTCGATCTTCTCGGGCAGAGCCACGAACTCGGTACGGAAACTCATCTCGACCATAACATTCTGGTACTCGCTCGTGATAACTATATCGTAGGTCTTGCCCCACTCGTAACCGGCGATCTCGATGACGAAAGCATTCTTGTCTGCAACGAACTCGACGGGTTTTACAGTCGTCAGAGAGGCTTCTGCCGCCTCACCTTCACCTGCATTCACAACGGTTACCTTAGGTGCGATTGCAGGATACTCGGGCTGACCCCAATATTGAGCTACCGCCTCACCGGTTATGCCGTCGGGCAATACACCCGCCGTCACGGGCAGTTCGAAGCGGTATGCGACCTTGCCCTCCATATAATCCTTGCCGTCGTTGAGAGCGAAGTTGCTCTTGAAGTCGGTATACTTCCACGCCTGACGCTTGTTCTCCAATGTCAACTTGGCTTTCGCCTTGATGATAGTGACGTCGGTGATCAAATCCGAACTGAGCGCGCCCAACGTATATTTGTGCGTAGTGGTCAGAACATTCTGAACAGCGGTCTTATCGGCCTCCAAGAGGCTTACTTTCTCGGCGCAAACCCCCTCCGAGGCCTCCACCTTGAAGTTGCCATCCTCGGGCTTCTCCGAAGTTCCGCCCTTGCGGGTCAACGTCACCACATGCGTACACTCGTTCTTCACCTCGGGAAGCAACTTGTACTCGGCGGCCAACTCGGCGGCGGTCTTCACCTCGCCGTTGACCACGAAGCCGAGCGTATAGCCCTCCCACAGAGCGATTACATCGGTCGAATTATACTCTATCTCGTAAGACTTCGCCGTAACGGGAGTGCGAGTCTCATCGTCGTTCTCGAAGTAAACGATGTCCTCGATGTAGCTTACCGACGGCAGCAGGTTGACATAGTCCGAGATCAGATCGGCAGAGGCATCGCCCTCGTTCTCATATTTCTTAGAGAGCTGCAAAGCCGCACTGTAAGAGGTCTTGCCCTCGAAGAACGATGCGGGGAAGTTCTGAGCATCGGCAACCACTACGAACTCGCCCTCGCGAGTACCGGCCTTAACCTCGGCTATTATTAACTCGGGGGCAGCCTCGGCATTCGACGTGCGAACCTCCACCGACTTCACGTCGAAAGCCATGGTCATGTTCTGCGACTGAGAGTTGTAAAGAGCTACGATCTGAGCGGCAGCACTCTTGGGAGCAACGCTCCAAGTGAACGAAACGCGGCCGTTCGCCAAAAGTCCCTGTTCTTCTCCTGCCTTTGTATAGACAGCCGTCAACGCAGCCTTATGGTCGTTGAACGCGGGCGAGTAGACAATCGACTGTATGCGGTTGATCAACTCGTCGGCCTTGACCTCCAAATTGACCAAACGATCCTCGATCGCATCGAGCTGCTGGTCGTAAGCGTCGGTAACCTTCTTCAACTCAGCGGCGATAGTCTCGGTTATGATGCCTTCGTTCTCGCACGCCTTGCGGATAACCTCCTCGACACCGGCGCAGAAACTCTCGTTGGCAGCCGTGTAGGTAGCCTCCACCTGTTCGAGAGTCAAAGCCTTCTCTTCAAGCTCTTTCAGCTTCTGGTCGAACTCCTCTCTCACGCCCTTCACCTGATCATCGATCTTCTTCGACAACTCATCGGCCTTGGCTTTCAGTTCATTTCTTATATCGGCGCCCAATTGATCTATGCGGCCGTTTATCTCACCGACCAACTCGTCGATCTTGGCATCCAAAGCATCGATACGGCCGTTGGCCGCTGCTATCTCTGCCTTGCGGGCATCGTTCTCCGCCTGCAAATCTGCTATCAAAGCGGCGACACCAGCCTTGTATTCCTCGAAAACACTCGTCTTCAAGTAGTCGCCGAACATTCCCTTGATCAGCTCTATCTCCTCTGCAAATTGAGAGAATTGTCCGGCGGTCTCGTCCTTGAAATCGTTGAAATCGTTGACATCGACCTTACCGTTTTCAAGAGCCTCGATAGCGGCCTGCATGTTGTCCAACGTCTGCTGCGTCAACTCCTTATACTCTTTCAGAGCCAGAGCGTTATCCTTGACACCCTGAGCGTTGCGCTCGATAGCAGCCTGCATGTCGGTGATCGTCGACTGCATGTCGGCAACCGTAGCGTCGAGTTTTGCCACAGCCTCCTCGACGGTCTTCAAACGCGAATCCAACTCGCCGAGCTTGCCCTCTATGACAGCTTTGTACTCGGTCAGAGCCTCACTGAACGACGTGAACTCCTTGCCGAGAGCCTCGACCTTGCCCTGCAAGTCGGCGATGTTGCCCTCGTTGGCAGCCACTCGCTTGGTAAGATCGTCGAAGCTGCCCTGCAAAGCCTTGAAGCTGTCCTCGTCGGCAGCCACTCGCTTGGTAAGGGCATCGAGATCGTCCTGCAAAGCCTGATCCTTGACCTTCAACGAAGATACCTCGCCATTGATATCCGACAGCGCCTGCTCCACAGTCTTGGCATCGGCCTTGGTGTCGATCAACTTCTGCAACTGTTCGTCGGCCGATTCGAGCGTAGCTATATCGCTCTGCAAGTCGGCGATGTTGCTCTCCATCTTAGCACGCGCCTGCTCCAAAGCCGCAACGGCCGCCTTGGTCGAGGCACACTGCTCCTCCAAGTTGGCAACCTTACCGGAAACCAACTCATCGATGCGCTTGTTCACCGCTGAGATATCGTCGTCGTAGTCCGAACAAGCGGCTGACAAGAGCATTGTTCCCGACAGGAACAATGCCACTAATTTTTGAAAATGCCTTTTCATAAATGATTGATAAATGATTAAAAATTGTTGTTGTTGTTTGATCTTCTCTAATGTTGTTTATTTAAGTTTATGGGATTATATGTTATTCCGCCGTACATATCACCACGCGGTTCTCCGACGCCGTTGCGAACGGCTGCTCGCGGTCGCCCTTGTGGTCGACCGTCATGCGGTCGGCCGCTACGCCCCTGTCGATCAGTGCGCGAGCCACATTGGCCGCACGCTTGGCCGACAGAGCATCGTTGTATTGCGCATTGCCTGTCTGACGATCGGCATAACCCACTACGACTAACGTGCGCGATACATCGCCGGCAAGCCACTCGGCCAACTCGTCGATCTTCGACATCTCCGCCGCACGTATTACAGCCGAGTTGATCTCAAAGAAGATGTTGCTGCCGTAACGCTCGGTCTCGGCCTCAGTCGCTGCCGCCGGCTGCTCCACAGTACTCTCGGCAACCGGATCGGTCATCTCCGGCTCGGCGACCTGCACCTGCTCGGGCTTATCCTCCTGTGCCGGTATATTCGCAGGCTCGACATACGCAGCCGCAGCGCGTCGTGCGTAGCTCTTGCCCAACCGTATCGACACTCCCGCCAAGGCGTTGAAGTGCCAGTCGGCATTATCGGCGCGCTTCGAATTGAAGTGATCCGACAATACATTGGCGTTGGCCTCCACGTTGAGTGATACGCGGTCGCTTACTCTGAAATCGACTCCGAGACCCATGCGGCCGGCTGCGAACGGCTTCGTACCGTCCCAAACATAATCGAGATCCACTCCGCGTGCAGCCATTGCCACGGCGTCGTCATTGCCGAACCCGAGCACTCCCGCCACTCCGACCAAAACATACACACTGCAAGTTCGACAATGATCATAACCGCCTATCAAAGAACATAAATCGAGTTTAATATCGGCATTGAGCTGCATATGCCCAAACGAATATTTTTCATAAGGAGTTACCCATGCACCGCGTCCCTGCCAGCCGCCTAAACCAAGGCGCAGGCTCCACGCAGGATGGAACACATACGAGGCCGACAAAGCGGCCGATGGCGAGAGCAGATCGCCGAAACCGGTCTCTCCGAGAGTATATCCCGCTCCGCCTTGCAATTGCATATTCCAATGACGACGAAATTCCACATTTTCATCGCGCTTACTCGGTTGTGCCGCAACGCTCTGCAAGCATAAAGACGCAACGGCAACAGCCATAAACAAACTCTTCAATTTCATATTCGATATATTTAATTATATTGTATACGTCAATGCCCGATAGTGATAATCATTGCGGACGACCGACACTATACCGTCCGATATTGCCCGGCAATATCGCCCGCTTTCCGCACGTGTCGAATCCATTCTGCATATTATCCTACCAATCATATCTTTCGATTTATGCTCTGTTATGGTATCATATATGATACGCACAGCACAAAGATATGTTCTTTTCTTTGTAATAACAAATTTTTTATAAAATTTTTTCCCAATGAATATCGACTACAAAATTCAAATAGCTCTGATCGCATGTAGAATCAAGGACTTACGGAAACAGCAAGGTCTCACCGTACAGGAATTGGCATATCGTTGCGACATCGAACGTTCGAACATGAGCCGCATAGAGGCTGGGCGCACTAACCTGACAATCAAAACAATGTGTCTTATATGCAATGCCCTGCATATAAGTTTGCGGGAATTGATCCCCAACAACTGATAATCAATTACATATAATATCGAACAAACGTCGACCACCGAAGCGACAGCTTACGCCGTTTTATAATTCTGACCTTCCCCATACCCCTCCCTCGGGAGGGGCTGTTGTCGCTTCGCTCCGGGTGGAGCGTTGAAAGGTTATCGGGCATCCCCAGAAGTGCGCTTTGCACGCTTACCCTGTC
>CAZEXJ010000066.1:0-2142 GCA_964516585.1 uncultured Alistipes sp.
TCACCGGCCGGAATCACGATCGACTCCGAGGAGGCCACGCAGGCCGCTGCGGGCAGATCTTTGTACTCAACGCCGTCGGCCTCGGCACGGGCGGCCACAAGCGAGGGGTCGGCACCGATCTCGATGGTCAGGTCTGTCGAAAGCTCACGGGTCAGACTGATGACTACCTGACGGTCGTACTGGCCCTTGGGAACCACGCCGATCGGAGTGTTCTCGACCTGCGCCTCGATCAAGTCGGACGAACCCGTAGTTTGGATGGTCACGAAAGTCTTCGAATAATATTCGGGCAACGTCTCGCCCACCTCGGGGTCTTCGCAGGCGAAGAGGCCCGAAACGGCAATGAGAAGCATTGCATATTTCCACATATTTTTCATCTCAATTTGTTTTTTTACCGTTTATTATAAGGTGCTGAAGTCGAACTCGGGAATCCAGGTCGGAACGAGGTCGTCTTTGCAGGTCAGCGTGCGGCCCTTGCCCGTAGCGTCGGCAAAGGTGGCACCTTCGCCCTCGTCCATCTTCCAGTAGGCCTCCAAACCCTCGAGCGACGGAGCGACGGCCTTGTGCATATTGGCCTGCAGCTGCGCCTGTGTCAGGCCCTTCGACCAAAGACGCACCTGCGCATACTGGGCATTGGCACGGAAGTATTGAGCGCCCGACGACGCAAGCTGAATACCGTTGATGGTGATCGTCGGAGCGGCATTGACCGTCACGTCGGGTTCGCCGTTGACGTAGAGCGTCACCGTACCGCCCGCCGAAACGAATGCGATATGGTACCACGTGTTGGGGCTGAAACGGTACTTCGAGTCGACCTGCGAACCGTTGTGCTTGATCTGCAACATATTGAAATCCTTGCCGGCATCACCGAAGCGGATGTAGATCTCGCTGGTGGCGTTGAAGTTGAAGATCGCCTGGTTGTTGATGTTGAAAGAGTCCATGTTCAGGAGCGTCTCGATCGTCCAGTCGGTTGTAGTCAGATTCCACGGGCTGTTCTCCGCGTCGCTTTGGGGCACGTGGCGGTAGTTGAAGACGGGGACGGGCTGGATGAGCGGCTTGTCCAAAAGCAGCATCCAGCGCGAAGTAACCGAAGCCAGTTGCGCACCTTCAACCGACGTAACGCGGAACGGGATGGCATAGGCCTCGCCGTTGGGCGTATCGAAACTCTTGACCGTCACCTTGGTGGGAGCGGCGGCGATACTGCCGGCCGGAATGACCACCTCCTTGTCGAAAGAGATGTACTCCGAAGGCAGAACCATGTAGTTCGCGCCGTTCATCTCGTTGTAGGCCTCGACAATCGACGGGTCGATGACGACGGTAGCCTTGACGTCGGTGGCGACCGCACGGGCCATACGCACCGTGAACGAGGTCTCGGTGTCGCCTTTGACCGTCAGCGTACCAACCTGCTGGTTGGCGGCATTGTTGGGTGCGGCCTCGCTGATGTAGACCATGTTGTCGATCACATCGTACTCCGCATCCTCGCAGGCCGCGGCGGCTGCCAAGAAGCAGGCCGCGAAGCCTATTTTCCATATATTTTTCATAGTCGGATTCATTTTTTGATTAGTATTCGATAACGGGGTTCAGGATACCGATGGCCTCGCGCAGATACTTGTAGTTCGTATCGTACTCCATGTGATAGGTGCCGACACCGCCGATCTTACCCTTGATATTGGGGTTCGAATAGCCGGCCATGCCCTTGAGCGAATTCATCCGCTCGCCGTAACGGTTGGTGAACTGAACACCGCCGCTCGCTGCGTACGACTCGAAGTTCTCGGTCCAAATGGTCTTCGAAAGCACCTCTTCGGGAGTCTGGTAGGGGTTGCCGTTCTCGTCCGTGCCACTGAAGGCATTGACCAAATCGCTCAAACGGTAGTCCAAATTGCCGTCGCCGCTGCAGGCATAGGCCTGGATGATGAACCAGTCGATTGCCTTGGCATACTGCGGGGGGATCAGGTAAGGCTCGCCGTCGACAGCCAGCATACGGTCCGTGCCCGAGAGCGGGCCCAAATACTTCGAGAACTCGTCGATCACATAGCCCAAAGCCGTCGTGTTCGACGCGATGTTGCCGCCGTGGCCGTAGTTGGGCTCCAAGTCGAAGTCGAAACCGTTCCACTCGTACTTGTCGATCGTGTCGACGATGGATTTGAC
>CAZEXJ010000067.1:0-5359 GCA_964516585.1 uncultured Alistipes sp.
CTCCTATAATTATACGTTCCACAGCGACATCGTGAACAACGATACCAATTCGACGACGCTTTCTCAGGCCAACGACTCGAAAATCACCTGGTCGAACACCATCAACTACGATTTCAGCTTTGCGGACAAGCACCGTTTCCACGTGCTGGCCGGTTCCGAGATTTTCCGCCAGACACGGGTCGATTTTGCGGCCTACAACGAGGATTACGCCTTGGAAAACCCCGATTACATGTGGCCCGACGCCTCCACCGGTGTGGAACGCGCGACCGGCAACCGCTCGGCCTACGCACTGGCCTCGTTCTTCGGCAAAGTGGATTACAACTACGATGACCTTCTGCTGGCTTCGTTCACGATCCGTTATGACGGCTCGTCGCGTTTCGGCCGCAACAACCGCTACGGCACCTTCCCCTCGGCAACGCTGGGCTACCGTTTGTCGAAGTATATCGACCGCGACTGGCTCGATGATCTGAAACTGCGCCTTTCGTGGGGAAAGACCGGTAACCAGGCCATTTCCAACACGGCGCGCTATGCGCTTTATGTGGCCGACTACGGCAACGACCGCGTAACTTCGACCGCCTACGACATCCTGCTGCAGCAGTCGGGCATCTTCCCCTCGGGATACATCGCTTCGCAGTCCGAGAACCCCAATCTCAAATGGGAGACCACGATTCAGTACAATGTCGGCATCGACTTCTCGTTCCTGCGCAACCGGCTGACCGGTACGATCGACGCCTACATCAAGGATGTGAAAGACATGCTGATCAATCCGGCCTATCTGGGCGCCATGGGCGAAGGAGGTGCTTCGTGGCTGAACGGCCCTTCGCTGCGGAACCAAGGTATGGAGTTCACCATCGGCTGGCGCGACCAGCGTGCAAACGGCTTCTCCTATGCGATCAATGCCAATTTCGACTTTTACCGGAACCGCGTAACGTACCTGCCCTCCACCACGACCGGTTCGTATGTCCACACCACTACGGAGAACCTCGTCGAATCCCGCCGTCCCTACGGGTCGATCGTGGGATACGTCGCCGACGGACTCTTCCAGTCGCGCGAGGAGGTGCTCGCGGCCGGACAGGACAATGCCCGTGTCGGAGGCATCCGCTACGCCGATCTTAATGGCGACGGGCGCATCACGGCCGACGACCAAACGTGGATTTTCAGCCCCGTGCCCGATTTGTCAGCCGGTTTGAATGTCGAGCTGTCCTACAAAAATTTCGACTTCTCGATGTTCTGGCAGGGCGTCTTCGGACAGGATGTCTACAATGACCAGAAATTCCAGACCGACTTTTGGAGCATTACCGATGCAGGCTCCAATAAGGGCGATCGTCTGCTGGGGGCATGGCGGCCCGACAACGCCGCTTCGACGATTCCGGCGCTTACGACCAACAACACCAGCGATGAAGGCCGCACGTCGACCTATTTTGTGGAAAACGGCTCCTATGCCAAACTGCGCACCTTGCAGATCGGCTACAATCTGCCCGAAAAAATCGCGTCGAAACTGCACATGAGAAATGCCCGCATCTACGTTTCCGGCAACAACCTGCTGACCGTCAAGAGCAGCGGTCTGACCTGCTCCGATCCCGAAAACCCCCGCTGGGCCTATCCGCATTCCACCTCGGTAACTTTCGGTATTCAAATCGGTTTCTGACCTCATCCGGACAACATCATCCAACGACCTTATAAACCAACAGCATCATGAAACTTATCAAAAATATAACGATGGCGGTCATGGCGAGCCTCGCCGTAGCCTCGTGCAACGACTTTATCGATGTCCCGCCGACGGGCGTTATCGACGGGAATATGGCCTACTCCCAACCCGACGAAATGGTTACGGCTGCCTATGCGGCGCTCGGGGACTGCTGGTACACCTATCCGTTCAACCTGATGCCTTACGGCGACATTTCGTCCGATGACTGCTACAAGGGCGGCAGCGGCGTCTCCGACACGGGTTATCATCCGATGGAGATATGGACGACTTTGACATCGCGTCCGGGGGAGCTTGACGAATTGTGGTATCGCCTCTACTGCGGCATTTCGCGTTGCAACCGCGCCTTGGTGGCGCTCGAAGAGTACGGCGAAAGCATCCTCGGAGCAGAGGTCGCCGCTCGCCGCGCGGCCGAGGTTCACTTCCTTCGCGGACACTTTTATTTCAAGCTGCTGACCGTCTTTCGCAAAATTCCGTGGATCGACGAAGATGTTTTCAAAAACAACCTCCACGAGCAGACCCGCAACGACGCATTTACCTACGAGGAGTTGTTCGGGAAGGTCATCCATGAGTTCGAAATCGCCTACGAAACGCTCCCCGACGAGGCTCCCGACGGCGGAGGCCGCACGAACCGCATCGCCGCAGCCGCCTATTTGGCCAAATGTTATCTGACGATCGCGTGGGGCGACGGTTACGAAGCGACGAACGGCGTGTCGCACATCAATCCGGATTACATGAAGAAGGTCGTGGAGTACACCGATGCGGTCGTAAACTCGCGGTTCGGCTACTTGGAAGATTTCGGCGACATTTTCCTGCCGGAGTACAAGAATTCGAAGGAGTCCGTATTCGCCGTGCAGACCTCGGATTACAGCGACGACCACACCAAATTCGGACGTGCCAACTGGTCGAATATGCTCAACGGCTGCTGGGGCATGTGGTCGTGCGGCTGGGATTTTCACAAACCATCGCAGAATTTGGTGAACGCCTTCAAGACCGAAAACGGGCTTCCGATGTTCGATCATTACAACGACCGCACCGATTATCCCGAACGGGGCGCAGCGTCGTCGCAAAAGTGGGATCCGCGTCTGTTCCACACGGTCGGCATGCCTACGTGGCCCTACAAATACGAAGACGGCTACCTAATGACGACCGACAATTCGCGCACCCCCAATACCTACGGCTACTACACCTCGCTCAAAGAGGTTCCGCAGCGTTCGAAAGGCGAGACGTTCAACGGCTCGTGGCAGGCATTCGCCATGAACGACTATGTATTCCGCTATGCCGACGTGATGCTGATGCGGGCCGAGGCGCTGGTCGAACTGGATCGTCTGCCCGAAGCGCTTTCCATCGTCAACGACATCCGCAGCCGTGCGAAGAACTCCGTCGACAAGCACATCGGATACGCCGCCGACCGGTGCGAGATTTCGACCTATCCCACCGGCTACTTTACCAGCAAGGAGATCGGCCGCAAGTGCGTGCAGTGGGAGCGTCGGCTGGAAATGGCGATGGAGAACGACCGTTACTTCTCGCTGCGCCGCTGGGGAATCGCTTCGAAGACGCTGAACGCCTATTTCGAAATGGAAAAGAACGTGGCTTATAAGAACCAGAAGTATGCCGAGTATCTGAACGAGGCGCACTATACGCCCGACAAGAACGAGTTCTGGCCCGTGCCGTACAACCAGCTCTACTATGTGCCGGATCTCTACACCCAGAACAAAAACTACAACGACTAAAACACCTAAAAAACCGCAAAGCAATGAAAACTTGGAAATATAGGGTCGTGGCACTGCTCTGCCTTGCATTGACGGCGTGTCAGGACAAGGAGATAGAGATCGCGGCTCCTGCGATCGAACCGATCGACGCATCGCTTATTACAGGGCAGCTCGTAGGCAATGACTATGTGTGGACGTGGACGGCTCCGCAGCAGGGTTTGAAGATGCAGGTAAACATTTGTCAGGGAATGACGATCCGCAGCACGGAGACGGTCGACGGGAATACCTATACCCATCGGAATGTCGACACGAATATCGAATACACCTACGTCTTCAAACTGACCGACGGAAAGAACGTTTCGATTGGTGTAACAAAAAGTTACATGCGTGAGGGCGCCTCGCCTGTAAACGGCGTAACGATGACGCAGGTCGACAAGGAGGGCGGATACGATGCGCTGGTAACCTGGACGGCCAGTCCCGATGCCAACAACGTATTGTTTTCGGCAACCAACGGGAGCCGAAACATCCGCGAAACCCTGCCGAACACGGCTACATCCTACCTCATCGAGGATGTCCGCGACGGCGAGGAGTGGAGCATCGAACTGGTCGCCAACAACAGCAAGGGCGCTGCGCTTCCGGCGACCGCCTCGCTGCGCATCGGCAAAACCGCCATCGGGTTCCTGAGCGAATATGCCACCGTCGAGGAACTGCGGGAGAAGGGCGACGACGATGAAGTTTCGGCATGGCTGTGGCTTGCGAGCCAATACGCTTCGGCCCGCTACGTCTACTTCGGCGACATCCAATCGACGGCTGACCTTGACCCGTACCGTGTGCTGTTCTGGATTCGCGACGTAGAGGACGGCCGCCCGGGCGACGGATTGTTCGATATGCCTGCCGTGGTGGATGCCGCCACCCCGTATGTCAGCGAATGGTACAAAAACGGCGGCAGTCTGCTGCTGTGGAGCCATGCAACGCCTTATATCACGGCTTTGGGGCGTCTCGATAAAAAGCTGCTCCTTTCCAACGACCGCAACATCAACACCGGTCATGGTGTTTACAATCCCGATGTATGGAAGATGGCCGTCGAACTCCACCCGGGCAGCCGTTTCAAGAAGGATGCTTCGTCGCATCCGATGTTCAAAGGGCTCGATTACGAAACGACCGACCGCACGAAACTCATCGCCGTGAAGGGCCCCGGCTGGGCTGAAGACCACAACTGCCTCTATTTCAACATCCCGTCGGTGCTGACCGGCATCGGCAATCAGGAAGAGGCCTGCTACAACACGATCGTCAATGAGTATGGCATCATTCCGCTGGCGACGTGGGATTCGCAGATCGACTGGGTATCGCAGCTCAATATCTGGGAGGCCCAGCAGGGCAACACCGAGTTCAAGGGTACGATCATCTGTATGGGGAACGGCGGCTGCGAGTTCTCGATGCGCAATGCCGACGGAAGTGCCGATGTTTCGGCTTACCCCTCCAACAACATCTACGAGGACAACATTCTGAAGATGGCGAAAAACGCCCTCGAATACCTCAAAACACGCTAATGAAAGAGGATGATGAAAAAGTCGCACATCTATTTGCTTGCAGCGGGTTTCGCGCTGTTCGCTGCCGCAGGTTGCACCGATGACCGTTTCGACGAACAGCCTCCCGTGATCGAAAGCACGGGAGACGGCGGAGAGGAGAATCCCGAAGAGGACGCGCCGCAAAGTTCCTACAACGAGTTGTACCGTCCGCAGATTCACTATACGCCGGCCCGCAACTGGATGAACGATCCGAACGGACTCGTTTACGAAAACGGCACCTACCATCTGTTTTACCAGTACAATCCGCAAGGCAGCGAATGGGGCAACATGAGTTGGGGCCACGCCTCCTCGACCGACCTCATGCACTGGAAGGAACAGCCCGTTGCCATGCGCCGCAACGAGTGGGGCGATAT
>CAZEXJ010000068.1:0-2793 GCA_964516585.1 uncultured Alistipes sp.
CGGTGTCCAGAAGAAGACGGACGTAACGGGTGCATTGACCCGCGTAGGTGCCGAGGAGCTGAACACCAAACCCGTTATGAATGCCTTCGAGGCATTGCAGGGTAAGGCAGCCGGTGTCGACATCACGTCGAACCAGCGTCCGGGTGAAATCGGTTCGATCCGCATTCGCGGTAACCGTTCGCTG
Source organism: uncultured Alistipes sp. (assembly GCA_964516585.1). Lineage (GTDB taxonomy): Bacteria > Bacteroidota > Bacteroidia > Bacteroidales > Rikenellaceae > Alistipes. The sequence continues at coordinate 185 of CAZEXJ010000068.1, forward strand.
AACGCCAGCAACTCGCCGTTGTACGTTGTCGACGGAGTGCCCTTGAGCGCCGGCGGTATCGAAACGCTGAACCCGCGCGACATCGAATCCATCGACATTCTGAAGGATGCTTCGTCGACGGCCATCTACGGTTCGCGCGGTGCCAACGGTGTCGTTCTCGTAACGACCAAGCGCGGTAAGGTAGGCCAGTTCTCGCTGAACTACTCGGGTACGGTAACGGTTGAGCAGCTGAAGGATTTGCAGCCTTCGATGAGCGCCAGCGACATGATCACGTTCGTACGTTGGTCGAAATACAACGCCAACCCCGACATCAACCCGCGCGGCGACCAGCCCGACTACGAAAAAGATAGAACCTATTTCACCGGCAACCCGGGTTGGGCCAACATCGAGAAAGGCTGGGCCAGCGGCAAATGGGATCCTTCGAAAGTTACCAACTACGACTGGGGCGACCTCGTAACGGAGACAGGCATCACCCACGAACACCCGTTGAGCGGTTCGGGCGGTACGGAGAATCTTCAGGGTTCGTTCTCGTTCGGCTATTTGAGCAACGACGGTACGCAGAAGGGACAGGAGTACCAGCGCTACAACTTCGCTTCGACGGTCGACGTAACCCCGAAATCGTGGTTCAAGATGGGCGCATCGATCAACCTCTCCTACACCGAACAGCAGTACGGTTATTCGCGTACAGGTCAGACCGGCACGAGCTCGGGCCCGACCGACATCTACAACGCCGCCAAGGCGCTGCCGAACTACGCGCTGCCGTACGACGAAGACGGTGAAATCATCAACATGCCCGCCGGTTCGGAGAACAACTCTTACACGGTGATGGACGAATGGAATAAATCGAACGATAACCGCGAGACCTTCCGCGCATTGGGCAGCTTCTATGCACAGGCTGACTTCGGTGAAATCTGGGAGCCGCTCAAAGGCTTGAGCTACAAAATCGCTTTCGGCCCCGACTTCCGCTATCGCCGCAACGGTGTCTTCATCGACGCCACTTCGGCAGGCCGTGCAGGCGGCAAGAACTACGTTACATGGGGTGTCAACCGTTACTTCTCGTGGACGCTGGACAACATGATCCTCTACAACCGCCAGTTCGGGAAGCACACCGTCGGCGTAACGCTGTTGCAGACGGCTTCGAAAAACAACCATGAAAGTGGCAGCATGTCGGGTCAGGGCTATCCTTATCCCTCGATGCTGTGGAACAACATGGGCATCATCGACATCAAAGATACCCAATATAGTGCAGGCATGGGCACGGGCTTCAGCGAGAACCAGCTGGCTTCGTACATGGCCCGTATCAACTACAACTTCGACGAGCGCTTCCTGCTGACCGTATCGGGCCGTTACGACGGTTCGTCCGTACTGGCTGCAGGCAACAAGTGGGAGTTCTTCCCGTCGGCTGCCTTCGGTTGGCGCATCAATCAGGAGTCGTGGCTGCGCGACGTCGAATGGATCAACAACTTGAAAGTCCGTATCGGTGTCGGTACGACAGGTAACGCGGCTGTCGGTGCTTACGGTACGTTGGGCGTCGTTTCGGAGTACAAGATGCCGGCCGACAACGACTACCAAGGGAGCTTCACGATTCTCACGACGAACGAACCTTACTACTCAAGGGGCAGTAACAGTATGCCCAACAAGACGTTAGGCTGGGAGAAGACCACGCAGTGGAACTACGGTATTGACTTCGGCTTCTTCGACAACCGCATCATGGGTACGATCGATATCTACCACTCGCACACGAAAGACCTGTTGATGTCCGCCTCGATTCCTACGCTGAGCGGGTACCCGAATATGATGGCGAACGTCGGCGAGACGAAGAACTTCGGTGTCGAGCTCGGTTTGGACCTCGTACCCGTCCGCGTGAAGGATTTCGAATGGGTATCGTCGATCAACACCGCTTATCAGAAGGACGAGATCGTTTCGCTGCTCAACGGCAAACAGGACATGGTCGGTAACGGTTGGTTCATCGGCCAGCCGATCGGTGTCCACTACGGCGTCGATCACGCAGGTCTGTGGCAGGATACCGAGGAGGATCGTGCCGAAATGGCGAAATTCAACGCCAACGGACACAGCTTCGAGCCCGGTTTGGTGCGTCCGGTCGATCAAAACGGAGACTATCGCATCGACAACGAAGACCGCATAATTTTAGGTAACAAGAACCCGAAATGGACATTAGGCTGGTCGAACACCTTCACTTGGAAGGGTCTCGAATTGGCGCTCGAACTCTACGGACGCCTCGGATATATGGTTTCGACCGGCGGACAAGCGCTGTCGGGTGCCGCCAATCAGGTGGAAGTCGACTACTGGACGCCCGAACACACCAACTCCGACTGGCAGAAGCCTATCTACGACAGCAGCCGAGGCAGCGGCGACCCGAACGCCAAATTGCTGGGCTACGAGAAAGCATCGTTCTTGAAGGTGCGCAACCTCTCGTTAGGTTACAACTTCCCGAAGAGCCTCTGCAACAAGATCGGCTTCAGCTCGCTGAAAGTTTATGTACAGGGCCGCAACCTCGGCAACATCTACTCGTCGATCGATTACTTGGATCTCGACCTCGGTACGACCTTCTATAACCGCGGTTTCACGATCGGTCTGAACATCGGTTT
>CAZEXJ010000069.1:0-5797 GCA_964516585.1 uncultured Alistipes sp.
CTGGCAGAGTAAACGCATTTCGACACGAAAAATGGAGGGCTGCAACGCGTTGCAGCCCTCCATGTCTTTTATGCTCTTTTTGCCGTCCGAGAATATCCGCTCAGGGCAAATGCAAGACGGCCGAACCATTTTTATGTGCGATATATTTGAAAAAAACAGCGGGCACAGGTTGATATTTCCGATTTTATTGTTACCTTTGCAGGCTATGTTTAACTAATTTAACTTTTACGAAAATGCCAAAGATGAAAACAAATGCCGCTGCAAAGAAGCGTTTTTCTTTCACCGGCACAGGAAAGATCAAGCGCAAACACGCTTATCACAGTCATATCCTGACCAAAAAGACTAAAAAACGTAAGCGTAACCTGTGCTACTCGGGTATCGTTTCGCCGGCCGACGAGGCCAAGATCAAGAATCTGTTAGTTAAGTAAGATTCCGGATCGCCACTTATTTTATTAACAACGGAGCGACATAGCCCCAAAGAGTATGAGAGAATCATGCCGCTATCAGCTCTATCAAAAACTTATTGTTTATGCCACGTTCAGTTAACGCTGTTGCGTCACGCGCAAGAAGAAAAAAGGTTTTGAAGCTTGCCAAAGGCAACTTTGGTTCAAGGGGAAACGTATGGACAGTTGCGAAAAACACTGTCGAAAAAGGTTTGCAGTTTGCTTATGCACACCGCAGAGAGAAGAAGAGAAATTATCGTTCGCTGTGGATCACGCGTATCAACGCCGCCGTCCGCATGCACGGTATGACCTATTCTGAATTTATCGGCAAACTCAACGCCAAGGGCATCGTCCTCAACCGCAAGGTTATGGCCGATCTGGCACTGAATGAGCCGAAGGCATTCGAAGCAATCGTTAAAGCAGTTAAATAGTTGGCTCGCACTTAGGTGCGAACGAGCGCAGCCTATCTCGCAAGAGATAGGCTGTTTTTCGTATGACGGCATCGCCGCGCGAAATGTCGGCAAGCGCCGCAACGCGCGGAGTCACGCGCCGCTGCACTTGCCACAGGCGGCATGCGGGAGCAAAGGCTCCTCCGTCAGAACAATTTGCAGATCAGCCATACCGCCGCAGCTGCCACAGCCGCGCCGCAGAGAAGTTTGATGATCATCGATCGGCAGCCGCCGCGCATGCGTATGCCGCAATAGGGGCAATACTCCATGCTCTCGGGCACCGGCAGTCCGCATTCGGGACAGATGACCGTCTTCTCGCCGGGCTTGGCTAAATGCAGAGGATCGTACTCCTCCGAGGGCGTGCGACGAACGTCGTTCCCGCTATTGTCGGTTATGTCGTTTTGCATAGCCTTTATAATTAATCGTTTATCTTGTCTTCAATGTGCATCGTGCAACACGACCGCATTGCCGCGCTCTGTCATTGCGAGCCGAGGGAACCGAGGCGTGGCAATCTCTGTGTGTGAATGAGATTCTCACGTCGGCCGCAAGCGGCCTCCTCAGAATGACAGGACAGTGGGAATAATCGTCCCCAACCAGATTCTCACGTCGCGCTTTGTGCTCCTCGAAATGACGATGTGGATGAGATTCTCACGTCGCGTTCACAGAACGCTCCTCAGAATGACATGTCGGAGGAAATAGTCGCCCAAGCACCACGACCCACTTTTTCGTCAAAAGGCATTAGTTACAAGCCGCACGTGAAGAGGATGCAGACGGGCTGTACTCGACGTACTGCCCGTTTGCAGACTCAAACGAGGCGAAGTAAATGATGCCTTTTCACGTAAAAAGTCACGCAAAAAGATACTCCATAATCTGCACCGCATTCAACGCCGCCCCCTTGCGAATCTGATCGGCAACGCACCAGAAAGAGATGCCGTTGGGAGTGGTGAGATCCTTGCGTATGCGACCCACATAGACGGGATCGGTGCCGGAGGCGAACAAGGGCATGGGATACTCCTTCGCGGCGGGGTTGTCGACAAGCTCTATGCCGCGGCTGTCGGAGAACGAGCGGCGCACCTCGTCGACCGACAACTCGCGCTCGGTCTCCACCCACACGGCTTCGGAGTGCGCACGCAACACGGGCACGCGCACGCAGGTGGCCGACACCTTCACGTCGGAGTGCATGATCTTGCGCGTCTCGTTGAACATCTTCATCTCCTCCTTGGTATAGTCGTTGTCGGTGAACAGGTCGATATGGGGTATAAGGTTGTAGGCCAACTGATAAGCGAACTTATCGACCGTCGGTTCAGCCCCCTCGGCAATCTGGCGGTGCTGCTGCTCCAATTCGTACATGCCGTGAGCGCCCGCGCCGCTGGCCGACTGATAGGTGGCCACATGCACGCGGCGTATATGCGACAGCCGTTCTATGGCCGCCAGCGCTACAACCATCTGTATGGTCGTGCAGTTGGGGTTGGCAATGATGCGTCGCGGGGCATCGAGGGCATCGCCGGGATTGACCTCGGGCACCACCAACGGCACATCGTCGTCCATGCGGAACGCGCTCGAATTGTCGATCATTATCGCTCCGTGGCGCGTTATGGTCTCGGCATATTCGCGCGATACGCCCGCTCCGGCCGACACCAACGCCACGTCGACACCGCGAAAGGCATCGTTATGGCGCAGCTCCTCGACGACGATCTCCCTGCCGCGAAACATGTATTTACGGCCGGCGCTGCGCGACGACCCGAACAGTCGCAACTCGTCGACGGCCACCGGCCTTGTCTGCAATATATTCAAAAACTCCTGTCCTACGGCGCCGCTCGCGCCCACGATTGCAATTGTCATTATAGTAAAGTTTTTATTGTTGTTTACTCGTTACGTTCATCTGCCTACTCGTTCAATTCACTTTCTTGCGCCTTTTCACGGAAAATGGCGGAAAACTCTTCAAGCGTAATGCCCAGCAGCCGCATGCGTTCAAGCAGCACGGGCATCTCCCGTGACAAGAACTCGTTGCGCTCGATTTCGAGAATATGATCCTTGGCTCCATCGGCCACGAAAAACCCTATGCCGCGACGGTTGTATATGATCTTGTCAAGCTCCAATTTCTCATAGCTGCGCATAACCGTATTGGGGTTGACGCCGACGTCGGCCGCCAACTCCCTGACCGAAACTATACGGCTGTTCTCCTCCCACTCACCCGACAGTATTCGCGTACACACCAAATCATAAATCTGACGCCATATAGGTTTCTCCTCGCTGAATTCCATCATTGCACTACCATTTGATCTGTTTACGTTTAAGCGCGACGAACGACAAAGCCCACAATAGCGGCACCATCACCATATTGATATACAGTTTCACATCATCGAATAGCATCATATTCTCTTCGGAAATATACTCCGTTAAATATTGCTTTGCCGCAGATATGATAATTGCCGCTGCATAAACCGCGATCAGACTGCGGCGTGCCACTGCATTGATAATCATGGCTGTGGCATGCACTCCGAGCAAGTTTACCCAATACTTGTCGTTGCTTAAATACATATCCGAGAAGTCGATCATGTGAATGAACATCGAATCGACGATGACTTTGGAGACATAGGCCGTTAGGGCGAAACATGCCAGAAACACCACCGTCGTATTGATAAAAATGAAGGCATAACGCTCCACAACCGACGCGGGCAGCGTGTTGGATATGATAGCGCTTCGTCTGCTGCGCAACTCGTTCATCGAGATGTGCATCACAGCAAACGTGCCGATAATATTCATCAGGACGATCATCGCATACGACGAATCGCCCATGTGCGTCAGCGCGCCGAAGAGCATGGGTGCGGCTATTGTCGCGCCATACAAGAACAAATATTTCCTGAAATTTTCCGTATAGTGCTTAACAAACAGAGCACCCAATATTTTGAAATTTAACCGATACATACCTACCACTTTATTTGACGACGGCGCAATATGAAATAGGCCGCCGCATACAAAATCACGGGAATCGAGCAATAGATCGCCTTGGCGACCCCCTCGTAATAATCGCGCCACTCGATGCGCAGATCGATTTCCCCCACTGCCTTGTTCAATCCGCACACGAACAAAATGAAAATTACGAAAGCGGCAATATAGCTATATATAAGGTGTTTGCGTGCTAACGCATTGATCACAACCCCGCCCGAGGCGATGATCCATACCAAAACCTGAAGCTCCCACCTGCCGTATAACTCGCGCCATAAAAAGTCTAAACATTCGTTCAAGTCGCCATAGATAAATGGCAGCACCGATACGGCAGCTATGCCGATGCTTCCGCAGACCGCCGCCAGCAGGCTGTATATCACACTCGTGTTCAACACTATGAACGTCATGCGCTCGGCGGTCGACACCGGCAGCGTATTGATGAGTATCCTCGTACCGCTTTCGCGCCCCTCGTTCATAGTTGCAGGAGCTATGGCAAACGCGCCGACAATGTACATCAGCACGGCCATGGTCAACGCCGAATCCATATTCGACGACATTGCGGCGAACAGCGACGGGATAAATGCTATAAGGAGATATCGCATCGCATATCGACGCGAATGGTCGACATAATGTTTCATCATGAGCCGACCGACGCGAATGAAAGAGTATCCTCCCATAATCCCCGACTATTTAATCAGTTGCCGTATCGATTGGCGATCGGCCGTCACGGCATTGAACAGCAGTTCCAAATTAAGCCGCGAATCCTCGCCCGTGGTATTGGGCGCGACGCCTATCTGTCCCAATACGCTGCGCTCGGTGTAGACCGCCTCGGCCGGGTCGACCGCACCGAACGAGAGTTTGCGGCATATCTCCGCCGTCGTAGCCTCCAACGCCACACCCGACCGATCGAGTATGACGATGTTGTCGAGCAGCGAATCGATGTCATTGACCTGATGCGTCGACACCACTATGCAGCGGCTGTCGTCGGTATATCCGGCCAACAGGCGGCGGAAGACGCTCTTCGAGGGGATATCGAGTCCGTTGGTCGGCTCGTCGAGCAGCAGTATGCGCGTATTGCAGGCCATGGCGAAGGCTATGTAGGCCTTCTTGCGCTGTCCCATCGACATGTTGTGCAGCTTCTCGCGCGGATCGACCATCATCTCGCGGCAGTAGTACTCCATCTGCTCCCAGCTGAACTGCGGATAAAACGGTGCGGTCAGACGCGCATATGTCATCAACGACACCGACGGCAGCGAAAACTCCTCGGGAATAATCATCATCTGCTGCATCAGAGCCACATCGTGCTTCGACGGATCGACTCCGTCTATGCGGATGCTGCCCGACGTCGGCCGCATCAATCCGCAAACAATCTTCAACAACGTGCTTTTGCCTATGCCGTTGCAGCCCAAAAGCCCGTGAATGTGTCCGCCATCAAGCGACAATGATATGTCGGCCAGCACATTGCGATGTGCCGAATAGCTGAACGTTAGTTGTTTTATATCGATCATACGATTATATTTTAGTGTACTATTTAAGTAATACACCGCAAAAGTATGAACAATTATTTTAATATGCAAATAATTCTTACGATAAATTTCACCGGCAGCCTCTCAACACGACCTCCTGCGTCCGAGTCCGGCATGCAGCGCGCTGGCTCAGAGCAAAAAATCGGTTCACCCTCGCCCCCCCCCGGTGGAGGCGGGAATGAAGAGATTGCCACGCCTCGCTGCGCTCGGCTCAAAACAAATGTCGACCACAGAAGCGACGGCTTGCGCCGTTTTACAATTCTGACCCCACCCCATACCCCTCCCTCGGGAGGGAAAACAAACGTCGCCCACCGAAGCGACGGCTTGCGCCGTTATACAATTCTGACCCCACCCCATACCCCTCCCTCGGGAGGGAAAAACAAACGTCGATCACAGAGCGACGGCTTACGCCGTTTTACAATTCTGACCC
>CAZEXJ010000070.1:0-1740 GCA_964516585.1 uncultured Alistipes sp.
GCCGAAGACGTGCTCAATGAACTGATTGCCATATACAACGAAGACGCAGTAGCGGACAGGCAGACCGTCTCGCGCACCACAGCCGAATTTGTCAACGACCGACTGGCCGTCATAGGCGAAGAGCTGGGGAACGTGGATAACGACATCGAGAAGTTCAAGCAGCGCAACGGAATGTACGACTTGGCCTCCGAGGCCACGCGGTCGATCACCGAGGGCTCGAAATTCAAGGAGGCGAGCATCGAGATCGAAAACAACGTGCAGATGGCCCGCTACATCCGTGAGTATCTTTTGGACAATGACAGGCGTTCGGCCCTGATCCCCGCCTCGGCATCTATCGGCAACACGGGCATTTCGGAGCAGATCAACGCCTACAACAATGGCGTCCTGCGCCGCGACAAGTTGGCAAGCGAGGGTTCGACCAACAACCCCATCATCCAGAATTTGGACAACGTGCTGACCGCCACACGACGGGCTATCGTCTCGTCACTCGATTCGCACATCTCGTCGCTTGAGTTGCAGCTAAAGAACATGCGCAAGGAGGAGAACAAGGCAAATTCGCGGCTCCTTTCAGCCTCGACGCAGGAAAAGGAGATCCTCTCGATCGCCCGCCAGCAAAAGGTTAAGGAGGAACTCTACCTCTATCTGTTGCAGAAGCGCGAGGAGAACGAACTGCAACGGGTGATCGTCGAGCCCAACGCTCGCATCGTCGACTGGGCCTACGGGGCAACACAACCGATCTACCCGCGCACGATGATCATCCTGCTGGCGGCCATACTGATAGGTTTCGCCATACCGTTCGGCTTGTTCTACCTCCAGCAGATGCTCGACACCACGATCCGTGGCCGCAAAGACATTGAGGACAACACCACCATTCCCTTCATCGGCGATATTCCCCGCGCAGAGGGGGCCACGCGCCGCGGTATCGCCGTACGCGAGAACGGTCGCGACCCCGTGTCGGAGGCCTTCCGCATCATGCGTACCAATATGAACTTCATGGCCGTCAAGGCACAGGGGATGAAGGTGATCATGCTCACCTCATCCAACCCCCACGCCGGCAAGACCTTCATATCGACCAACTTGGCGATGACACTGGCCTTGACAGGCAAGCGGGTTCTTTTGATCGATGTCGACCTGCGCCGCCGCTCGCTCTCGAAGAGTATGGGGCACGGCAAGGATACCGCCGGTGTGAGCGCCTACCTCTCGGGAAGCATAACCGATCTGAAAGAGGTCATCAAGAAGTCGCATTACAACGAGAATCTCGACCTGATCTACGCCGGCGTAATGCCGCCCAATCCGGCCGAAATGCTGCTTTCGGAGCAATTCGAACAGATGATCGCCCGCCTGCGCAACGAGTACGACTACATCCTGCTCGACAGCGTGCCGGCCTTGCAGGTGGCTGACGCCCTGATCACCGACCGCGTCTGCGACCTGGCCATCTACGTGGTGCGCGAAGGCGTGCTGGACCGTCGCCAGCTGCCCGACATCGAGCGTCTCTACCGCGAAAAGAAGTTCCACAACATGTGCATCGTCCTGAACGACTCGTCAACACAACAGAAGTCCTACGGCTACGGTTACGGGTATGGTTACGGATACGGTTATGGCTACGGTTACGGAATCAGCGACGAGAGCGATGCACAGAATGGGTCGCAAGGCCGCGGATTGACCGGACGGATAGCGAGAATATTCAAGCGCAAGTAAGTCATGAACGGCAGGCAAGAGGTGATCGCCATCGACTTCGAC
>CAZEXJ010000071.1:0-6736 GCA_964516585.1 uncultured Alistipes sp.
CGTGGAGGCAGGCAATGAAATTGGCGCGGACGGAGTGTACCGGTGTACGTTCCGTTCGCGCCAATTATTAAAAAACGTCGATGACGCCTTTCGTCAGAAAGGAATTACTCAGCGACAACCTCAGCCTCGGCAGCAACCTCGGCAGCAGCCTCAACCGGAGCCTCGGCGCACTCGCCGCAGCACTCAGTCTTCTCCTCGCAAGCACCGCAGCACTCCTCAGTGCATTCGCCGCAGCAAGCCTTATCAACTGCCTCAACCTTAGTAGCATCAGCTGCCTCGCCCTCGTTAGCTTTCTTCTCGGTGTTACCGCCGCAAGCGACCATCGATACGGCAGCAAAAGCAACTGCCAACATAAAAATCTTCTTCATAATAATGAAAGTTTAGTATGTAATAATAACCTTAACGATGCAAATGTATAAATTACATATCGAATAAACAAGAGGACAAATTAAACTTTTGCATAAACATGGCATAAAATCGTCATTTTTGTGCTTAAATACCACATATCTACACTTTTATTCATGTTTTTTATTTCGGATCGATATTTTGTACTTACGAATCGTTATCGTATCAGCGCAACTGAAAGGCTTCGCCGGACGCATCGGCCGGAGCATCGGCGAGGCCGTCGCCGGCAGATGATGACTGCTCGCTACGTTCGGGTTTGACGTCGACAAGTTCGCTCAGTTCGATCTGCTCGCTCTTGGGGAATGCGGTCGGGAACGCGTCGCCGACGCGGTTCATAAGTATAACGGCCTCCTCCATGGTGAGGCAATCGCCGACCGAGACCTTGAAATAGGGATTTTCGTAGATCATGTAGGCATTGATAGAGGGGAACGTCTTGGTGAACGAGTTCATGACCGTCTTGGCTTTGTCGCTCGCATACTGTCCGTTATCGAAAAATATGACTACGCGATAGCCCCTTACCTTCGAGGGTTTGACCCGCAGATCGGATTGTCGCACTGCTGCGGCCGTCGATTCGTCCTCGGTGACGGTTACGCAGCCGCCTGCGGCCGACATCTCCGCGAGCCGCGATTTGACACGCGAAACGGATTGTGCCGAAGCCTCCGTTGCAACAGCGGCCAACAGGATCATTATCAAAAATATATTGCGCATCAGAGCAAATCGATAAGTTGTTTTACATCGTCAAACGTCACTCCAAAGGTATCAAGAAATTCGGACATGGCAATGTTTTGTTTGGAAAATGTTTTCGACACGACCGATACGCGGCATCGGGCGGTGATCGACACCGTCAGATCGTCGAGGCGGCCATCGAGTATGCGGCGCAGCAGCACGAGGATCGACATGGAGTTGTCGGCGCGGAACCGCAGGGGCAGCAGCACCTCCGACACCGTTCGCTTGGGCACCGCGACGCGATCGCGCAATTCGAGGCGCATGATCTCCCTCCCGCCGCGGCAGACCACTGCCGTACAGCTCTTGACGACGATGTTGTGATTTATGCCGTTGTCGATCGAGACATAGAGATTCATGCCCGACGAGGTGCAGTGCGTGACGCGGCAGAAACCGCCGAAGTGAATCTTCGAGACATACCGGTCGATAATGCCGGCACGCGATGTCAGCGGCAGCAGCAGTGCTAAGAGCAGCAATATTTTAAATTTCGAAGCGGACATGATCTATTCGGTCAGGGGCGCACGACGCGCCACATATATGTGTGCTATGCCGCAACTGAGCGAACGGCGGCTTATGTCGCAGAATCCCGCTTCGCGCAGCATGTCGCAAAAACGCTCGGGTGCAGGGAACTCGTCGACCGACTCGGGCAGATAGATGTAGGCGCGTTTGTCTTTCGACACCATAGCGCCGATACGCGGCAGCAGGCGGTGGGAGTATTGCGCATAGAACCAGCGTATGGCACGGTTGCGCGGCGTGGACAGCTCCAACACGACGAAACTGCCGCCGGGTCGTATCGTGCGGTATATCTGCTGCAAACCTCCGGCCAAATCATCGAAGTTGCGCACGCCGAAGGCCACGGTCACGGCATCGAGCGAGCCGGGGGCAATGGATTCGAGGCACTCGGCATCGCCACGTTGCAGGACTATGCGCTCGTCGAGACCCTGACGGCGGATCTTGCTGCGCGCCACGTCGAGCATCTTCTCCGACAGATCGACGCCCAAAATATGCGACCCGGCAATATGCTGCGCCAGAGCTATGGCCAAATCGCCCGTACCCGTGGCCACGTCCATAATGCGTTTGGCTCCCGTGCGCCGCACTATCCTCACGACGCGGCGGCGCCACAAACGGTCGATGTCGAGCGACAATATATGGTTAAGCCCGTCGTAGGTCGGGGCGATGTTGTCGAACATCTCTTCGACCTGCTGTTTTTTGGTTTGTTCCTGATTGTAAGGTTTCATTTCATATCGGATATAGGTTATACGGTGCGGCCGTCACTCGTAACGCATGGTCTGCGAGGGCGATATGCGCCGCACGAACGCCGCAGGCAGCAGCATCACGCACATTATCACGGCTAATGCGCAGAGCAAGGTCAATGCCCACACCTCCCAGCAGAAGGCAACGGGCACCTGCGAGAGGAAATAGCCGTCGGAGGGGAGCGTCACGACTCCCGCAGAGTGCTGCACCCAGCACAGCGCAATACCCGCGGCCGCGCCCCACGCCATGCCGCGCAAGGCGATGAACAGCGCGCGATAGAAGAATAAGCCCGTGAGCGAACCATTGGTCATACCCATAGCCTTCAGCTCGCCGATCATGCGGGCGCGCTCCAACACGATTATCAAAAGCACGGTTATCATATTCAGCAGCGCGACCACGATCATTATGGCCACCATGACCGCGGCATTGACATCGTGCGTGGCGAGCCAGCCGAATATCTCGGGGTAGATGCGCTCGACGGCGAAGGCCTCGGCATCGATACCCTCGTCGAGGTAAATATCAACCAAACTGTCGTTGAGAGCCGACTCCACGGCAAGGGCGTCGGCATCGCCGTCGAGCCACAGTTCGTAGCCCGTGACCAAATCCGACGGCCAGTTGCATAGGCGCTGCACATTGCGCATGTCGGTCAAAACCATGGCCGCATCGATCATCTCCACACCCGTGGAGTAGATGCCCGATATGCGGAAACGGTCGCGGCGCACATCGCCGTCGCCGATGAAGATCATCTCCACACGGTCGTCAACGTCGACATCCATGCGGTCGGCGATACTCTGCGACACGGCTATGTCCTTGTTGCGCGGCTCAGCGCCCACGCGCGGCAGCTCGCCGCGTTGCAGGCAGGAGGAGAGGAAAGTCGTATCGTAGAGCGTGTCGACACCCTTCAAAATCACGCCCGAGGTATTGTCGCCGCTCTTGACCACCCCCTCCTTGGAGGTGAAGGGCGACAGGCGCGCGACACCCTCCGCAGTGCGCAGCGTGCGCTCCAACTCTTCGCTGCGCTCGACAGGCACACCCGACATCACGCCCCCGCTCTGTGGCGCCGTCACCGAGACGGCCGACGTCGCGCCCGTCATTATCCGGCGCAGATCATTCTTGAAGCCGACGACGACCGACATGGTGACGATCATCACCGCCACACTCACCGCCGTAGCCGTCACGGCCACGCGCTCCATGACCCCGCTGCGTCGCGAAGAGTCGCTGCGGTCGCGACGGGAGAGTCGTCGTGCTATGTCGAATTCGAGACTCATGCTGCAAAGTAAATGTTTTTTATACGGTCGTCCAAATTTATCGTCCGGCAATCGATGCCGATACGGCACATATGTCGTCGTCGTCGGCTCCTGCAACCGTTATCGTCAGGCTCTCAGGCGAGGCCTCCGAGGCATCGGCCAGCGTCTCGACGATGATCTGCGAGCGGCCGTTGAAGGCTTCGAAACAGAATTCGCGGCAGTCGCGGTCGGCAGGCCGCTCCTCGGCGCGCCATGCCGAATCGCCGTTGCCAACGCCGAGAATACGCAGGTTGCCGCCAACCGTGACTCTCAATCGCGGCGAGGCTGTCGGCACCCTTCGCGAGCGGGCGTCGACCACATCGACATCGCATATCACGACGCTGCCGCGGTGCTGGCCGTCGCCGCCCGAGCAGTGCATAGCCAAGCCTTGCGGCTCGCCCGCAGTCTCGACGCGTTCGGTGACGACACGACGGCCGTCGCGCCAGCCGCGCGCCTCGACGTATCCGGCCTTGTAGGGCACCTGCCACGACGCATAACCGCCGCGCTCGACACTCTTGCGCCCCATGCGGCGGCCGTTTACCACGATCTCGGCCTCGTCGCAGTTGGTATAGACCCACACGTCGATCGTCTCGCCCTCATGCCCGGCAAGATTCCAGTGGGGCAGCAGGTGTATCTGCGGCTCCTCCTCGCGCCACCACGCACGCAGGAAGTAGTATTCATCCTTGGCAAATCCGCAGTAATCCATTATGCCGAACGACGACCCCGTGGCCGGGAACGACAGCGGATTGGGTTCGCCGCGGTAGTCAAGCCCCGTCCAGAAGAAAACGCCTGCGAGCCACGGACGCCCGTCGTAGAAACGCCAGCCGCGCGAGATGACATTCTTCACGCCGTCGACGCCGGCACGGTTGAGCGACTGCATGCGCCCGGCTGCCCGGTCGTCGAAGTAGACGCCGCGCGTGCCGCAGCCCGAAGTCTCCTCCGAGCCAAGGGCGCACCTCTGCGGATAGAGCTGGCGCATATCGTCGATAGGATTCTGCACTAAGTAGTTATAGCCTACGACATCCAATCCCTCGGGCAGCCGCACACCGCCCGCCGCCGCGGCCGTTGCCATACGCGAAGGATCGAACACATGGCACACATCGCACATGGTGCGTGCTATGCGCGTGCCGCGGTCGTTGCCCTCGATACCCCACTCCTCGTTGCCCACGCTCCACAGGATGATCGACGGGTGGTTGCGATCGCGGCGTATCATACGCTCCAACAGGTCTATATGCTCGTCGTTGATGCCCATGAGACGGTTCTCCTCGATAACGAGAATGCCTGCGCGGTCGCACAGGTCGAGCAGCACGGGCGAGGCGGGATTGTGCGACGTGCGAATGGCATTGCAGCCCATATCGACAAGTTTTTCGAGACGATAGGCATACAGCTCGTCGGGTATGGCAGCGCCCACTCCGGCATGATCCTGATGCAGGTTGACGCCGCGCAGAGGCACGCGGCGGCCGTTGAGCAGCAGGCCGCGGTCGGCATCGAACTCCACGCTGCGCAGACCCACGGGCGTCGTAACACAGTCGACCTCGATGCCGTCGACCTCGATGCGGGTCTCGATACTGTACATATAGGGATCGTCGCAGCTCCACAAACGGGGTGCGGCAAGTCGTATGCGCTGCCGGTCGAGGCGGCTGTGCCGGGGCGCCAGCACCTCGCAGTCATCGGCGGCAGCGAATGCCACAGTTCGCCCCTCGGCATCGACCACCGTGTGGGTGACGGCATAGCATTCGCCCGTGCGCGAGGTGTTTTCAACCTCGGTCTCGACATATATCTCAGCCTCGTCGTATGGCTCCTGCAAGCGGCTGTAAACAAATACCCCGAGCGGCGCCACATGCAGCGGGGACATGCGCTCCAACCACACGTGACGATAGATGCCCGCACCCTCGTAGTACCAGCCCTCCTCCATCGAGGCATCGGCACGCACGACGACGATGTTGTCGCCCTCGTAGTCGACATAATCGGTAATATCGTATATCTGAGTGGCATAACCGCTCGGCTCGCGCCCCAACCAGAAGCCGTTGACCCACACCTGCGCATCGCGGAATATGCCGTCGAAACGCAGCAGCAGATGACGGCCGCGGTCTGCGGCATCGATGTCGAGGCGGCGACGATACCAACCCACACTCGATTCGGGATACTTCCAGCCGACACACTTGTAACCGTGACTGTGGCTCGCCTCAGCCGCAAACGGAAGATCGACCACCCAGTCGTGCGGCAGATCGACCTCGCGCCACGAGCCGTCGTCGAAATTCAGGGCATAGGGACCCTCGTTGTGTATCGAGGCGGCTTTGGTCAAATAGTTGAAATACTCGGTGCCGCAGCCGAAATCGCGCTGCGGATCGGAGGCGTGGCCGAGCGCGAAACGCCAGCCGCGGTCGAGGCACTCCACCGAGCGCTGCGCCCGCACCGTGACAACGGCCAGCAATGTCGCCGCAACCGCAACCGATATCGAAAACAGGTGCTTCATAGGACAAATGATTATAGTCGTGTAAAGGTAGTGAAAATTTCCCGAATATCGCGTTGCACGCTTGGCATGTCACTCCGGGGAGCGTTGTATGCTGTCATTGCAAGCCGAGGGAACCGAGGCGTGGCAATCTCGTGTGTGACAGAGATTCTCTCGTCGTGTTCTTCGAACACTCCTCAGAATGACAGGACTGTGGGAATAATAGTCCACAACCAGATTCTCACGTCGGCCGCAGGCGGCCTCCTCAGAATGACATAACAGTGGGAATCGTCTTCCAAAGAAACACATCCAAAGTACCACAACCTCCAAAGCGCCACAACCCCCTTTTTCGTCAAAAGGCGTTAGTTGCAAGCCGCACGTGAAAAGGACGCAGATGGGCTGTACTCAGCGTACTGCCCATTTGCGGACTTGAACGAGGTGAAGCAAATGACGTCTTTTCACGGAAAACAGCCCAAGCACCACAACCCCCTTTTTCGTCAAAAGCGGTTAGTTGCAACGCGCAACGAAAATTGCCCGGATAGGTTGTACTGAACGTACTACCTATTCGGGCAATTGAGCGAGCGGCCGCAAATGACCGCTTTTCACGGAAAAGACA
>CAZEXJ010000072.1:0-4462 GCA_964516585.1 uncultured Alistipes sp.
ATTAAAAGACAAAATTCGCGGTTGCCTGATGGCGGGTGCTGCGGGCGATGCCTTGGGCTACGAGGTTGAATTTATGAGCCGCCGAGCAATCCTTTCACGCTTCGGCGGGCAAGGTATCACCAAGTTCGCCCTTGACAGCAACGGCAAAGCTTTGATCAGTGACGACACGCAGATGACGCTCTTTACCGCCAATGGCCTGCTTATGGGACTTACGCGTGGTTATATGCGCGGTATCGGCGGCCGGCCGGAGAGGTATGTCGCTGGCGCCTACCTCGATTGGTACTACACGCAAACGGGAAATACCAAGGCAGGGGTAAAACATACATGGCTTTGCGACCTGCCAGAATTAGCCCAACTCCGCGCTCCGGGTAATACGTGTTTGAGTGCCTGCGAGAGTTTGTTTCGGGGCGAAAAGGTACAAAACAACAGCAATGGTTGCGGTGGCATTATGCGTGTGGCTCCTGTGGCGTTGCTCGATGCGGGATATGCGTCACGAAACGAGAACGGCTGCTCGATAGAGGAACTTGCCGAGGCGGGCGGCGAAATAGCTGAGTGTACACACAAACATTCTCTCGGATTCTTGCCGGCGTCGCTGCTTACGGTGCTGCTTTACAAAATTGTGCCGATGCCGCCCGAGCAGGTGCAGGCGGAGATTGACCGCATTGCAGTCGAGACACTGAGCATACTCGATGTTATATATAAGGGTAAGTATGCAAGCGACAAGCGATATTTGAAAGCCCTGACCGAGAAGGCTGTGCAATTGGCTTACTCCGACTTGCCGGATGCCGATGCCATTCGTCAGTTGGGCGAGGGCTGGACAGGCGAGGAGGCTTGGGCAATTGCCCTGTACTCGGCTGTTCGCCACATCGACAGCGTGGAGGAGTCCATTGTCGCCGCGGTGAACCACGACGGGGACAGCGACTCTACCGGCTCCGTTTGCGGTAATATTATGGGAGCGATATATGGCTATGAGCATATCAAGGAGCACAATATCTTCTGTCCCGAAGGCAAGAAGCTGGAAGATGCGCTCGAACTATCGGAGATAATACTCGCCCTTGCCGATGACCTCTCGACGGGCTGCATCATCGGTGAGCATGATCCGATTGATACCCCCGAAAAGCGACAATGGTATGAACGCTATTGCGAGATGAGGCCTGCGGGCATTGGGAAAAAGTGATACGCAGCAATTGACAGATTTGGCATAACGCTGACTCTATAAATATAGCGACGGACATACAGAGATGTGAAAGGAAGATTCAAACTGTGGATTGCCGTTTCAATGTTTGTTGTACTCTATGTTATAAACAGCTAAATCAATAACGATATGTTGACCACAATTTCACTCCTGATTCTTGCCTACCTCATTATGGGCAAGGATGTTTCAGGGCTGCTCGAAAAGGTGAAGAGTGTCGATTGGCGCGGCAAGATCAACGCTCTTATGGATAAATTGCGCCCATGGGCGTTGAAGGCCGGCCGTGCGGCGGCTCGCCCGCTGTTGCAGTTCTACTATGTATTGGACGACGACAACACTTCGACGCTCGACCGCGTGCTGATCTACGCCGCGATTATTTACACGATTGTGCCTTTCGACTTGGTGCCGAGAGCATCATACAAAATCTTGGGCGTCTTGGACGACGGCATGGCGATGCTCTATGTCTACAAGAAGATCAAGAACCGAATTACGCCCGAGATCAATGCCAAGGTCGAGGACACCTTGAACGAGTGGTTCGGCGTGGAGTATGAAGTGGTAGAAAAATAAAGTGATTGGAAGCTTATGAAATGGGATGAATTAACTCGTGCAGAAAAGATTGCGCATCTGTTTGATTATCCGTATCCGGAACGGTCGGCGAAAGTGAAAGAACTCTGGGGAATGGGTGCTTCTGAATATGTCGGGACGGTTGAATTCCCGCCGATGACACCATGGGAGGAGATCGTGACCGTCATAAAACAGACGGGCAAGAGACAATATGCTTATGTAGATTTGAGTGCTGATAACTTTAATGCCATAACTAATTATGACATATCAAGGAAGAGTGATGAAGCATTGGCGCTGGTCGGGTGGTGCAAAGAGGTGATGAAGTCTAAACAACCGATAAAGCTTGGTTTCGATTTGTACGATGAAAAAACGCTGATATGCCGAGTTTGTACAGAGCAGGGATATCGAGGAGATGAAGATGGATTTGGAGTGGAGCCGGATATGTGGGCAAATGCCTTGTTTGATTTTGAGGGGAATGTAATACGGCCTTTTACACCCGGGTATCATTGATCGGCGCGTGATAAACAACAGTGTCAATTGCTTAATTTCCGTCGAACTCAGTTAAATCAGGCGGGCAATGATAGATTTTTGGGACATCAATATTCTATATGATAAACAACAAAACACAGTATCACCATGAAAGAGGAATTAAGCACAGAGTGGGCGGAGATGCTTGGATTGTATCATTTGGACTACTACCGTGACGGCGAGGATATTTACAATTCGCTTATTGATATGATAAGGACGGCGTGTGACGGCTCGTTTGATATTTATAGCGGATTCACGCGAGGCATAGGAATAGTAATCGAACAAATTAAGCCGTTGCCGTGGGACTATATGTACAATGTTATGAAACTTTCGCGCAAGGAGTTTGCAATCATCGTCCCCAAAGACTTGCGGTGGGCAGAGATACGCCTCGATTATACGAAACCTTTAAGGTGCTTTATTTATCGGATACCGGAACGAATGCTTGCATGGTACGACGAGACAAATGACTGCATTCGCCTAAAAGGTTATACGGGCAACTGGGATCAGGAGGAGGACACCTCGCCCGGTTACGATGGATATGGGCGCTTTGATTCATATTACGAAACAATCGTCGGGAGCGTCGACGCCGACGGGAACTGGGTTGAACAGCCTGCAATATCATGGGAGTGAACAGATAATCTCATAAACCGGGAAGTCGGGAATCCCGTGTTGGTGAGAAAAGACTGTTGCTGCCGCAGGACAGGCATTGCATCGAACAAGAACAATATAATAAAATAGATAACTTATGAAAACAAGAATTTTTAACCTTATCATTATTGATGAGAGCGGCTCCATGCAGAGCATCAAGAAAGAGGCTATCGACAGCGTAAACGAAACGATTCAGACGATTCGTTCGGCGCAGAAGAAACACGACGAGCAGGAGCATTTCGTGAGCCTCGTGACATTCAATGACGACGTGAAGAGCGTCTGCGAGTGCGTACCTGTGAATGAGGTGAAGGAACTCACCGCAGAGACTTATCTTCCGAATTGCTGTACCGCATTGTATGATGCAATGGGCATATCGCTCAATGCTCTTCGCAAGAAGGTCGCCGAGGACGACAAAGTGCTTGTAACGGTTGTTACCGACGGCTATGAAAACGCCTCGAAGGAGTACAGCGGCAAGGCGATCAAGGCTCTTGTTGATGAACTCAAAGCGAAAGGCTGGGTGTTCGCCTACATCGGTGCCAATCAGGATGTGGAGGCTGTGGCTGCAACAATCTCTATTACCAATGTGATGAACTTCGAGACTACATCTGCCGGAACTCAGCAGATGTCAGCACGTGTGAATAGAAGCCGCGAGCGTCTGTATAGTTGTATGGCAAAGCCCGATTTCAGTGCGGCCAAGGCTAACGAGAACTTTTTTGACGAGGAAAAATAACAAATTAAACGGTGAAACGGCGACTCGAATATTCACTTGCCACCCTCACGGGAATATCGTGAAAACCAAGTAGCGCTCTATGGGATACATATTCTCCGATCGCTATTGCAGCACACGAAATTTCGTCTTTTCGGACGATGCGGAACGAAAAAAATACAGTACAATCCTATCGCACTGATGAAAGCTCCCATATTAGGCATAAGCCGTCATCGCGTCCTTACCGACGGCGACGGCATCACCACATTGGTCGCATTTTACGGCTGTCCGCTCGACTGCCGCTATTGCGTCAACCCGCAGTGCAAGCATGCGCCTGCCCCCGAAGACTGCTACACCCCCGAATCGCTGTTGGAGGCCGTTGCTGCCGACAACCTTTACTATCGGGCGACGAACGGCGGCATAACCTTCGGCGGCGGCGAGCCGGCGCTGCAAAGCCGGTTTATTGAGGAATTTAAGCGTATATGCCCTTCTGAGTGGCATATCACCTTGGAAACCTCCCTCAATGTTCCCCGCGAGCATATCGAGCGGCTGATCCCTGTCGTTGACAGCTGGATCGTGGATATAAAGGATTGCAACGACGCGATTTACACGGCTTATACCGGACGATCCAATGCGCAGGCAATGGAGAATCTGAACCGCCTGCTGACATGCGAAAGCGTGTATCGCATTGCCGTGCGGGTGCCCCTTATTGCGGGTTACAACACAACGGACGATGTGGAGAAAAGCGTAGCGGAACTTCGGCGCATGGGCGTGTCGCCTGTCGAGAAGCTTGCATACCGAACCAAAGAGTTGTCCGAGCAGGA
>CAZEXJ010000073.1:0-5838 GCA_964516585.1 uncultured Alistipes sp.
TCGGCCTTCACGGGAATATTCCTCTCCGACCCCCGCACGCGCGACGAGTTTATGCAGCTAATCAAACGATAGAGCGAATCTCTTTCCCGCGAATTTTTCGTCAAAAGGCGTTAGTTACAAGCCGCACGTGAAAAATCCGCAGATGGGCTGTACTGGCGTACTGCCCATTTGCGGATTTGAACGAGGCGCAGGAAATGACGCCTTTTCACGAAAAATGGTTAGATCACTATGTTGATTATCTTTCCCTTGACCACGATTATCTTTTTCGGCTGCCGTCCGTCGAGCCAACGCTGCAACGCCTCGGCCGAGACGATCGAGGTGCGTATTTCCTCGTCGGTGGCGGTAAGCGGATAAACCTGCTTGAAGCGCAGTTTGCCGTTGACCATGACCGGGTATTCGAACGAACTCTCGACGAGATACTGCTCGTCATAGTCGGGGAAAGGCGCGTCGCAGACGGTGGTGTCGTGACCCAACAGGTGCCACAGCTCCTCGGCTATGTGAGGCGCGAAAGGTGCTATGAGCGAGGTCAGAGGCTCCAATATACTGCGTTTCGAGCAGTCGCCAAGCTCGTTGAGACATATCATGAATGCGGCTACGGAGGTGTTGAACGAGAAGTTCTCGATATCCTCGCGCACCTTCTTTATCGTCTTGTGGAGCGTCTTCAACTCGGCGGGCGTAGGCTTCTCGTCGTTGAGGAGCAGCTCTCCCTCGCGCGAATAGAACTTCGACCACAGGCGTCGCAGGAACTTGTGTACGCCGTCGATGCCGTTGGTGTCCCACGGCTTCGACTGTTCGAGCGGGCCGAGGAACATCTCATACATGCGCAGCGTGTCGGCGCCGTAGGTATCGACGATATAGTCGGGGTTGACCACGTTGAACATCGATTTCGACATCTTCTCGATAGCCCAGCCGCAGATGTAGCGGCCATCTTCGAGGATGAACTCGGCATGGGCGAACTCGGGGCGCCATGCGCGGAAGGCGTCGAGGTCGAGAACGTCGTTCTTGACTATGTTGACGTCGACGCGTATCTCCTGCGTTTTGTAGTTGTCCTTAAGGCCGAGCGATACGAACTTGTCGGTGCCCACCACGCGGTATACGAAGTTGGTTCGTCCCTGTATCATGCCCTGATTGACTAATTTGCGGAACGGCTCGCTCTCGCACACGTAGCCTAAATCGTAGAGGAACATGTTCCAGAAACGCGAGTACATGAGGTGTCCCGTGGCATGTTCGATGCCGCCGACGTAGAGATCGACGCTGCGCCAATACTCGTCGGCGCGACGGCTGACCAACTCCTTGTCGTTGTGCGGGTCCATGTAGCGCAGATAGTAGGCCGACGAACCGGCGAAGCCGGGCATCGTCGACAGCTCGTAGGCATAGCCGTCGGCCGTATGCCAGTCGGCTACGCGTGCCAACGGCGGTTCACCCTCGGCCGTGGGGCCGAAGTTGTCTATGGCGGGCAGCGTCAGGGGCAGCTCTTCGAGCGGCAGCGTGTGCGGCACACCATCCTTGTAGTAGACGGGGAACGGCTCGCCCCAGTAACGCTGGCGCGAGAATATGGCATCGCGCAGGCGGTAGTTGACAAGGCGCCGGCCTATGCCGCGACGCTCGATCTCGCCGAACATGAAGTCGATAGCCTCCTTGACATCCATGCCGTTGAGTATGTCGGAGTTGATCAGTTTGCCCGACTTGGCGTCGTAAGACTCCTTCTCGATGTCGCCGCCCTCGACCACGGGCGTGATCTCCAACGAGAAGTGACGTGCGAAGGCGTAGTCGCGCGAGTCGTGCGCCGGAACGGCCATTATCGCGCCTGTGCCGTAACCCGCCAACACATAGTCGGATATGTAGATCGGTATGCGGCGGCCGCTGAACGGATTGATTGCATAGGAGCCTGTCGCCACGCCGCTTACGCGTTTGGTCTCGGCGATGCGTTCACGCTCCGAGCGATGTTTCGTCTGCTCGATATACTGCTCCACGGCTTCGCGGTTTTCGTCGGCGGTAAGCTCCGACACCCACTCGTGTTCGGGCGCTATGACCATGAACGTCACTCCGTAGATCGTGTCGGGACGCGTGGTGAAGATCTCCAGCTTGCGATCCGAGCCGTCGACATCGAAGAACATCTGCGCACCGACCGAGCGGCCTATCCAGTTGCGCTGTATCTCTTTAAGCGAGTCGCTCCATTGCAGATCGTTCAAGCCGTCGAGCATGCGCTGCGCGTATGCCGTCACACGCAGCAGCCACTGCTTCATGCGCTTCTGTTCGACGGGATAGCCTCCTCTGACAGATAGTCCGTCCTTTACCTCGTCGTTGGCCAGTACCGTACCCAATGCCGGGCACCAGTTAACCATCGTGTCGGCGCGGAAGGCGAGACGGTAGTTCTGCAACACCTGCTCGCGACGCTGCTCGTCCCAGCCGTTCCACTCGTCGGAGGTGAAGTGCATCTCCGCGGTGCAGGCGGCGTCGACCCCATGACTGCCGTTCTTGGAGAATGCCTCGACAAGCTCCGATACGGGACACGCCTTTTGACGGCGTTTGCAGTAGTAGTGGTCGTACATCTGCAAGAAAGCCCACTGCGTCCATTTGTAGTAGGCGGGATCGCAGGTGCGCACCTCGCGGCTCCAGTCGAAGCTAAGTCCGATCTTGTCGAGCTGCTCGCGGTAGCGGGCTATGTTGCGCTCGGTGGTTACGGCGGGGTGCTGCCCGGTCTGTATGGCATACTGCTCGGCCGGGAGTCCGAATGCGTCGTAACCCATTGGGTGCAACACGTTGAATCCCATTTGACGCTTGTAGCGCGAATAGATGTCCGAAGCTATATATCCCAGAGGATGACCCACATGCAGTCCTGCCCCCGACGGATAGGGGAACATGTCGAGCACGTAGAACTTGGGACGCGAAGTGTCGATGTCGACCTTGTACGTGCCCTCGTCGCGCCATTTGCGCTGCCACTTCTCCTCGATCTGCTTAAAATTATACTCCATAAGGCTTTATATTTTCGTTTTCGTTGTATGCTGCAATTAACTTACAAAAGTACAACTTTTTGCCGAGATTGCAAGCGGCCGGGGCACGATTATGCGCTCCGCCATGGCAAAACAGCGGAGCCGGCATATATCCGGATAGAAAAACAGTTACGGCCGATCGACCGTCAGGCGGTAGCCCACGCCGCGCTCCGAGGCTATCTCTATGCGCCGATCGTCGGCCAGACGCTGGCGCAGACGCGAGATGTAGACGTTGAGGCTGCGCAGCGCATAGTAGCCGTCGTCGCCCCATATCTCCGTGAGCAGCCTGCGCATGTCGACGGTGCGTCCCATGTTGCGCACTAAAAACGACAGTATGGCTGCCTCGCGCGCCGAGAGCTTGACCGTAGCTCCGGCACGACTCAGAGTCCATTTCTGCGGATCGAACATGTACTCGCCCACGGCATACTCCCCGGCGATGCGGCCGTCGGGCGTACGTCGGCGAGCAAGAGCCTCGACACGCACCAACAACTCGTTCATGGCAAAGGGCTTGCGCAGATAGTCGTCGCCGCCCGAGCGAAATCCCTCCACCACGTCGTCGGCCGACGAGCGCGCCGAGAGAAAGAGTATCTGCGCCTTGTCGTCGAACGAGCGTATGCGGCGCGCCATCTCGAAGCCGTCCATGCGCGGCATCATCACGTCGGCCACAACAACGGCCGGGTGCAGACTCTTGTATGCCTCCAAGCCCTGCTCGCCGTTCTCTGCCGTATGTACCTCGCAGCCGCTCTGCCGCAGCGCGTCGCTTATGATTCGGGCGAGCATCGGCTCGTCCTCGACCACCAAAACCATCGTTTTAATCTCTTCCATATCGCGGTAGTTTTATTGTGAATACGCTGCCTCCGCCCTCGCGGCTGCGGACGTCGATCCCTCCGCCGTGACGCCGCACGGTCATGGCCACGTAGTAGAGTCCGAGACCGTGCCCCTTCACGTCGTGACGGTCGCCCGTCGAGACGCGGTAGAACTTGTCGAATATGCGCCGCCTCTCCCGGCGCGGTATGCCGCAGCCGCGGTCGGCGACCGATATTTCGGTATATCCGCCGGCCACGCCCGCCGCAATGTCGATCTGCGTGTTATGGGGCGAATACTTCACCGCGTTGTCGGCCAGATTGGCTATCATGCCCATAAGGTGCATGCGGTCGGCCACTACGGCCGCATCGTCGTCGATACGCAGCGCCCATTCGATCTCGCGTCCGGGGTATTTCATCGTCATGTTGCGGCACACCTCCTCGACGATCGGCCGCAGACGGCACTCCTCGCCGTGCAGCGGTGCTGCACACTGCTCGTCGAGCGACATCTGCAATATGTGTTCGACCATCTCCGACAGCGAGGTGAGCTGCGAGAGTATCATGTCGACATATTCGCCGCGCGCCGCCGCATCGTCGGCAATGGCGGGCATGTTGCGCAGGGTGTCGCCCGCGGCGTAGGCCACGGCTATCGGTGTCTTCAACTCGTGGGTGATGTTGTGCGTCAGGTCGCGGCGCACCTGTTCGATGCTCTTGGCTCGGAACATCGTGCGCAGCAGGTAAAAGAGTGTCGCCGCCATGAGTATCACTATGGCCGCCGAGGCCGCCAGTATCCAGTCCATGCGGCCGAGTATGACCGACTGCGGATCCTCGATCGACAGCCGTATGATGATCGGAGCGTTGACTCTGTCGATGTGCATGACCTTGCCGGTTACGGGCGGGCGGCTGCCCGTCATGATAACTATCGGATCGGCGTCGGTCGTCGAGAGTATCTGCACCTCATAATCGAGATCGATGCCGGCCGACCGCAGCTCCTCACCCACGACAGCATCGAAGCGGTCGAACATCTCCGACGATATGAAACGCCCCTCGGCAGTTACCGACAATATGGCCTGCCGGTATATCACCGAGTCGAATATGTCGCCTATCTGCCGCCGCATCGCGCTGCGCGTGTTGTCGTACATCTGCCATGCCCACAGCGCTTCGACGGCGGCTAACACCGTCAAAGAGAGCACTACCATTAGCGATACGACACGAAAACGCGACTTTTTCATAACATTCCGATTATGATGCAAAGATAGCTGTTTCCGCCGTTATGTGTGCCGCGCGACGGCGGCCGCAAGCCCGTTTTAACAATATTTAACATTAGCATTAACACTCTTTAACGCCGTTTGTCGATACGACAGCAGTAGAATCCGTAATTTTGCTCTTGGAAAATTTAAAACCATAAGCAGTATGAAAACAACAAAACAAATTCTTTCGTTGGCTGCCGCCGCCATGATGCTGTCGGCAGCCTCGGCGCAAGAGCGCGGCGTTATCGCTATTCACAATGGGGGTAAGGCTCCCGTCGCCGTGGCCGAGAATCAGCAGCCGCTCTACGTCGTCGACGGACGGGCGATCGATGCCGCCGAACTCAAAAACATCGAAACTTCGAAGATAGAGTTGATAACTATCGTCAAAGACGAATCGGCCGCAGAGTACGCCGCCTTGGGCGATGTAAGCAACGGCGTGATACTCATAACGCTGCGATCTGACGACGAGACGGTCTACAATTCTGCCGACCAGATGCCTACATTCCTCGGCGGCGATATGAACACGTTCCGCAACTGGGTGATGCAGCAGGTGCGCTACCCGGCCGATGCTGTCAAGCGCGGGATACAGGGCGATGTGGTGGTCAAGTTCACCGTCAGCAAAAGCGGTTTGATCGAGAACTCCAACCTCGATATAATTAGCTCGCCCGATCCGATATTGACCGATGAGGTGATGCGCGTATTTAGACTGTCGCCCGCGTGGGAAGCAGGACGCAGCGACGGCAAGAAGGTTCGCGTATCGCTCGTAATGCCCATATCCTTCCGTATTGCGGG
>CAZEXJ010000074.1:0-6088 GCA_964516585.1 uncultured Alistipes sp.
GAGTCTCAACACACGACATGACAATGGGAATAGTCGCACACAACAGAGATTCTCACGTCGCGTGCACAGCACGCTCCTCAGAATGACAAAACAGTGGAAATAGCGTCCCAAGAACCACAACCAACTTTTTCGTCAAAAGGCGTTAGTTACAAGCCGCACGTGAAAAATCCGCAGATGGGCTGTACTGGCGTACTGCCCATTTGCGGATTTGAACGAGGCGCAGGAAATGACGCCTTTTCACGAAAAATTCACGAAAAAGATTTGAACAAATCAACCTCCCCCCGCTCCACCTTTCCGTAAACAGCGGCGAGCTCGGCGATGACGGGAGAGATGATCTCCAAAGTATCCTCTATGGCGCGTTCGCCGCCGCTGCCGCGCATGCGATAGAGCATGACGGCGTAAAGGGCGCGGAAGCAAAGCTCGGTGTCGCTGATATCATCATTGCCCACAATGGCGCGAAGACGCGGCATCTCGGGCATAAGACGGGCAAACAGAGCACGATAGTGTTCGCCGACAGGCAGCGAGAGCAGTTGCAGATGCAGGTTGTGCATGTCGGCTATAAGATGCAAAGTGTGGTCGAGGTGTCCCGACTCCTCCTTGCCCTCCTTACGCAGCAGGTTGACCATATCCATATACCACAGGAATATGGCCTGCTTCTGCTCCTCGTCCGCTCTGTTGGGTGCTACAAGCTGCGAGTATATGGCTTCGGGGCTGAACTGCAAGGCGCGCAGCAAATCTTCCAACTGCCACAGATAGAGTATGTATTCGGCGATATTCTCACGCCGTTTCTGTTGTGCTATGAGCATAGTTCAGACGTTTTACAACCACTCCGACGCATTGAAACTCTCTTTGGGGGCATTGGGCACGTTGGGGAAGAAGGTGAAGCCCGTCAGTTTCTCCAAATCCTTGATCGAGATCATATCCTTGGCCTGCGGTTCATGCCCCTTCTCCATCGTATGGCTTATGACGAAGGCCACGCACTGCAACTCCGAAGCTGAGCACTCGCGCACCGACTTTCTGGTATTGCCCTTTTTGGTGCGCAGCAGAGCGTAGTAGAACATCGTCGGCTTGCTTACGTCGCTGCGGCCTCCGAACTCGATGCGTCGCGGCGACGAGGTCGATCCGTAGGCATCGGTGTAACGATCGAAATAGCAGCCCACGACCTCATAGAGCGTGTCGGCGCACACTAAGCCGTCGACAAAATCTTCGAGGTTGTTCCACGCGCCGCCGCCCGTATTGAACGTCGATGAGTTCTGGGGCGCTATGTTGGAGTAGTAGAACACTTGACGGTTGGTTGCCGACGACGATGTACGCTCGGCCGAGCCGACCATGTGACCCTTGTTGCAGCCGTCGCCCGTCGACTTGCTGTTATATTGTATGTTCGACGGTATCTGCGGATCGTGGCCGTAGGCGTTGGTGCGATTGGCCGAGCCTTCGTACATGCTGTGACGCGGTGCTGCCACCCACACGGGACAGTGGTGCTCGCTGCTGAAACATACGCTGTAATTGCGTGCACCGCCGTTGCCCTGTGCGTTTTTCTCGCCGCCGGCGCAAATGTGATGCGCATAGTAATAGCTCGAATTGTTGTCGTCGATACCGTTGCGGTCGGCATCATTCTCCACCGGCAGCTCGAACCAGCCCGTGCGATAAACCGGCAGATCGGTCGGATCGGGATCGGGCGTCGGATCAGGATCAGGATCAGGATCAGGATCGGGCGTCGGATCTGGATCGGGGTCGGGCGTTGCCGATATGAGAGTGGTGAATCGCTCCACGGGCGTTACCCAAGAGTCGCCGACGGCACGAACGAACGCACGGCACTCGTATGTGGCGCCGCTTTTCAAAGCCTCCAGATCGAGGGTCACAGCAGACGCCTTTGGCACTGAAATCCACTCGAAATCGGTATCTGACAGTTTGCGCAGACAGAATCCCATCTGCTCGATCTTATCCATGTCGTTGGTCTCGATCACTGCCGTCAGCGTAGCGGAGGTGGCGCCCACGCCGGTTATCTCGAAACTTTTGAAGCTGCACGAGAAATCTTTGGTTTCTTCGCAAGCGGCCAGCATGAACAAGGCCGTCAAGGCGATAAATAAATTACTAAGTTTCATTAGTATAGTGTTTGATTATAAGTTTATTCCCTGTTGCGCGAATCGATCCATATCGTCACCGGTCCGTCGTTTGTGAGCGATATTTGCATATCGGCGCCGAAACTTCCCGTGGCGGCCGCCCGCCCCGACAGCTCCCCGACGCGTCTAACGAAACGTTCATATATCGGACGCGATACGCTCTCGGGTGCGGCTTTGAACCACGACGGGCGATTGCCCTTGCGCGTGGAGGCATGCAGCGTGAACTGGCTTACGATCATCACCTCGCCGCCAATATCCGCAAGCGAGAGGTTCATCACGCCATTGGCATCGTCGAATATCCTAAGGGCAAGCAGCTTATGTGCCAACCACTCGATGTCTTCGTCGTTGTCGGCAACTTCGATGCCGACCAATACCGCAACTCCCCGTCCTATCGAAGAGTAGGTACGGCCTGCAATGTCGCATCGCGCCTGAGTTACGCGTTGAATGAGTATTCGCATTCGTTGGATTATAGTTGGCTCTGTTCGAAGAATTGCCACAGGTTGTCGTCGGGCACAGGCGCCGTGACGCACACTGTCGTCTTATGCACCGGGTGGATGAACTCCACGCGGCGCGAATGCAGCGATATGCCGCCATCGTGATTCGACCGACGGGCGCCGTATTTCAGATCGCCCTTGATCGGACAGCCTATTTTCGACAGCTGGGCGCGTATCTGGTGATGACGCCCCGTAAGCAGGTCGACCTCCACGAGCGTATAGTTGGTCGAAGCGGCCAATATGCGATACTTCAACCGCGCCTCCTTTGACTCGGCATGCGGCGCATCGTAGGCCTGCGAGCGGTTGGTCTTGCCGTTGCGCACTATCCAGTGGTGCAGCTCCCCCTGCCCGGGCTGCGGAGCCGACTCCGTGACAGCCCAATAGGTCTTGCGTATGGCGCCGTTGCGGATCATGTCGTTGAGCCGCACCAAAGCCTTCGATGTCTTGGCGAATATCACCGTACCGCTCACCGGACGGTCGATGCGGTGCACCACGCCTAAATAGACCTGCGAGGGCTTGTGGTCGCGAATCTTTATCATGGCCTTGATCTGAGTCTCCAACGCGTCGTCGCACTCGGGCGATGGCTGCACCAAATCGCCCGCATGTTTGTTGACTATCAGTATATGGTTGTCTTCGTAGAGTATATCGTCGGGAGAAAACATCGTTTCGGGGGTTGCATCAATCGAGATAAAATGCGAACGGCAGCAGTTTTTGGGCGCTATCCACGACCGATGCCGTTCCCGCACCGCTCATTATCACCCGTATGGGAGAGCCTTGCCGCCGCTCCACGTCGACTATCACCTGACGGCACTGTCCGCACGGATAGCACTCTCTCGGCGACGGATCGGAGGCTATGGCCAACGTTACGATCGGGTCGTCGGCATGGTTGGCCTGCAAGTAGAAGAGCAGCGATCGCTCGGCGCACAAACCTGCCGGATAGACCTCGCTCTCGAAGTTGGAGGCATGCAGTGTCAGACCGCTTTTAAGCCGTGCAGCCGCACCCACCTTGAAATTGGAATAACGAGCATTGGCCGTCGCCGTAGCAGCCTCGGCCTCTTGCACAAGCATCCGATCCTCGGCCGGCATGTCGTCGATAGAGTCGTAATGCTCATAGGTAAAGTCCATTATCCGTTTCATCTTCTCTGTCATTTTTAGAGTAAAGTAAACAAAGATATGAAAATAAAATGTGAATACAAAAAATCGGGGGCGATATTTACCTCCGCCGCTCCGCAGCCCCGGGGATAAATCCTCGCGCTGCGGGTGCAGCGGCAGGCGTTCGGTATGCCGATAAATCGGTTACGGCATTGCGCAGCGCTATTTTTCGTCGTCGAAATCCTTGGCTAAACCGCCCTGACTCGTCTCCTTGTAGATCGAGGGCAGATCGTGTCCGGTCTGTTTCATCACCTCCACCACGCGGTCGAACGACACGCGGTGATGCCCGTCGGTGAAAGCCGAATAGAGGTTGGCATCGAGTGCTCGCGCCGCGGCGTAGGCGTTACGCTCGATGCAGGGTATCTGCACCAATCCGCACACCGGGTCGCACGTCATGCCCAAGTGGTGTTCCAACCCCATCTCCGCCGCATACTCGATCTGCGCGGGCGAGCCTCCGAACAGCTGGTTGGCCGCCGCCGAGGCCATGGCGCAGGCCACGCCCACCTCGCCCTGACAGCCCACTTCGGCTCCCGATATGGAGGCGTTGTGCTTGACGATATTGCCTATAAGTCCTGCCGTGGCCAATGCGCGGCAGATGCGAGCCTCCGAGAAATCGCGGCTCTTCCACAGGTGGTACAACACGGCCGGCAGCACCCCCGACGACCCGCACGTGGGAGCCGTGACGATACGTCCGCCCGAGGCGTTCTCCTCGCTCACGGCCAACGCGTAGGCGAAGACTAATCCGCGCGATTGCAGATTCTGCTTGTAGCCCGAAGCACGCACATAATAAGTGGCGGCGCGGCGCGGCAGATTCAGCGGGCCGGGCAATACGCCCTCCTGCTCCAACCCGCGCTCGACGCTCTGCCGCATTGCCTGCCACACCTGTGCAAGATATGGCCAGATGTCGTCGTCCTCGTAATGGTCGACATACTCCCACAACATGCGCCCTCTTTTGTCGCACCAGTCCAATATGTCGGAGAGTTTCGACAACGGATAGATATCTTCCGACTCCAACAGCTCCACGCCCTCCTCGGCCAAAGCTCCGCCGCCGATGCTGTACACCGTCCATGTATCGGTCACAGCGCCACTGTCCCCTATCGATTCGAAACGCATGCCGTTGGGGTGGAACGGCAGGAATACCGACGGCTGCCACACCAAATCGACCGAAGCGTTGGGCAGCAGCACGTCGAATATGGCCTGATCGGTGAGGTGGCCGCGACCCGTGGCGGCAAGACTGCCGTAGAGCGTGACGCGGAATGACGAGGCGTCGCGGTGGCGCGACAAGAATATTTCGGCAGCACGACGAGGCGCCATGGTATGGCTGCTCGAAGGGCCTGTACCTATGCGGTATAACTCTTTTATCGACTTCATTGATCCTTGATTGCTAACCTGCCGCAAAGATAGCTTTTTTTTCAGTTAATGCATCTCCTTTTTCGTAAAAATGCCGCACACGCGACTATTCGACGAAACAAAGGGCAGATCAAACTAATGATCCGCCCTGTGAAATGCTTTTTATAAGGTGTCTCAGCAGCCGGCCAACATAGCCTTGACCTCCTCGCATACGGTCTTGCCGTTGTAACCAAACTTCTCGTCGAGCACCTTGTAGGGAGCCGAATAGCCGAAGTGGTCGAAGCCGTGGATCGTCCCCTTGTCGCCTACCAAACCGAGCAGGTTGATCGACAGACCCGAGGTCATGCCGTAACGCGGCAGACCGGCCGGGATAACGCTTGCGCGATAATCCTCCGACTGATCGCGGAACAGTCCCTCGCTCGGAACGCTAACCACGCGCACGCCGATACCCTCGGCTGCAAGCAGCTCGGCGCCCTCGACGAGGGTCGACACCTCCGAACCCGTTGCTATCAGCACAGCCTTCGGATCGGGCGTATCCACCACGACATAGCCTCCCTTGGCGGCCTTCATAGCCTCTGTGCGACGGCTTGCGCCCGTCAATGCAGGCAGCGTCTTGATATTCTGACGCGAGAGCACCAACGCCACGGGGCGATGCTCCTCCAAGGCTATTTTCCATGCAGCGACCGTCTCGTCGGCATCGGCCGGACGCAGAACCACCATCGAACGCTCGCCATTGTGGTTGTGCAGATGCTCCATAAGACGTATCTGCGCCTCGTGCTCGACAGGCTCGTGAGTCGGACCGTCCTCGCCCACGCGGAACGAGTCGTGCGTCCAGATATAGATGACATGCAGGTGCATCAACGCCGACAGGCGAACCGCAGGCTTCATATAATCGGAGAATACGAAGAACGTACCGCAGGCCGGGATCACGCCTCCGTGCAGAGCCATACCGTTCATTATGCAGGCCAT
>CAZEXJ010000075.1:0-5299 GCA_964516585.1 uncultured Alistipes sp.
GGATGGGACATACTTGACGTATTTACGTCGCATACACTCCGTTTATACTGTGGCGGGGCGGCAAAGTATGGAAGCACACAATGCTCACGCCGGCTGTACGTATTTACCAATCGGGCGAGCCAGCGCGCGGCCGGAGAATGCCGCTTTTCACGGAAAATCTCCCAAGCACCACGACATAATTTTTCGTCAAAAGTCGTCAGTAGCGGTGCCGACATGAAATTGGCGTGGATAGGCTGTACTTGGCGTACTGCCTATTCGCGCCAATGATTGAGGTGACGCTAATGACGCCTTTTCACGAAAAAGACACGAAAAGGACGCAAAAAATTTACTTTACAAGCCGATTAGTCTTCTCATCCGGAAAAACGACATTCGGACGGAAAGAGCGAGCCTCGTCGAAATCCATAAGACCGTAAGATATGATTATCACCACATCGCCTACGGCAGCCTTGCGAGCTGCGGCGCCGTTGAGACAGATGCAGCCGCTGCCACGCCGGCCGGGGATGACGTATGTTTCGAGGCGTTCGCCATTGTTGTTATTTACTATCTGCACTTT
Source organism: uncultured Alistipes sp. (assembly GCA_964516585.1). Taxonomy (GTDB): domain Bacteria; phylum Bacteroidota; class Bacteroidia; order Bacteroidales; family Rikenellaceae; genus Alistipes. Next base: position 554 of record CAZEXJ010000075.1, read on the forward strand.
CTCACCTTCGATGATACCTGCGGCATCCATCAGGTCCTCGTCGATAGTAATACTGCCGACATAGTTCAGGTTAGCTTCGGTCACCGTCACGCGGTGAATCTTCGATTTCAATCTCTGGATCAGCATCACTTTATGCGTATGTTATCGATTAGACGTATCTGTCCGGCCTGCACAGCGATGCAACCCTGTATGCGCGGAGACTCGCTCCACGTCTGAACTTTCTGCATCGAGCGGGCGTCGACAGCCTCGAAGTAGATCACTTTCAACAACGGATTCTTCTCCACCTCCGCCACGACCCATGCCGTAAGTTCGGCAGGCGAGAGCGCAAGGCTGCGGTCGGCGCACTGCCGCAATACCTCGTAGATGTGAGGCGCCGCAGCGCGATGCTCCTTGTCGAGCAAGGCATTGCGCGACGACAGAGCCAATCCGTCGTCACCGCGGACTATGGGGCACTCGACGATCTCCACGCTTAGCGACAACTGCTCGACCATGGCCTTTATGACGGCGATCTGCTGGAAATCCTTCTCGCCGAAGTAGGCGCGGCGCGGAGAGACGAGCGCGAACAGGCGGCTGACAACCTGTGCCACGCCATTGAAGTGCCCCGGACGCGTAGCGCCCTCCATAACCTTGTCGATCAGACCGAAATCGAACGTCCGCGTATCGGGTTCGGGATAGATGTCCTCGACCGATGGCATGAAGACGACGTCGGCCCCGGCGTCTTCCAAAAGCCGGCAATCGGCCTCGGGCGTGCGCGGATAGTTTTTAAGATCGGTTTTATCGTTGAATTGCGTCGGATTGACGAATACGCTAACCACGACCGTTTCGTTTTCGCGTCGTGCACGCTCCACCAAAGAGCGGTGGCCGGCATGCAGCGCGCCCATTGTCGGAACGAAACCCACTCCGTCGGGATTGTGCTGTGCAAGAACTTCGTGCAGCTCTTTAACTCTGCTTATGACCTTCATTTTTTCGATATATAAGTTCCATATAGCGTGGCAAAGTTACAAACTAAAATGGAGATAACAATAAAAGAGACCGAAAAAACGGTCTCTTTTCGAATATTCGGGCAAATATGGCATCAATTAATCGACGGCAGGAAAGAGTAATCTCTGCCGTAGCCGAGCATCTGTTCCACGTAATTGGACGGATACGACAACTCGACATCGACCACATGTTTGCCCGACGCATCGTAGACGAGTCGATACTCGGGGTTGATGAAGCCTCCGTAAGGCTCGATATTGAGCGCCTTGTAGCGACGGAGCACCTCGTTGTGCAGGTCGGCGTCGACCTTGACGGCATATGTCTCGACCAGAGCGCGGCCGGCCTCGTAGTCGCCCTCGCTCTTTATGCGCTGCACCTCGCGCAGCAACTCGCCGAACAACTCGCGCAGACGCTTGAAATCGTTGACTACGACATAGCGCTTGCCGTTGCTCTCGACCCACTCTATGACACTCTCCTTGCGCCCCTTTTCGTAGCACCACTCGGCGATGAGCTTGCGATTGCGCATGTGCGACTCCTCGACATTCTTGCCCGGTTCGATGCGCGACAACTGCGTCATCATGCCGTTCATTATATAGTGTGCATACTGTGCCCAAGCCACATCGAGCGACGGTATCAGGCCAAGTTCGACGAGCTTCTCGTCGCCCAAATAGTAGAGTCCGAACAGGTCGGCACGCGCCTCCTCCAACGTCGACGAGTAGGTGCGCAACTCGTTGCCCTTCGTACCGGGCGCCAGCTGCCCCGAGCCGTGTCCGAGGCACTCGTGCAGATCGGTATGCAGGTTGTCGGCTAACTTGCCGTATTTGGCCATACGTTCGCGATCGGCATTGCGAAGCACGAACTCCTCGTTGAATCCGTTGCCCTGAGCGGCCTTGTCGTAGGCGTATGTAATGTTGTCTATGGTCACCGACTTAGAGCCGTACTCCTTGCGGATCCAGTCGGCATTGGGCAGGTTGATGCCTATGGGCGTCGCCGGATAGCAGTCGCCGCCGAGCATGGCCACCGTGATGACCTTGGCCGATACGCCTTTCACCTGCTTCTTCTTGTATGCGGGATCGACGGGCGAGTTATCCTCGAACCACTGGGCATTGTCCGATATGATCTGCGTGCGGCGGCAGGCCTCTTCGTCGCGGAAATTGACGTTGGCCTCCCACGATGCCTTGCGGCCGAGCGGATCGCCGTAGTCCTCGATAAATCCGTTGACGAAGTCGACATTAGAGTCGAGGTCTTTGACCCAAAGTATGTTGTAGGCATCGAAATCTTTCAGGTTGCCCGTGCGGTAATACTTTATCAACGCCTCTATCGTCTCGCGCTGCACCGGATTGGCCACCGCAGCGGCCTTTTCGAGCCAATATACGATCTTCTCGATAGCGGGCGAATACATGCCGCCGACCTTCCATACGCACTCCACGACGTTGCCTTCGTCGTCACACATAAGCTTCGAATTGAGACCGTAAGAGATCGGCTCCTTGTCGTCCTTGTGCCGCTCCGCCATATCGGCATAGAACTGCTCCACCTGCTGCTGGTCGACACCCTCGTAGTAATTGTTGGCCGAGGTGAGAATCACATCGACGCCGTCGGTCTGATTGAGCCGTGAGGGATAGAGTTCGGGGTCGAACAGTATGGCGCACAGCATGTCGGCCGGCATTTCGCAATCGGCGGCATACTTCGCTATCTGCTCGCGGAACCACTTCTCGCCGAACTCGGGACGGAACTTATCGTTTGAATAGTGGTGGTGTATACCGTTGGCGAACCACATCTTTTTCAGATACTTCTCCAACGCGATGAAATCTTCCGTCTTGCGGTCGCGCTCCTCGGTCGAAGTGTATATCCGCTCCAACGTGCGGCGTATGACGAGATTGTATTTGAAATTCTGATCGAAAAGGATGTCGCGTCCGCACTTGGCGGCTTCGGCGAGATAGTATATCAACTCCTTCTCGACGAGCGGCAGTTTCTCGAATCCCGGCACCTCGTAGCGAATCACCTTTATATCGTCGAACCGATCGACGATCCACGGTTTTTCAGGCTTTGCGGCATCGGTGCCTTGGGATACGGCAAATGTTCCCATAACTGATAACAATAATACTTTGTTCATATTCGATTTAAATTAATCATAAGCAATAATCACGTAAAAATACATATAATTACCCGAAATAATGAATTTATGCCGAAATTATTTTTCTCGCCCGCTACCGAAAAGGATAATATGCCATGCCCGCTACCGCCGGTTTTCCTCGTCGGACGCGCAAGCACGCCCGCTGTGGCATTCTGAGGAAGACGCTATTAATGCCCGCGCTGTCATTGCGAGCTGAGCACAGCGAGGCGTGGCAATATCATTCTCGCCCTGTCATTCTGAGGAGACCGCAGGCCGACGTGAGAATCTCCTCCGCTCTGTCATTCTGAGGAGGCCGCAGGCCGACGTGAGAATCTCACTTGGGGAGGCCTATTCCCGTTGTCGCGCCAGAGACTCCCACGTCGCGTGCAAGCACGCTCCTCGGAGTGACATTGTGTGGCGTTGTATCCTGTCATTGCGAGCCGAGCACAGCGAGGCGTGGCAATCTCATTCTCGCACTGTCATTCTGAGGAGACCGCAGGCCGACGTAAGAATCTCTGTCATATGCACGATTACAACTTCATTTCCGGGCGCTGGATGATCTGCGACGGGCGGTGCGATCTGATTTTGCACCTTTTTTGCAGAGGAATGCGAGGTAATTAAAAAACTTATTCGATGAAAATATTGTTATCTCTGCTGGGCATCTGCATGCTCACCGGTTTTCAACAGGCGGATGCCTGTACCCGTGCGCTATATTCGGTTAACGGCGGCATGACGGCGACCGGCCGTACGATGGACTGGCGCGAAGATCCGCAAACCAATCTCTACATCTTCCCGCGCGGCATGCAACGACGCGGAGCCAAGACGGGCAATACCCTATTTTGGACATCGAAATACGGTTCGCTCGCAGCGGCCGGTTACGACATAGGCATCTGCGACGGCATGAACGAAAAAGGGTTGGTCGCAAACCTGTTATTCCTGCCCGAAACGGTCTACGAACGGCCTAACGACACGCGTCCGGTAATGGGGCTGAGTATCTGGACGCAATATGTACTGGATAACTTCGCCTCCGTTGCAGAGGCTGTGGCCGAGCTTTCGAAGGAGAGGTTCCGCATCGATGCCCCCGATCTGCCCAACGGAGTCAAGGCCAAACTGCATCTGGCCATATCCGATTCCTCGGGCGACAGCGCAATATTGCAATATATCGACGGGCGGCTCATGATCTATCACGGGCGGCAGTATCGCGTGCTGACCAACTCGCCGGCCTATAATCTGCAATTGGCCGTCAACGACTATTGGGAACAGATCGGCGGATTGACCATGCTGCCGGGCACGAACCGTTCGTCCGACAGATTCGTGCGAGCCTCGTTCTACATCGGCGCCGTTGTGCAGACTACCGATCCGGCCATAGCCGTGCCGGCTGTCATGTCGGTCATGCGCAATGTATCCGTCCCATACGGAATCTCCACGCCCGACAGCCCGCATATCGCCTCGACACGCTGGCGCACGGTCGCCGACCAAACAAATCTGATCTACTATTTCGAACCGACTCTGTCGATGGAGACATTCCACATCGACCTCTCCGGTGTTGATTTTTCGCAAGGTACGCCCGAACGGGTATTGATCCTGAACGACGGAACGACCTACGAGGGCGACGCCACGTCGAAATTTCGTCCCGTATCCCGACCGTTCGAATT